>NZ_JACJUO010000002.1:857500-1206750 GCF_014397025.1 Ochrobactrum sp. Marseille-Q0166 | reverse complement strand
GCCACATGCCGCCCTCCATTACAGAAGCACGTGAACCTTCTGGCTTCTTGCCATCAAGGTACTTGCCGGTCAGGACTCCTGCCGCAAGCGTTGAATATGCAAGCAAACCTACATCTTCGAACAGCGAAACTTCCGCCATGTCATGATCAAATTCACGCTGCAACAATCCATACTCGTTCTGGATCGATGCCATGCGCGGAAGGTTGTGCTGCTCAGCAATATTCAGCCATTGCATGGTGCCCCATGCGGTTTCATTCGACAAACCAACGTGGCGAATTTTACCCGCGCGAACGGCATCTTCCAGACCAAGCAGAACATCGTGGATCTGTTCGCGTTCAACTTTCGGATCAACGCTGGACGGATCAAAGCTCCAGCCCTGACCAAAATGATAGTGCGGACGCGATGGCCAGTGAATCTGATAAAGATCGATGTAATCTGTCTGCAATCGTAAGAGGCTATCATTAACGGCCTCTGCAACACTTGCACGGCTAGGCTTTGCCCCGCCGCGAATCCACGGTTGACGGCCACCACCTGCAATCTTGCTGGCGAGAATGACCTGATCACGCTTGCCAGTCTTTTTAAACCAGTTTCCGATATAAGTTTCGGTTTTACCAAAACTTTCCGGGCTCATCGGAATGGCATAAGCTTCGGCTGTATCGATAAAGTTGACACCAGCATCGACAGCAAAATCGAGCTGCTCATGCGCATCGTTTTCAGTGTTTTGCACGCCCCAGGTCATGGTGCCGAGGCATATTTCGCTGACATTGAGGCCTGTGCGGCCCAAAGGCTTCATTTTCACGAGATTTTTCCGGATTGATTTGCCGCTGAACGCGGATGTGAAAGGGATTAATTGATAACCCCGCTTCACCGCAAATGACAAGACCACCCGCCGAAAATCGAAGCCTATTAGAGAAATCGATTTGCCGAATAAGGCGCTGGATCGGTAAATGTGTTTTGACCTGTCATCATCTCGGCGAGTAACCGGCCGCTTGCCGGACCAATTGTAAGACCATGATGCGCATGACCGAAATCAAACCATAGTCCCTTATGGCGCGGCGCGGGTCCAATAACCGGCCGCATATCCGGCAGGCACGGGCGCAGGCCAAGCCATGGTTTGGTTTCAATTGGCAGACCCAATTGCGGCAGAAGGCGTCGCGCCACTTTTTCAGCACGCTTCAACTGAATGAAATTGGCTGGAGCATCCGGTGATGCAAACTCGATACCGGTCGAAAGGCGAACCCCCTGCACCATCGGCGCGAGGACATAACCTGCTTCTTCGTCAACAACTGTGTGACCAATGCGCTTACCATCCTGCATTTCAAAATGCATATGATGGCCACGCTTAATACCAAGCGGAATTTGATAGCCAAATTTTTTAAAAATCAGCCCCGACTGCGGGCCAAGTGCCACAACAACTTCACGTGCGAAAGTTGGGCCATCCCTGGTGATAACCTGCCAGCCATTTGTGCTTTCGCAAAGCGTTGCTGCATCACCATTAACAAATCGGCCGCCATTTGATCGAAACAAATCCGCATAAGCCTGAACCAGACCACCGGGATTGACAATAGTTTTTGGGTCGAGCCAATGGATACCACCTGCAACCTCACCCAGCGTTGCTTCGCGCACTCTCAGCGCTTGTGAAGCCAAAACATCATAGGCCAGATTAAAGCGTTGTAACTGCGGCAGGCGCTGAACAGCAGCCTGAAAAGCCGTTTCACTGCGGAAAACTTCGATCCACCCTTGCGAACGAACCAGGCGCTGACAACCTGCTTGTTCGATCAGAGCATCATGCTCGCTTACACTCGCTTGCACGAGAGGCAACATGGCGTCGGTGGCGATTTTCAGGCGTTCCGGTGAAGATTCTCGCCAATACTGAAACAGCCAGCGGGCGATACGTGGAACATAGAATGGATCATAGCGCACATCAGAACGCCGGTTTAAACCATAGCGCAGCAAAGTCCAAAAGCCTTGTGGGAACGAATAGGGAATAACACTTGAACGCTCGATAAGACCGGCATTTCCAAAACTTGTACCCTGTCCCGGTTCGCCGCGATCAACAAGCGTTACCGATCGGCCTCGTGCCTGCAAGTGAAGCGCGGCTGAAACCCCGACAATACCCGCGCCCAGAACGATGACATCTTGCTGCTGCATGGTATCCCCAACCCATTTCATGAAATAAAAGCGCGCATCGACAATATTGTCGATGCGCGCATTCATACATCAAAGTGAGCAAACTTTTACAAACAACTTATATTGAATCAGTAAATATCGAAGTCGAAATATTTCTTGACGATTGTCTCATAAGTTCCGTCATCACGGATTTTCTTAATGGCGACATTAAACTGTTCGCGCAGATCATTGTCACCCTGACGCACAGCAATTGCTGTGTCGGTTTGTGTGCCGGGCACATCGCCTATCAACTTGCAGCAATCAGCCCCATCAGCCTTGATCCAGTCCGAAATCGGGAATTTATCGGATACGACCGCATCAAGACGCCCGCTTTTAAGATCGGCATTGGCTTCATCAGCTGTCGGGTAAAGTTTGACGTCTGCTCCGGCTTTACCGTAGACATCTTCCGCATACGTGCCCTGCGTGGTGGATCCCTGCGCACCCACCGACTTGCCTTTGAACGCTTCTGCATCAAGTGACGTGATCGGACTGTCTTTAGGAACAGCAACTGACAACGGTGTGGAATAATATTTGTCAGTGAAAGATACCTGCTTCTTGCGCTCTTCCGTCACGCTCATCGACGCGATAACGGCATCAAACTTGTTGGTTTGAAGACCGGGAATCATGCCGTCCCAATCATTGGCAACGATGGTGCACTTAGCGTCCATCGCCTTGCAAAGCGCATTGGCGATATCGACATCAAGCCCCTGCAAAGAGCCATCAGCTGCAACAAAATTGAATGGCGGATAAGCGCCTTCCGTGGCGATCTTGATTTCCTTCCATTCTTTAGCTTGCGCTGGAAGTGCAGCGATAATGGAGGCCACACCTGCGAACAGGATTGATTTCAACATAATATTCCCCTTGAACATTGTTATAGTTCTGCTTTGCAGGTTTCTCGCCCACAATATTATGTTCTCAATGAAGCACCGAGCGTCGCCAGTTTCAAGTTAAACATTTGGCGACGCTCATAAATTCTATCAATAGATATCGAAGTCGAAATACTTCTTGCGAATTGTTTCGTAAGTGCCGTCTTCACGAATTTTTTTGATGGCCGCATTGAATTGCTCGCGCAGATCATCGTCGCCCTGACGCAGAGCCACAGAAATCTTCGTTTCCGAACCCGGAATATCGCCCAGGAACTTGCAGCAATCAGCTCCCTGCTTTTTCAGCCAATCTGCGGCAAGAAACTTGTCAGCTGCAATTGCGTCAATACGGCCATTTTCAAGATCAGCATTGGCTTCATCAGCCGTTGGGTAAAGCTTCACATCCGCGCCGGCCTTGCCATAAACGTCATCGGCATAGTTACCCTGCGTTGTACCAGCTTGCGCACCTACGGTTTTGCCATCGAATGCAGAAGGTTCGAGCGAAGTGATATCGCTGTCCTTGGGTACAACAACTGCGAGCGGCGTTGTATAATAGCGCTCGGAGAACGCAACCTGCTTTTCACGCTCTGGCGTAATGGCCATCGAAGCAATCACCGCATCGAACTTGTTTGCCTGAAGGCCGGGGATCATTCCATCCCAATCATTGGCAACGATTGTGCACTTGGCTTCCATTGCATCACAAAGTGCATTGGCGATATCGAGATCAAATCCCACCAACTTACCGTCGGGCGACATATAGTTAAAGGGTGGATAGGCACCTTCACTGGCGATACGGATTTCTTTCCATTCCTTCGCCTGCGAAGGCATGGCGAGGGCGACAGAGGCCAGACCGGCCAGCAAAATTGTTTTAAACATCGCTTCCCTATTCCTCTTGTTAGACACGGGCTTTTTATGAAGTCCTCAGTTCGGATTGCCCGCAAAGCCGAACCAATTCAATCGCAACTTTGGTCATATCAGAACGCAAACAACCCGCTGCGCATTGAGCGCAACGGGTCTGATATGGCCTTAAAGGTGCTTTCAGGCAACGAGACGCGTCGAATGATCGTCTTGTGCATAGGCCTTGCCGAAGCGGTTTGCGAGGAATGCATCAAGCGTGATGTCTTCCTGACGAACAAAACCCTTCTGTGCAATTTCACCTTTGGCAAGCATATCGAGCACGGCGCAAATTGCAGACGCTGTCGTGATCTGGATGCCCGAACGAACGATCTTGCCAACCTGATTGGCATAAACCTTGTTCGCATAGGTTTCCTGAACCAGACGACCATTTTTGGTGCCCGAAACAGTTACGAAAATGACGATAACGTCCTGAAGAGTGCTTGGCAGCGCATTTTCAAAAATGTCTTTCAGCACTTCACGGCGATGACGCAGGCCGAGGTCGTTCAACAGCGCCTTCATCAGAGCAACATGGCCCGGATAACGGATTGTGCGGTAGTTAAGTGTGCGAACCTTACCTTCAAGTGTATCGCAGAGCGTACCGAGACCGCCCGACGTATTGAATGCTTCATAGGTCACGCCATCAAGCGAGAATTCTTCACGCTCTTCAAGAGCTGGAACCTTCGTCAGCTTGCCGTTTACAATGGCTTCGCATGGTTCGATATATTCATTGATAAGACCATCTGTGCTCCAGGTCAGATTATAGTTGAGCGCATTCGATGGGAATTCTGGCAGAGCGCCAACGCGCATACGCACGTTTTCTAGCGTATCAAAGCGCTTCGCAAGGTCATAGGCAACGATCGAAATGAAGCCCGGAGCCAGACCACACTGTGGGATGAATGCAGTGTTAGCATCCTTTGCAAGTTCCATAACGCGCTTGGTGCTGGCAACGTCTTCGGTCAAGTCAAGGTAATGCACGCCAGTCTTGGCTGCTGCTTCTGCGATCAGTGTGGTGAGCTGGAATGGAGCAGCACTCAGAACTGCAAACTTGCCGGTCAAAACAGCTTCAAGGGCCTTCGCATCTGCAATATCGAGAGCCTGCGTCTTGACTTCCGCACCAGTGTCCAGCGCGTCGAGCTGTGCCTGCGAACGGTCAACAACCGTCACAGCGTAGTCACCCGTCGAAGCCAGAAGATCGGCAATGGTCGCGCCAATTTTGCCCGCGCCTACAACAACGATCTCTTTCATGTCTTTTCCCCTATAATTCTGTTTGGGTATTGCAATTTCAATATACAAAGAATTTCACAAATTTCGGCGAAAAGAAGCATTTAAACTGACGATTTCACGTTGTTTGTTTGTGCAATTTAACGTATCTAATATGCATTATGACGACAAATGCCGATCTTACCCTTATTGCCCTGCTACGCGAAAATGCTCGCGCCTCAACTGCTGACCTTGCAAGAAGGCTTGGCGTGTCGCGTACAACCGTACAAAGCAGGCTGGAAAAGCTGGAAAAGCGCCGTGTAATCGAAGGTTATACCGTTCGAATCGCTCCGGAATTCGAGCGTGATCTTGTGCGTGCGCATGTGCTGGTTACGGCACTGCCAAAGTTTGCCCCAAAGGTTGAATCAGCACTTCGCGGCATCATGGCTGTGCGAACGCTGCACTCGGTCAGCGGTCATTTCGATATGATCGTGGTCGTCGAAGCGCCTTCAATTCAGGAACTGGATATTATCCTCGACAAAATTGGTGCGCTAGAAGGCGTCGAACGCACCATGTCGTCTATCATTTTGTCGACGCGGATTGATCGATAATCAATCCTTCGAACTGCCTTCCCAGCCTGCATAAAACACGCCCGGGTGCTTTTCCATGAAAAGCGTGACGGCTTCGATTTCTTCCGGGTCAATCGACGTACTCACAAGGGTTGCGAGAATTTCAACCGTCTCAGCATTACGATCAGAAATCTCCACATTGCCGACGGGATATTTCGCCTCGTCGAGCTTCTCGACTAGCAATTCGCGCATTTCTTCCATGGCCTGATGAGAGGCAATCACGCGCACCTCATAGGTCTGCTCCAACGCCTGCTCATCAATTGGAATGCGGTTGATGAGATTAACGAGCGGTCGCAATAACGTATTTCCCAGCAAAACGTATAGGGTTAGAAGCGCTGCTTCCGCCAGCATGTCTGTTCCTGCGCAGGCACCAACGGCTGCTGAGCACCAGAGCGTCGCAGCTGTGTTCAGCCCACGGACGTTCATGCCCTCTTTCATTATGACGCCAGCGCCCAGAAACCCGACGCCAGAAACGACATAAGCGATAACACGCAACGCTTCGGCACTACCTGCAAGACGCGCAGCTAGGTCAACGAATGCAGCTGCCCCCAGCGCAACAAGCGCGTTGGTACGCAATCCCGCAGTTCTCTGGCGATATTGACGTTCGGCACCGATCATCGTGCCAAAGATGAACGCGGCGGTGAAGCTCACCGCCGTGTCGAGGAATGGATAAAGATCAAAGGTGTTCAAAAATTGCATGGTCAAAATCCGATTTATGCCAGTGCGTTAGCAAATCAGATTAATGCAATTATGACGCTATAGTCAGTCTGTTCAATTGCCCACAAATTCGAACTTGTCGACATCGACAAGTCCGCGATCTGTGATCTTCAAATGCGGGATCACTGGCAAGGCAACAAAAGCCAATTGGAGAAACGGCTCTTCTAGCACAGAACCGAGCTCCTCGGCGGCATGGCGAAGTGCGCGGAGTTGTTCGCGCACGGTTTCATAAGGTTCAACGCTCATCAGTCCTGCAATAGGAAGAGGCATTTCTGCGAGCACTTTTCCATCGCGCACCACGACAAATCCACCTTCCATTTCGCCTAAGCGGTTGGCGGCTGCTGCAATATCTTCATCGGAAGTGCCAACAACGCAGATATTGTGGCTGTCATGGCTGACAGTTGACGCAATGGCTCCGGCTTTCAGGCCAAAACCATGTACGAATCCAGTGGCAATATTGCCATTCTTGCCATGTCGCTCGACGACTGCGATTTTGACCACATCGCGCTCAAGATCGGGTTCCACGCCATGCGGACCAACTTTAAGATCATACTCCAAGCTTTCCGTGATGATCTTTCCCGGAACAATGCCAATTGCACGGGTTTTGCCGCTGTTGGATTGTGATCTGAAGCTTGATGCACTGACAGTGGGCGCTTTCACGCTGTTGCGCCCGACTTCCGCAACTGATCCACGCGTTGAGAAAAGTTCTTCCGAAACCACCCTGCCCGCAGACAGAACGATTTCAGCATTGCAACCTTCAAGACTGTCGACGACCACGAGATCGGCGCGCTGTCCCGGCGCAACCAGACCGCGATCAAACAGCCCGAAAGCGCGCGCTGCCGAAACACTTGCCGCGCGATAAATAGCAAGCGGTTCAACACCACCTGCGATCGCCGTGCGGATGAGATAATCGAGATGCCCTTGATCGGCGATATCGAGTGGATTGCGATCATCGGTGCAAAGCGCCAGAAATTGCGAGTGACGCTCAGTGATAATCGGCATCAAGGCATGCAGGTCTTTGGATACGGAGCCCTCACGCACCAACACATGCATACCTTTACGCATCTTTTCCAGCGCTTCTTCGGCACTGGTCGCTTCATGCTCGGTGCGAATACCAGCTGCAATATAGCCATTCAGATCCAGTCCACGCAGAAGCGGTGCGTGACCATCAATATGTCGCCCCTGAAAGGCTTTAAGCTTTGCCATGCATTCAGGGTCTTTTGAAAGAACACCGGGAAAATTCATGAACTCGGCGAGACCGATGACCTTCGGATGGTCGGCAAAAGGCAGCAGATCATCGATCAGCAGTTCGGCACCGGATGTTTCCATATGGGTAGCAGGCACACAGCTTGAAAGCTGCACCCGGATATCCATGATCGTCTCCAGCGAACTATCGAGGAAATATTGCAGACCTTCTACGCCAAGAACATTAGCTATCTCGTGGGGATCACAAATAACTGTGGTAACGCCCTGTGGCAGCACGCACCGGTCAAATTCATGTGGCGTCACATTCGACGATTCAATATGGAGATGCGTGTCGATGAAACCCGGCACGACAATGCGACCGGAAATATCGATTTCCTGTTTTCCCTGATAGGTACCGAATGTTCCCACAATACGATCACCGCTGATCGCTATGTCGCTTTCAACCAGTTCGCCGGTTACGAGATCGAAAAAGCGGCCACCTTTCAACACGATATCGGCGGGCTCACGACCGGCACCCTGATCGATCATCTGTTCAAGCATCGGCTCACTCCATTCAAATCATTTTCGGAATCAATTTCCCGAAAATAACATAATGAAGCGGTTTCAACGCTGATATTCAATCATACGGCTGCGGTTGAGTACCAATTCAAGTCTATTGCCGCCAAGCAGATGGACGCAAATGCGTTTGTTCCATGGGCCATCCCGCAACGTGAATAAAGCTCTGCCATTGCCAAGATCTTCGAGTGGCATCACCTGACGCGCGGGACCGATACCCATAATAATGTGACCATTGTCGATAGTGAACGACGCACCATACAGTGGAGCGATCCAATGACCGTCAAACTCGTTATCGACTGGCCTCGCTTGAACTGGATACAATTCGCGCTGCGCATGGCCGATCTCGCCTTGAAGCACCTCACCGTTCCACCGCAACCTCATTGGTGAAGATGGCGACAATGAAGAAGCCCAGCCTTCTCCAATATCATAGAGCCGATCTTCTGCACCCAGATAATTGGCAACACCGTCGCATACCTCAAGCCAGAACGGGCCATCATCAGCGACATATAATCCATCCGGGATGGAGTCGGTCGCAGCAGGAAGCGAAAGTCCATTGAGCGCGGCCATGCAGTCACGGGCGATCTTATATGTATCTGCATCTTCGCGGTTTGAAACTACGATTATGCCCGTCTTGTCAGCAGGGTCGAGAAGGAAATAGCTTTTATATCCGGGATGCGATCCACCATGGCCGACAAGACGTTTCCCGTCCACTTCGTTCCAGCGCAGGCCGAACCCATAGCCTGTCGCACGACCATCGCTTAGAAAATGTTCCGCCGACAGCTCCGACAGCAATCCACGGAAGCCCTCCCCACCGGCAAGAAGTGCCTGCGCCCATTTCGTAAGCGCCATGCCGCTGCCAGCAAGGCTCCCAGATGCAGAAAGATGAAGGCCTGCCGAGCTTTCCTGCCATTTATCTCCGTTTTTCCAATAACCGGGCGCGAGTCCTTTGACAGGATCTGCCCACATATCTGGAACATCCATACCTATATCGAGCGGCTGGCTTATCGCTGAACGTACAAAATCTTTTAAAAATATGCCTTTACGGTTAAGTGCCTCTTCAACCAGTCGATAACCCGTATTGGAATAGGAGATCTCAGTCCCCGCAGAAAAATTGAGACGCGTCAAAGTCGAAAGAAACTCGATTAGGCTTTCGGAATTTGTATGAGAGTAAACCGACAGGCCCAATAAAGTCAGGCACTCACGTACATCTGGTAAACCACCTGTCATATCCAGCGCAGCGGCGATGGTTACATCCGCTAACGGCATCTGCAATTCCGGGAGGTGTTCACCGAGACGATCACCAAGAGCAATCACATCAGAATGACGCAAAAGCATTGCGCAGAAAATATGCTTGGTGATGGAAGCGTAGCGAACGACCGTATTTGCCGTAAATGGTATGCCCGTAGAAAGGCTCTCAAGCCCTCCCGCATAGGCAAACTTCACACCGCCCAAATCAAAACCGATGATGACACCACCGGGTTCATCTTTGGCCCACTTTCTGGAATGAAGCTTTGCAGACAGAGACGCTGCATTCCAGTCGATATGGATGGGCATAAAAACTCCGTAAGATATTTTGGCAATGCTTTGCCTACGTTCAAAATAGTAGCGTGCGATCAAAACTGCCTAAAAAATTCATATCAACAGCTTTTAAGACAACTCACTTAAATTGGGATTCGAATGGCAGCGCAAGGCCATGAGTTTGCTCATTTTTTTAATGAAATGAATATTTCATATTAATAATATGCAAAGTGGTCAGCTGCGATCAAAAATCACTATGCTGAACCTATGGAACGACTGATCGGAACACTATCCACATCTTCTACACATAATTATCGATTCTTTTTCGTTTTTTTTCCTTTCACCAATTAACATTTTCGGTTTTATTCTATTTAGGGAGAGAAAAGTTGCCCTATAGCGAAATAGCAGTCATATAAGTGTAATAACCATAATGCAGGTATCGGAGCATGAGATTGGATCGAGTCCATTCTTGAACTTCACGAAACCTCATTTCCGAGGAGGAAATATGCTTACCCGTCTGATCACGACTTCCGCGCTGACCGGCGCCCTCGCCCTTACTGTTGGTTCACAGGCTTTCGCTCAGACTGAGTTGTCTTGGTGGCACGGCATGGCCGGTGCCAATAACGAGATGGTCAATGAGCTGTCAAAAGAGTTCAATGAAAGTCAAAGCGAATATAAAATCGTTCCGGTCTATAAAGGCAGCTACCCAGAAACGTTGAATGCTGGCATTGCCGCTTTCCGTTCCAAGCAGCCACCTGCAATCATTCAGGTTTTCGATGCCGGCAGCGGTGTCATGATGGCGGCTGAAGGAGCAATTGTTCCTGCTGCGGACGTACTTGAAAAAGGTGGTTATAAATTCGACAAGTCTCAATATTTGCCAGGTATTGTCGCTTACTACTCGAAGCCAGACGGCACCATGTTGTCGTTCCCATACAACTCGTCTTCGCCGATCCTTTATTATAATAAAGATACTTTCAAGAAAGCTGGCCTCGACGAGAACAATCCACCAAAGACCTGGCCGGAAGTTTTTGAAGCAGCCAAGAAAATCAAGGCAAGTGGCGCTTCGCCATGTGGTTTTACTACGACATGGCTGACATGGATTCAGACTGAAAACTTCTCTGCCTGGAACAATGTTTCCTTTGGCACCAATGAAAATGGTCTTGGCGGCACCAACGTTGAACTCAAAATCAATGAGCCGCTCTTCGTTGAACACTTTCAGGCAATTGCCGACCTCGCCAAAGATGGAACCTTCCGCTATGGCGGTCGTACATCTGAAGCCAAGCAGCTCTTTACGTCTGGCGAATGCGCAATGTTAACCGAATCCTCCGGTGGCCTTGGCGACGTGGTGAAATCTGGGATGAATTACGGCATCGGCCAGTTGCCCTATTATGAGGGGCATGGCCCACAGAACACGATTCCAGGTGGAGCAAGCCTCTGGGTCTTTGCTGGCCTCAGCGACGATCAATACAAGGGCATCGCACAGTTCTTCAACTTCCTCTCGCAGACCAATATTCAGCAGAAGCTGCATGAAAAGTCCGGCTATCTTCCTGTGACAATGGCCGCTTATGAAGCAACGAAGAACTCGGACTTCTATGAAAAGAATCCGGGCCGTGAGACGCCAATCCTTCAGATGATGGGCAAAGCCCCCACAGAAAATTCGAAGGGTGTGCGCCTCGTCAATCTGCCGCAGGTTCGTGACATTCTCAATGAAGAGTATGAAGCGATGCTCGGAGGCAAGCAGGATGCAAAGACTGCTCTCGACAACGCTGTAAAACGCGCCAACGAAGCTATTGCTGCAGCACAATAATTTGATGAACTAAAGTGTGCCGCCTTCCCAAAACGGGTTTGGCGGCATTGCTATCGTAAGGAAATTCCGGTGCAAAGTGTCACGTTTCCAAACAAGATCTTACCCTACTTTCTGCTGGCCCCACAGATCATATTGACTGTGATTTTCTTCTTCTGGCCAGCAAGTCAGGCAATTTATCAGTCCTTCATGCGTGAAGACGCTTTTGGGCTGAAGTCCACCTTTGTCGGGTTGGCGAACTTTACCAATGTGCTATCGGATCCGAACTATCTGCATTCCGTGCAGGTGACGATTGTTTTCAATCTTCTGACAGCATTCGTTGCCATGGGCGCAGCCTTGTTGCTTGCAACCGCTGCCGACCGTGTCATTCGGGGTAAGACATTCTATCGAACACTTCTGATCTGGCCTTATGCCGTGGCACCGGCCGTAGCTGGCATGCTCTGGCTGTTCATGTTCAACCCTGCGATGGGTACACTTGCCTATATGTTGCGCAGTGCCGGCTTTGCATGGGATCCGCTGCTTAATGGCAATCAGGCCATGGCTATGATTGTGGGTGCGGCAGCATGGAAGCAGATTTCCTATAATTTTCTGTTTTTTGTCGCAGGCCTTCAGGCAATCCCGAAATCGCTGATTGAAGCGGCCGCCATAGATGGCGCACGCGGCGCACGGCGTTTTTGGTCGATCGTGTTCCCGCTTCTGGCACCAACCACTTTCTTTCTGCTGGTGGTCAACACGGTTTACGCGTTCTTCGACACCTTTGGTATCATCCACTCCGTAACAGGTGGCGGCCCTGCCAAAGCAACCGAAACTCTGGTCTACAAGGTTTATAACGACGGCTTCGTCAATCTTAACCTCGGCTCTTCATCGGCGCAGTCCGTTATTCTGATGATTATCGTGATCGCCCTGACCGCATTCCAGTTCCGCTTCGTTGAGAAGCGCGTACATTATTCGTGAGTGAGGCGAAAATGATTGAAAAGCGCCCAGTCTCCAATCTGTTAGGTCACCTGATCCTTATCATCGGGATTATCGTTGTTGCCTTTCCGATTTATTATACTTTCATCGCTTCTACGATGACATCAGGACAGATTATACGCCCACCGATCGCGCTAGTGCCTGGCGGTCATATGCTGGAAAACTACAATGAAGCCATTTTCGGCGGCGTCGAGCGTGTGGTCGGTGTGAGCCTTGAGCGGCTTCTTTGGAATTCGTTCGTGGTTGCAATGCTTATTGCTGTCGGGAAAATCATCATTTCCTTCATGTCGGCTTTCGCGATTGTATTTTTCCGCTTTCCGTTCCGCATGTTCTTCTTTTGGATGATCTTCGTCACGCTGATGTTGCCGGTCGAAGTGCGTATTCTGCCGACCTATAAGGTTATTGTCGATCTGGGTATGATCGACACTTATGCAGGCCTCACACTGCCGCTTATGGCATCGGCCACAGCAACATTCCTCTTCCGCCAGTTCTTCCTGACCATTCCCGGTGAATTGGTCGAAGCTGCGCGCATCGACAATGCAGGCCCATTCCGCTTCATGCGCGACATCCTGCTACCGCTGTCAAAGACGAATATTGCTGCCCTCTTCGTCATTCTCTTCATTTATGGCTGGACCCAGTATTTGTGGCCGCTGCTCGTCACCAATGATGCGAAAATGAACACGATCATCATCGGTCTACGCCGTATGGTGGATTTCGCTGATGCTTCCACACCGTGGAACTACGTCATGGTTACGGCCATTCTGGCTATCATACCGCCGATCCTCGTTGTTGTTCTCATGCAGCGTTGGTTCGTCAAAGGTCTCGTGGAAACGGAAAAATAATGAGCAAGATCACTCTTGATAATGTCCGCAAGAGCTATGGCGGCGGTGTTGAAGTCATCAAAGGCGTTTCGCTGGATATTCAGGACGGCGAGTTCGTCGTCCTCGTCGGCCCGTCAGGCTGTGGCAAGTCTACCCTTTTGCGTATGATTGCAGGTCTTGAAGGCATCACAGCCGGAACAATTTCCATCGGTGAGCGCGTTGTTAACGACGTAGAACCAGCCGAACGTGACATCGCAATGGTGTTTCAAAACTATGCGCTCTACCCGCATATGTCTGTGCGCGATAATCTTGCCTATGGCTTGAAAAACCGCAAAACACCAAAGGACGAAATTGAGCGCCGTATTGCCAAAGCTGCAAAAGCGCTTGAAATCGAGCAGTTCCTTGATCGCAAGCCACGCCAGCTTTCGGGTGGTCAGCGCCAGCGCGTCGCGATGGGTCGTGCGATTGTTCGTGAACCCTCTGCGTTCCTGTTCGATGAGCCTCTATCAAACCTCGATGCGAAGCTGCGCGTACAGATGCGCGTTGAAATCAAGCGTCTTCAGCGTGCGCTTGGCACAACAAGCGTTTACGTGACCCATGACCAGATGGAGGCCATGACCATGGCAGACCGTCTTGTGGTGCTCAACGCTGGCAATATCGAACAGGTCGGCACGCCCATCGAGCTTTACGAAAAGCCTGCCTCGACTTTCGTTGCAACTTTCATTGGTTCACCATCCATGAACCTGCTCGAGAGTAACGAGAAAAATGTCTGGAAGCCGGGCAATTCCGTGATACTTCCTTCGGACAAGTACACCTTCGGTGTAAGACCGGAAGACATTCGCATTATCGAAAATGGCGAAGCGGAAGCCGACGGTTTCAATGCAGAAGTCCGTATTGAAGCTATCGAGCTTGTTGGTGCTGAAAGTTATATTCACAGTTCACTCTCTGATGGAAAGCCGCTGATCTTCCGCGTTCAGGGTCGTTCAGAACATTCAATTGATGAGGTTGTGAAGATTGGTGCATCTGCGAAAGATGTCCATATTTTCGGCGCGGATGGCCGCCGCGTTAGCAACTAATTTCATTATCGGGCGTTCGGATTTTGAGCGCCCGATACATGAGAACTCGCTTGATTTAGTCATTTTCGTTTTCTTTTTTATGCGCTACACAAAATAGAATATTTTTCTATTCTCGAGGAATGCGCATTACATGACCCATCAGCAGATACTGTCCTTCGCAGTGATTATTCTCATGATGGGGGCATTTATCTGGGGTAAGTTTCGCTACGACATCGTAGCCCTGTGTTCGCTGCTGCTGGCCGTCGCCGTTGGAGTCGTTCCGTTCGATCACGCATTTACCGGCTTCAGCGATGACATTGTTATCATCGTTGGTAGCGCACTCATTGTGAGTGCAGGCGTGGCGCGATCGGGCCTCATGCAGGAGGCCGTACAACGCTTTCTTCCCGACCTGAACAATGTGCGCATACAGCTTGCCGTTCTCGTCGCAATCGTGACGGTTTTATCAGCATTCGTGAAAAATGTTGGCGCTCTTGCAATCATGATCCCTGTCGCGTTTCAGTTTGCGCGCCGTTCCAATGTATCGCCTTCAACCTTCCTGATGCCGATGGCTTTTGGCGCACTGCTTGGCGGCCTGATGACACAGGTGGGCACATCACCAAACATCGTCGTTTCACGTATACGCGGCGAAATGGTCGGCGAACCATTTACGATGTTCGACTTCACACCAGTGGGCGCGGTTTTAGCCGTTGTCGGTCTGATTTACCTTGTGACTTTCTATTGGCTCATACCACAGCGAACGCGCGAAAATGTTTCGCTGGATGAAGCCATTAAAATCAAAAACTATGCTTCCGAGGCAAGCGTAACTGCCAATTCATCGGTAATTGGCAAGCGGATAAGCGATCTGATCAAGCCTGCCGAAGGCGAAGCGATGGTAACATCCATCGTTCGCAGGAACAGTCGCATAACGCCTTTGCCTGACACCAGGCTGAAAGAAAATGATGTTGTTTTGCTTGAGGGCGATCCGAAAGCACTCGATACGGTTGTAAGTTCCGGAAAACTTACTCTTTCCAAGAACCGCAACCCGTCAGAAACCAGTGGCTCAACAGAAATTGAAACTGTTGAAGCTGTTATCGGCACCAACTCTCGCCTTGAAGGCCTCAATGCACAACAGCTTGATCTTTATGCTCGTTATGAAGTCAATCTGCTGGCCGTCAGCCGTCCGGGACAGCGTATTTCAGAACGACTGAGTGAAGTACGTCTCAGCTTTGGCGATGTCGTCGTTCTGCAAGGCAGGCAAGCCAATCTTTCGAGTTTCCTGACAGA
Organism: Ochrobactrum sp. Marseille-Q0166; assembly: GCF_014397025.1. Classification (NCBI taxonomy): domain Bacteria; kingdom Pseudomonadati; phylum Pseudomonadota; class Alphaproteobacteria; order Hyphomicrobiales; family Brucellaceae; genus Ochrobactrum; species Ochrobactrum sp. Marseille-Q0166. The sequence continues at coordinate 1,191,057 of NZ_JACJUO010000002.1, read as the reverse complement.
GTTTGAGCTGCTGCCATTGGCACGTCGTAAGCTCATGCTCGGCAGCGTCAGGAGGGCACTCATTCCCCTTTTAATTTTAATCGCCGCGATTGGCGCAACAGCTTTCAGCCTTGTGCCTGTGGCTATAGCATTTTTTGCGGCAGCGGTGGCCATGCTGCTGTTTAAAGTCATTCCCATCAACGAGGTCTATGACGAAATCGACGGGCCAATTCTGGTGATGCTTGCCGCGCTTATTCCCGTTTCCGATGCATTGCGGACAACAGGCGGCACCGAACTCATCGCACAATGGCTATCAAGCATCGGCCATCAATTACCGCCATATGGTGCACTCGCACTCATTCTCATAACAGCTATGATGGTGACACCGTTTCTCAACAATGCTGCAACTGTTCTGGTCATGGCTCCAATTGCCACCAGCTTCGCTTCCGGTCTTGGCTTTAAACCGGAGGCCTTTCTGATGGCAGTGGCGATTGGCGCTGGTTGTGATTTTCTCACCCCTATCGGACACCAATGCAATACACTCGTCATGGGACCGGGTGGCTATAGATTCAGCGATTATCCAAGACTCGGGTTGCCTCTTTCGATCATCATTGCACTGGTGACAGTACCTGCATTGATGTTCTTTTGGCCTTTACAATAACTCAGCCTCTACAGAGTGAATCCAGGCGAGACTTTCCGCAATGATCTGTTCAACTGGATCCGCGACATCCGCACGGAAAACCAATGGCTCACCAATAGGGCTTTCAAGGGTTGCAAGCTGACTTTCGAGCATTGTTACAGGCATAAAATGACCAGTACGTTGTCCCATATGTTCATGCAATACTTCAAAGCTACCATCGAGAAACACGAAAGCCAGTTTGCCACCAACTGCTGAACGCAGTCGATCCCGATAGCTCTTTTTCAGCGATGAACACGAAACAATCAGTCCCTCCCCGGCAGCCCTGAGACTTTCGCCGATTTTATCAAGCCATGGCCAGCGATCGCCATCCTGCAAAGGAATACCGGACGCCATTTTATCGACATTGGATTGCGGGTGAAGGCTATCCCCCTCCAGGAAAGGCAGGGCAAGAGCCTCTGCGAGCTTTTCGCCAACCGTCGACTTTCCAGAACCGGAAACACCCATCACGATGATATGCAAATTCACTGCCCTCAAAATGTTTCAAGTTGGAGATTAACGCGGCTGGCAGCTCCCATGATGTGATTTTTCATAACTTCACGCGCTTGCAGAGGATCACGCAGCGCAATGGCATCACGAATCGCCTGATGTTCATCGATAGTGATTTCAACAATTTCTTCAAGCACAGCACGGGCGCGCGCAGCACGAATTGCCTGAGAGATGCGCTCCGCTATGAAGCCGAGCACAAGTGGAAAATATTCGTTATGGGTGGCAGTTGCGAGTGCGCGGTGGAAAGCAAGATCAGCTGCAATACCTTCATCTGTCCACTTTTCTCTGCCCGTCATTTCCGCCAAAGCGTCGTCCAGCCTGCGCATGTCGTCTAGGGTGTGATGGACAGCGGCAAGGCCAGCAGCCTCAATTTCGAGTGCCATTCGGAGTTGAAACAGGCTTTGAAAATGATCGCGGTTTGCAAGGGTCTCCGGTTCAATGCGGAGTGCGTGACGACGGTCAGGCTCTGTGACAAATGCACCGACGCCTTGCCGGGTCTCAATCAGCCCTTCATTTCGTAACTGTGCAATAGCTTCGCGGATCACTGAACGACTGACGCCAAAGCTCTGCGCAAGACTATGTTCGGTTGGCAACTTCTCCCCGGGCAGAAAACTGCCTTCCGTGATCTGCCGAACTATCTCGGTAGCGATACGCGACGGTAAATGTTCATTGCGTCTGATTTCACCGAACACGACCCGCTCCTTTTCATTCTTGTCATTTGATTTGTCGCGAGTTCTGATCCGAGTCAAGCACAAGAAACATGATGTTTCACGGCGGAATCGTTCAGGACTGTTCATCTGGTCCAAGCATTGTCCTTACCGTCGCTTTCTTACGCTATAGCGCATTCAGGAAAGGGTGAAAGACCTATGCGTGGAAATCAGTCCACAGGACTGATTTATGGTCGCGCTTCGACCAGATAAAGATGCACATTAAAACAATGATTTAAAACGACAATCTGATCCAATCAGACTGCAACCCGCCCTAATTGCATCCTCAAATGCATAAAAGAGTTTTCAAGCATAGAATATAGAGTTATCAGACAACCCAACAATATAGTTTTGGAGGAGTTAGATTGTGAGCTGTCAGGATAGCCGGAAATTTATCCGTATCTGATTTGCGCATCGTCGCATCTCAGCGCCAAAGGCCTCTATTCACATCTTGAACTAAACAAGCCGGGAGGAACATCCGTGCAAAACAAACATAGTTTGAACGCGTCAATAATTTTGCCTGAAGACATCAATGTAGCGGTGCTCATTGGGCGCGTCTGGTCAAAAGCTGAAGATGGCCCCTGCCCTGTGCTGGTTGTGAATGGTCATGTGCATGATCTTTCAAACCTATCCGCAACAGTATCAGGCCTGTTGGAGCGTAAGGATCTGGTTGCCGAGTTGAAAGATGCGGGAAATTTTGCCGATCTTGGTAAGCTTGATGATTACCTTTCTGGCGAAAAGGGTGAATTGCTTGCGCCAGTTGATCTCCAATCCATCAAGGCTGCCGGTGTCACCTTCGCCGATAGTATGCTCGAACGTGTGATCGAAGAACAGGCAAAGGGCGATCCAAGTCGGGCGCGCGAAGTTCGCAATCGTCTCGCACCCGTCATCGGCGACAGCCTGCGTGGTGTGGCTGCCGGCTCTGAAAAGGCAGCTCAAGTCAAGGCACTGCTTCAGGAAATGGGACTATGGTCACAGTATCTTGAAGTTGGTATAGGCCCCGATGCAGAAATCTTCACAAAGTCGCAGCCAATGTCTTCAATGGGCTGTGGTGATACTGTCGGCATTCTACCAATTTCACAATGGAACAATCCTGAGCCGGAGGTCGTGCTCGCTGTTGCAGCTGATGGTCGCATCGTTGGTGCGACGCTAGGCAACGACGTTAATCTGCGTGACGTGGAAGGCCGCTCCGCACTGCTGCTGGGAAAAGCCAAAGACAACAACGCATCATGCGCTATTGGCCCATTCATCCGCCTCTTTGACGACAATTTCACAATGGATGTTTTGCGTAAGCTCAAGCTGTCGCTGAAAGTAACCGGTACTGACGGCTTCGAAATGACTGGTGAAAGTCCAATGGAGGCGATCAGCCGCGATCCGGAAAACCTTGCGGGGCAGATGATGAATCGTAACCATCAATATCCGGATGGCGCGGTTCTTTTCCTTGGCACCATGTTTGCGCCGGTTAAAGATCGTCGTGGTGCTGGTCAGGGCTTTACGCACGAAATAGGCGACAAGGTGGAGATTTCCACACCAAAACTCGGACGTCTCGTCAACTGGGTGGATCGCACTGACAATTGTGCTGAATGGACTTTCGGTGTTCGCGCGCTGATCCATAACCTGCAGAAGCGCAACCTGCTCGACAGAATTTAATAGTCAAAGGCCGCATATCAAATGATAAGCGGCCTTCATATTAGCTTAATGGAATAGCATTGCCATCTTTGGAAGATTGATAAGTACCCGACATCGCGTCATATTTTTTGCGAATAGCATCAAGGCGCTTTTCCAATCTTGAGCGGTCGGGTTCCGGCAAAGACGCCACCATGTTCGGAATCGAATGACTGTGCCAGAAACTGTTATTGCGGTTGTAACCGCCTGGCTCCAGCGTGAATACTTCCTTGAGAATTTTCAGATCATGCGGAATCGAAAAAGCGTCGCGTGAATCTTCGTGGCTGAACAAATAGTAGAAATTATCGAAACCGCTCCAGGTTATCGCGGACAAGCACATGGAGCATGGCTCATGAGTAGAGAGAAAAACCATTTCCTTCGTATTCGGGCGGCCCTGCTCCGGCATTTCATAGAAGCGTTTCAACGTATGGACCTCTCCGTGCCACAGCGGATTTTCGGTCTCATTATTAGTTTCGGCCAGCACCAGAGATAAATCGGACTTGTTCAGCAGAGCTGCACCAAAAACCTTGTTGCCTTCTGCAACCCCCTGTTCAGTCAAGGGTATGATGTCTTTTTCGACAACCTCAATTAGTTTTTCGAGCAGTGTCAATTCGTCCGTTTTCATGACCTTAACTCCCTTAGGCAAGAAAGAAAAACGCCGGGGTATAGCCCCGGCATTTCGTTTTATTCTGGGAAGAATGCGAAGCGGATCACAAACAGTGCCGCTACGATCCACGTTGCCAGATGCACCTCGCGCGCCTTTCCGGTGACTGCCTTGAGCACAACATAGCTGATGAAGCCAAAAGCCAGGCCATTGGCAATCGAGTAGGTAAACGGAATGGACAACGCTGTAAGAGCCGCCGGAGCTGCTTCCGTGATCTCATCCCACTTGATTTCCGACAATTCACGCATCATCAGGCATGCGACATAAACAAGCGCCGGTGCCGTTGCATAGGCAGGCACAGAGCCCGCCAGCGGCGAAATGAAGAGTGCAGCGAGGAACAGCACAGCGACAACAAGTGCGGTTAAACCTGTGCGGCCACCAGCCTGAACGCCAGATGCACTTTCCACATAGGCTGTCGTCGAAGACGTACCAAGCAGCGAGCCACCGAGAATGGCCGTGCTGTCAGCAAACAAGGCTTTGCCGAGACGGTTTGGCTTACCCGGTTCAATCAGACCACCGCGCTTTGCAACGCCGATCAGCGTGCCGGTTGCGTCAAACACTTCAACAAGCACGAATACGAGGATCACATGCAAAATACCTGTATGCAGTGCCCCCATGATGTCGAGTTGCATGAATGTCGGCATCAGGCTTGGAGGTCTATCGAATACACCGTTAAACTGAGTAATACCGAGAGAAATCGATGCGATTGTGACAACAAGAATACCGATGAGGATTGCACCGCGAATCTTGAGCGCATCGAGCGCTGCGATGATGAAAAAACCTGCAATCGCCAGAAGCGGACCGGCGCCATGTAAATCGCCCAGACCAACCAACGTCGCTGGATTATCAACGACAATCCCTGCATTCTTGAGACCAATCAGCGCCAAAAACATACCGATACCGGCTGCAATAGCACTGCGTAGCGATTGTGGAATGCCCTCAACCAGCCAGCGTCGGACGCCCGTGACCGTTAAAATCAGGAAGATGATGCCGGAAATAAAGACCGCGCCGAGCGCCTGCTGCCAGGAAAAGCCCATGGCGCCGACAACGGTGAAAGCGAAAAACGCATTAAGCCCCATGCCCGGAGCCATACCGATCGGCCAGTTGGCAACGAGTGCCATAACGATAGAACCTAATGCTGCCGCAAGACAGGTTGCAACGAAAACAGCATTTCGATCCATGCCCGTGGTGGACAAAATATCAGGATTGACGAAGATAATGTAAGACATCGTCAGGAAGGTGGTCACACCAGCGATCACTTCCGTTCTCACCGACGTGCCATGTTCCTGCAATTTGAACAGCTTTTCCAGCATGATCCCTCCAGGGCAAAAAGCGCACATCGAAATGCACCAATGGACAGCCAAGTGCTACCGCATGTAACCAGCCGATTGATATTGGTGCAATCTGTTGCGATTGCCGTATTTGTTAGCCGCAGACGCGTTTACGCGAGCGGATTTGTTCCCCATACACCCAACGCGATCAAAAACACAGTTCTGCCGCAAGAATGCCTGTTTATTAACGTGATTTAGTTTGGCTCGACTTTGACGCCAACGCCAGATGCCTATTCAGGCTTTAATTTTTGAAAGAGCTTCAAAAATGGTAGCCACCTAAAATTACACGCTACCATTCTATCTACATGATCAAGCTATGTTTTTTAGCAAAATTCCTGTTGCGTACATGCCCAACGCGAAAAATGTGTGTGCCACAACGTTAAGAATACGAACATTGTTGGCATTTGGCAAACGCGATGCCGCCCAACGGATTCCTAATCCTGGCTGCAAAAGGAACCAGCCTGCAGCGACAGTCAAAATACCGAAAATCCATGCAGGAAGGAATAGTGGATTCGCAAACCAGGCACTGCCGCCATACATGGCAAAAATTATACCATAAAGCACGCCAACGACATAATGTCCGAGCCATCCCAGCGCCACTTCGTGGCTAAAGGCCGGAGATTTTGAAATATCGTCGTGACAAATCTGTCCGTGGCGTAAATGCCAGAACCAGCGCCCTACAAGACCCCAATTAGGGCGGGATTGTCCCGGGAAGCGAGCAAAAACCATAGCCCACACGTCCATCACAACAGTTGCGCCGATTCCAATCGCAATTCCCTTAATCATAAGCTCAAGCATTTACAGATCCTAAAAGTATTGGGTAGCCACATAACCTTGTGGCTACCCAATACGCAAGATCTAATAATCTATCGGGAAATTGCCCCCTCAACACATTACTTGCATTAATATCACATATAACATGCTTAGAACATATTTACGGAATGAAACCAGTCAGCTTGGCGGCGATGAAGGTTGTAATCAACTTGACAAACCTAAACGGCGCTCTTCATCGCCGGCCCCCGCAAAAAAATAATACAAGATGACTTAGAGTTAACAAGCGCGATATGTCTCAAATCGACAAGTGAATCGTCTCAAAGTCGGGACAAAAAACATTACTAATTTCATCAGAAATTCATGGAAAACAATGTTAATTTTATATTCTAATGAATACGCAAATACATTCATAAAACAAAAGCGCCGGGACTGGAGCACCGACGCTTTGTTACATTATAAAGGTTTCACTTTCAGGGCGATTACTTATCAACCACACCATCAGTGATTACTTACCGAAAACAGCGCTCTGAATCTGCGAACGCGATACGCCGATATCGGCAAGAAGATGATCGTCCATTGCACCGAGTTCACGGATTGCGCGACGACGGGAAACGTATTGCTGGAATTTCTGACGAATGTTCATTTCTTCTCTCCTCGTTGGATGCCTTTTAAATAGTCGTTTGCACAAAATTACACCACGGATATGATTGCAAATGAGGCATGCGTTTTCGGCAGAGCTCGCATCCTTGAAAAGGCCGCAATCGCCTACGTCACAGGAGGTAGCGGCAATTGATTTTTAATTTTTAAGGAATTTGCCTTTTGCCAAACCGGCTTTAATCGATTAATCGGGACGGCGGAGGAGTTTATCTCTAGCCCCTTGCGGATATCACCATGCTTTACGGTATTTTCCTCGCGTTTGCGTCCTATGCTGCATTCGCTGTAAGCGATGCCTGCGTCAAGTTTCTTGACGGCACTTTGTCACCCTACGAAATCGCATTTTATGGTGCATTTTTGGGCTTGCTTGCCATTCCATTCATCAAGAAACCAGAAGATCAGTGGCTCGATATGTTTCGAACCACAAATATAAAGCTTTGGTTACTTCGCACAATCACTGCCACAATGGGCATCATCGGCAGCGTCGTGGCCTTTACACACCTGTCGATGGCTGAAGCATTTGCGCTGATCTTCCTGCTTCCAGCATTCGTAACAATTCTCTCTGTTCTCTTTCTCAAGGAACAGGTTGGTTGGCGTCGCTGGACTGCAGTTATTATCGGCTTTATTGGGGTGCTCGTGGTGTTGCGCCCAGGCTTCCGCGAACTATCAATTGGCCATCTCGGTGCGCTTTGCGGTGGACTTGGCGGCGCATTCAGCATTGTGATTTTTCGCGCAATGGGCAAGCAGGAGAAGCGTATCTCTCTTTATACTGCCGGACTTATCGGCCCGATCCTTATCTGCGGCCTGTTAATGGTTCCAAGCTATGAGACACCTTCGTCGGTTCAATGGGTCTACCTTGCAGGTTATGGCCTGCTTGCAGCACTCGCAAACATCTTGCTCATGTTTGCCGCACAGCGTGCACCTGCAAGTGCAATCGCCTCTCCGCAATATAGCCAGATGATCTGGGCCATTTTGTTCGGCTACTTCGTTTTTCATGATCACATCGACCTGCCGATGCTGATTGGCATCGTTCTGATCACAATTTCGGGTCTCTTCACCTTTGTGCGCGAGCGTCAGCGGGGTGTTCCGGGACCAGCAGCCGTAGCGACCTCTGACCCATCTCCTGCTTTGGCCGAAGAAGAGTAATTTTAGAGCGGGTTTCGATCTGCTTGATTTAGATCCGCGCTCTAAACCCTTTTACTTTAGGCATAGTCTTATCAATCCTCGTTTCACTCTGACAGGACTTATGCTCCAGCCCTTCGCCTGTTTGAAAATTATCGGTCTACATCGATCATGAAACTTGTTTTCAGTTTCGGACGACGTGCTATAAGAGCCGTCGTTTATATCCCGCACAGGTTTCTGCCGGCTATTTCATCGACACATCGAGAGAGCATCTTGCGCGGGATTTGGCACGACAATGAAATTCATGAAGGATGCGACAATGGCCGAGAAGCGGGCGATGTGGACATATTACAAGGGTGATTGGCACGAAGGAGATGTGCGTATTCTTGGCGCCGCCTCCCATGCAACATGGCTCGGCTCTCTTGTATTCGACGGTGCTCGTCTGTTTGAAGGTGTAACCCCGGATCTTGACAGGCATTCAGCGCGTGCGAATGATTCAGCACGTGCTCTCGGTTTGGCGCCCACGCTTAGCGGCAGCGATATCGAAGCTCTCGCACGTGAAGGCCTCAAAAAATTCGCTCCCGGAACCGATGTTTATATCCGCCCTATGTATTGGGCTGAAGATGGCGACAACACAACAGTTGCACCAGCACCGGAATCCACAGATTTCGCGCTCTGCCTGGAAGAAATCCCGATGGTGGAACCGAAGGGCTTTACGGTTACAACGACATCGTTTCATCGCCCTTATCTCGAAGTCATGCCTGTCAATGCCAAAGCCGCCTGTCTCTATCCAAACAATGGCAGGATGCTGCGCGAAGCGAAGGCCAAGGGCTTTCATAACGCGCTTGTTACAGACGTTCTGGGTAATGTCGCAGAAACTGCAACCTCAAACGTCTTCATGGTTCGTGGCGGAGAAGTTTTCACGCCGGTTCCTAACGGTACATTCCTGAACGGCATCACGCGGCAACGAGTGATCGGACTTCTGCGCACAGCTGGCGTAAGTGTTCACGAAACATCCCTCACGCTTCAAGATTTTCGTGAAGCAGACGAAATCTTCTCTACCGGTAACATAAGCAAAGTTGTTCCAATTATCGGCTTTGACGAACGCAAGCTCGAATACGGGGCTGTAACAAAGCGTGCACGTTCGCTTTACTGGGAATGGGCACACGGCTGAGTAAAACTGCTCTATCCCTCATTAGATCCCAATAACGGTTACTGACTGAATGCTTGAGCATACCCCATTATTTATGACAGTAGCCGTTATTGCAGCCTTTCTGGTTGGCTTATCAAAGGGTGGCTTGCCATCTGTGGGCACGCTTTCTGTGCCTTTAATGGCTCTGGTGATTTCACCTGTAACGGCTGCCGCGCTTCTGCTGCCGATTTACGTCGTTAGCGATATGTTTGGCCTCTACCTCTATCGCCACCACTTCTCGAAGCGAAATCTGGCGATACTTACCCCTGCGGCCATCGTGGGCATTGGTCTTGGCTGGTTTTTCAGCTCTCATCTTTCAAGTACATTCATTGGAATGCTTGTCGGGCTTGTCGGCCTCTTCTTCTGCTTTAATGTCTGGGTCGGTGCAAAATATCGCCGTAAAGCCCGCAAAGCAGATATTCCCGGGGGCGCCTTCTGGGGGATTATAACAGGCCTGACAAGTTTTGTTTCCCATTCCGGTGCACCGCCATTTCAGATGTATGTCTTACCCCAACATCTTGAAAAACTTGTCTTTGCTGGCACATCGACCATTCTCTTTGCAATCGTCAACGCGGTTAAGCTGATCCCTTACTGGCAGCTTCAACAGTTCTCCAACCTCGACTGGTCCCTCGGCCTCTGGCTTCTCCCTGCTGCTATCATCGGCACATTTGTCGGAGCCAAGCTAACGCGTATCATGCCGGATGGGCCGTTTTTCCTGCTGGTGCAACTCACGCTGTTTGGTTTGTCGATCAAGCTTGTCGCCGATTGGCTCATCCCATTTTTTTCTATCTGAACATCGAGAAACAGAGACCCACCAAAATCAATATTTCTCAACTAATCTAATCAATATCCGCAGTGCCTCTAAATACTTGAGTGCCCCCCCAAAAGCGTGAAAAACCCATGCGGGCCCAGAAAAAGATGCGCGTTAAAACAGAAAATCTGCCAGATCAAAACGCGCTCTAAAAAATGCATTGAAATAATATTTTAAGAAGCCGATTAATACGGAACCAGAACTCATTTCACCGCGTTCGATAATTAATGACGTTACGGAGACACAAACTATGGTTGAGTTGGTCAATAACATTGAAAATTTAGAGTTCATCATTGCAAAAGCCCGTGAATATGACGCGCAGGTTCCGGCGGTGGATGAGAATTCTGGTTCCAATGCATCCGATGATGGCGACATCGATATTCTGGATGCCTCTATCACCAACCCAACCCGAAAAGAGTTGGTAGCAGCTATACGTTCTCTCAATGAAGATGAGCGGATTGAATTGCTTGCTTTGGTATGGGTAGGCCGTGGTGATTTCAGTGTTGAAGAATGGGATGATGCACTTTCGACGGCAAGTGATCGTCACAATGGAAGGGAAGCGAAATATTTGCTCGGCATCCCGCTTCTTGGCGACTATATTGAAGAAGGTTTGGAAACCCTTGGCGTCGAGTTTGAAGCTTACGATAACGAATAAGAAAAATTGATGTTTCCATTGATCGTTCTGTTTTGACGTTGTCATAGTGGACGCGTAGTCTGCGCGGCGAACCGGGAAACTCAAAACAAAGCATTGGAGGATTTCATCATGCTTCAGAAAAATCTGGATCAGAAAACAGATTTCTACATTGACGGCGCGTGGCGCGCTCCGCTCGAAGCAAAGACGATTGAAGTTATCAATCCGGCCAATGAAAAACCTTACGCGGTGATTTCCGCTGGCTCAGCGGCCGATATTGATCTGGCAGTTGCAGCGGCACGCAAGGCATTCCCGACATGGAGCGACACGCCCGCCGAAGAACGCATTGGGTATCTACGCCGTGTTGTTGAAATCTACGAGCGTCGCCTTGAAGAAATGGCGCAGGCCATTTCCAAGGAGATGGGTGCGCCGATCAAATTGGCGCGAGAATCTCAGGCTGCAGCGGGCCTGTCGCATACCAAAGCTTTCATTGCCGCCTTTGAGAACTTTGAATTCGAAGAAATTCTATCACCCAAGTATCCTAATCAGGCCATTGTGCATGAACCTATCGGTGTTTGCGGGCTGATCACACCATGGAACTGGCCAATGAACCAGATTGCGCTCAAGGTCATTCCTGCCATTGCCGTGGGATGCACAGTCATACTCAAGCCATCCGAAATCGCGCCAATGTCGGCCATGCTTTTTGCAGAATTCATCGATGAAGCTGGCTTGCCAAAAGGTGTGTTCAATCTCGTCAATGGTGAAGGTCCGGTTGTCGGCGAAGCGATGTCAAAACATCCGGATATCGACATGATGTCGTTCACCGGCTCAACACGTGCAGGCACCGCTGTCTCGCGAGCTGCGGCTGCAACCGTCAAGCGTGTTTCTCTGGAACTCGGTGGGAAGTCACCCAACATCGTTTTTGCCGACAGCGATCTGGAAAAGGCAATCGAGCGCGGTGTGAATCATTGCTTCGAGAACACCGGCCAGTCCTGCAATGCTCCGACGCGTATGCTGGTTGAGCGTTCGATCTATGAGCAGGCTGTTGATTTTGCCAAGAAGACTGCCGCAAAGACCACTGTCGATGATCCATCCAAAGATGGCGATCATATCGGCCCGCTATCGTCTTCGATTCAATTCGACAAGGTGCAGGCACTGATCCAGAAAGGAATCGATGAAGGCGCGCGTCTGGTTGCGGGTGGCACAGGACGCCCCGATGGCATATCTGAAGGCGACTTCGTCAAGCCGACGATTTTCGCGGATGTGGACAACGATATGACTATTGCTCGCGAAGAAATCTTTGGCCCAGTACTCGCGATGATCCCTTTTGACACGGAAGAAGAGGCCATTGCCATCGCCAATGATACGCCATATGGCCTTGCTGCCTATATTCAGACCGGCAGCCCCGAACGTGCCAAACGCGTTGCGCGAAAGCTCCGCGCCGGCATGATCCAGATCAACGGCACCTCGCGTGCACCGGGCAGCCCTTTTGGTGGATATAAGCAATCCGGCAATGGTCGTGAGGGCGGCAAGTGGGGGCTTGAAGACTTTATGGAAGTAAAGCTTATAAGCGGTTGATTACATTATAATTAACTTAATTGAAACGCCGGTTTTCCGGCGTTTTTTTATGGTATTTTTGCCAGCTATTTTAAAACACTTGATAGGCAGATGATATCTCCTTACCCCCGAACCTGTTCCTTGGCGGAGTAAAAACATCACCAGCATCACCTTCAAGGAACAGGTTACTTCACTCAGGCGCCGCCCGCTGTGCTTGGGTGGCTCTGAGTAGATTTACGAGCGGTCGTATCAGCTTTGATGACGTGACTTCCACAGCACCTCAGCCTGCCTGTAAAAATGGCCATAACTGTCATTCTCTGCGGCAAGCGCTGTCATCAATGCCAATGCCGTTGACGCGATAACGGTCAATTCGGCGCGCTCATCGATCGCCGCCCCCGACCACACTGCCAGCCAATATTCGAATGTACTTTGACTCGTATGGCGATCCATCGGGGCCTTTGACAAGGTGGGCAGATGAACCTCTGTTTTCTGATCACCAAGCCATCTGTAAATTGTGTGTGCGTGATGGGGAGCCAGTTCAGCAACGTCACGGCTTGTTGAAACTGCCGAGACGGACTTCAACTCCAGAAGTGCTCCAGCATCACGATGAAGTTCGCGATAAGCGGGCTGTGTTACGCCGACAAATGACGCTGAAAGCCCCATCGGGTTAAGAAGATGGGCAAGACTATTGATGGAAGAGCGCGAATTGAACAGGGGATATAAAGCCAGCAAGGAGTGGACCTGCGGCGCAAATCCAGCCAGCGGCATAAAGCAAATACCATGTGCAGCCAGAGCACTTTGTCCAAGTGACAGCGAAGTCGCAATCGGGATTTTCACCGCTTGTGCAGCGAGCTCCAGCTTGCCCGAGAGTTCTCCCATTCCGCAATTGCCATGTAAGACAACGGGATAACCAGCGCGTGCAACAAGAATTGCCGCCAGCATAAACCATGGCGACTGATGCGAGTTGGGCGAGAGATATGCGGGCCAGTCCAGAGCTGGCATCCTTATCTTCGAATCCAATGAATAATAACGATGAGCAGCCCGCGCCATACCCGCCAGCTCCGTGGCAGTTTCACCTCTATAATGAATAAGTCGCAATAAAGCACTGATTTGCATGGGATCAGCCTCCCCTGCAAAAATCGTGGTGAAAGCGTCTTCCGCCTCATGCATTTCCAGCGGTCGGGTATAACCAACCTTGCGACCAATAATAGAGATGTATTTTGCCAATCGGAGAGCGGGATCATTCTCATCCTGAACATTGGCCAATTGCGCCGCGAGCTGTTCGGGCGTTGGGTGGTTCTCAAGCTCGACAACCTTCCTGATACCAAGAGGTGGCGTTGCCAGGATGGCACTTTCCCTCTCCCAACCATGCTTTTTTTTGCCAGGAATTTGGGTGGCATCGCGACCATCAAAATTCATCAGCGCTTCCGCTTCGTTTGCAAGTCGGCGAAGTCGTCCACGTAATGCTTCTGCCTTTGGCGTCGCAATCATGTTGCGGCCTGAACGAATAAAAATGGGATCGTCAAACTTTTTGCGTATCTGTCCGAGTAACCGGCTCATCGCGGCAATACTCAACCCCATCTGCTTTGCAGCTCCACCGACACTGCCCTCCACAAGAAGTGCATCAAGCGCAATCAACAAGCGAAGCTGACCGAGTTTCAGGCTTTCACCGTCAACATTTTCAACCTCTTTCTGTGTTTTCATATGCTTGCCAGCCATCGCTGTTTTGTCCATTCAGTTGCGTTTTCTGAAATTTAGAATTGTTACAAAAGATGATCGTTGACCTCATCTTATTGCCATACATAAGGGGAGCGGAAAACTCAACTTAAACGGTGGAATATATGACCAGCTTGTTTCGGGGATCGCGCGTCATTGGCTCGCAGAACAGGCAATTGGCCAGCAAATCGCTTTTCGCAAAAGCCATTCTGGCAGGCACCTGTCTTTCTACGGCACTTATTCTGAGTGGGACGGTTTCCGTTGCGCAAACCGCAACAAAAACAGAAGAAGAGGCTGCGAAGAAGAAGCAGGCGGAAGTGCAAGCCGCTGAACAGGTGAATGCTGAGGGTGGCATCACACTAAACCAGATCGTCGTATCGGCTACCGGTTTTGAGCAGAACATAACTGACGCGCCAGCCAGCATTTCGGTCGTGCCTGGTGAACAACTCGAAAAAGGCGCTTATCGTGATCTTGGTGACGCGCTGCGTGATGTTCAGGGAGTAGCTGTCACCGGTGCCGCTGCTGAACGCGACATTTTCATTCGCGGTCTTCCCGGAACCTATACGCTGATCCTCGTTGACGGAAAGCGCCAAAGCACGCGTGATGCGCGCACCAACGGCAATTCCGGTTTCGAACAGAGTTTCCTGCCGCCAGCCAACGCAATTGAGCGTATTGAAGTCATTCGTGGTCCAATGTCGTCGCTTTACGGCTCGGACGCGATGGGTGGCGTTATCAACGTCATTACCAAAAAAGTCGCAGACAAGTGGAGTGGTTCGCTGAGCGTCGATACGACTGTTCAGCAGCATTCAAAGTATGGTAATTCCTATCAGGGCTCCTATTACATAACCGGCCCGCTTGTACCGAACCTCGTTGGCGTACAGCTCTGGGGACGCGGAATGAAGCGTCAGGAAGACCAGATCATCAGTGGTACGCCTGAGCAAAAAGATATAGACATTACTGGTCGCGTGACCATCACGCCAAATGCTGATCACGACATTGTCTTTGAAGCAGGCAAAACACGTTTGCGCCGTGACTCTTCGGTCGGAAACACGATCAATCCAGTCTCCAACAACAGTACTGCGCCTGTTGATGCTTACAATCTTAATGACCGCAACCATTGGTCTATCAGTCATACTGGCCGTTGGGGTCCAACGACTTCCGAATTCTCGTTCATGCAAGAAACGGCCGAAAGAACAAATTTTAGCTGGAATAATGCACGTAGCGAATTCGTAGAAAACCTGCGTTCGCCACATATCCGCAATTCCACGCTTGATGGCAAATTCACCACTCCGTTCGAGCTATATGGTAACCATACGCTCGTAACGGGTGGCCAATTCATCGAAGGCACACTGACAGACCAGAACCCGGGCCGACGCACGGGTCTGGACGAGCAGTTCACAATCAAGCAGTGGGCGCTTTTTGCAGAAGATGAATGGTGGATCACACCGGATTTCGCCCTTACCGGCGGTCTGCGTATGGATCACCACGAAATCTACGGTTCGCATTGGAGCCCTCGCGGCTACGCCGTCTGGCACGCCACTGACCAGCTGACCATTAAGGGCGGTATTTCAACTGGTTTCCGTGCGCCCGAACTGCGCACCATAGCGCCCGGTTACGCTTACACCACCGGTGGCGGTAACTGTGTTTACGGCCCGACCGGCAATTGTGGCGTGATTATCGGCGATCCAAACCTTCAGCCGGAAAAGAGCACAAGCTATGAAGCCAGTGCGCTTTGGGACAATCAACAGGGACTGCGCCTCGGTGCGACCTACTTCTACACCGATTTCAAAGACAAGATCGCCAGCAACATCCAGTATGACCCCGACACAGGCTTGCCATTGCGTTGGGATCAGGATCCTAACTACGTTCTTTATTACAGCTATAACATCGATGAAGCTGTCATTCAGGGCGTTGAACTGACGGCGGATTGGGAAGCGACAGACACGATCAAGCTGCGAGCAAATTATACTTACACCCATTCCGAACAGAAAACTGGTGAATATGCAGGCCTACCGTTGGCCCGCACACCAAAGCACATGGGTAGCATCCGCGCGGATTGGGATACCCCCGTAGATGGCTTAACGGCTTGGACGGCTGCGAATTACCACGGTGCAGAAATCAATGCCGGTCTTCGTATCGGCACAGTCGGCGAACCTTATGCCTACAACAGCCGCGGACAAGTCATTGCGCGCAAATACAAGGGATATGCCACGCTTGATTTCGGTGGTTCATACGAGTTCAGCGAAAACGTGACGCTCAATGCTGCTGTCTACAATATCTTCGACAAGAAGGTCACTGTGGATGAAACCAACAACGTGGTCGAAGGCCGTCGTCTCTGGCTCGGCATGACATCGCGCTTCTAAGATACCTGATGACGCCAGCTGATCTTGGTTGGCGTCACTTCTTTATGGAATGGGTGCTCGCGTGGGCAAGACAAAGAACGTATTGTTGAAGGTTTGCTTCATGTTCGGAAGCATTCTCGTGAACGCCTCTGCATATGCTGGACAGCCGCAAGTCGACTCTTTTGACATGCAGGCGAACGGCATCGACTATCGGATTTTCGTGGCGGCACCCGCTGAAAAGGCGCCTGCCAATGGTTTTCCCGTTGTCTATATGAGCGATGGCAATCGGATGCTGCCCATCGCAGCGAAACTGATGGAAGATAACCCTCAGCTCAACGCAGTGTTTGTCGGTATTGGCTACCCGACTGAAGACAAGGACGAAATCGTCCGCCTGCGCTATTTTGATCTTACGCCTCCGACGCCTGACGACTTGATCCCTGTTCAGACCAATATTCCGAAAACTGGCGGTCGCGACGCGTTCTTCGATTTCATCGACCATCAGGTCAAAGCCGAAGTCGAAAAACGTTTTGATATCGACAAGAACAAGCAGGCTCTTTTCGGGCATTCTCTTGGTGGCCTTTTCACGCTTTACGCACTCTTCAATCATCCGGATTCATTTCAGACTTATGCTGCTGCAGATCCATCGATCTGGTGGAACGGACGCTCGATTCTCACCGATAAGGATCGGTTTGTGAAAACGTTCAAGGCCGATCCGAAGCCAATGCGACTGCTTGTTGAATCATCCGGCAAGCGCGGCGAACGCCCAGGCCAGTCAAAGGAAGATGCTGAACGCCTGAAGAAGTTGCGCGGCGGACCGTCTGGGGCCGATATTCAGACCGAGTTAAAACAACTTCCGGGCTTTGAGGTTGCTTATCGCCGCTTTGAGAATGAAAGCCACGGCTCAATGATCCCGTTCGCGGTCGAAGACAGCTTGAAATTCATCCTGCTCAAAGAGAGCCCGGACGAACAAGATAACTGAATTGTGGTCTCCCGGCTTTGACTACAAGAAAACCGGACTATAAAGCACAGGATTGACGAAAGGATTGAACGCCATGCTGAAATTCAGCCGACATTTTTCCCGTGTGTTTGGCGCAGCGCTTGTTGCCACAGCTCTGGCCTCGAGCGCGAACGCTGCTGATGTGGCAGTCAAACACGCCCAAGGCGAAACAACGGTTGCGACAAATCCTGAAAAAGTCGTGGTGTTCGATTTCGCGACGCTCGACAATCTTGACCGTCTTGGTGTGAAGATCATTGGCGTCCCCGGCAGCATCGCTTATCCAGAATACCTCAAGAAATACGACGGCGCAGATTACACCAAAGTCGGCACGCTTTTTGAACCTGACTACGAAGCTGTCAATGCAGCCGAACCAGACCTGATCATTGTCGGAGGCCGCTCGGCTGCTAAATATGGTGAGCTCGCAAAGATTGCACCGACCATCGATCTGACTGTTCCAGCCAAGGAATTCATTTCCGGCACCGAAGCCAATATCGAAAAGTTGGGTCAGATTTTTGGCAAGGAAACGGAAGCCAAGGCTGAGGTGGACAAGCTCAACAGCGAACTCGCAGCACTGAAAGAAAAGACCAAGGGCAAAGGCAAGGGTCTGATGATCCTGACTTCCGGCGGTAAAATCAGCGCCTATGGTCCGGGTTCACGCTTTGGTGTTCTGCATGACAGTTTCGGCGTTGACCCCGCCGCGCCCGATCTTTCCGTCGGCAATCACGGTCAACCAGTCAGCTCGGAATTCATTCTTGAAACCAATCCTGATTGGCTTTTCGTACTCGACCGCGATGCAGCCATCGGTCGTGAAGGCACTTCCGCCAAGCAATTGCTCGATAATGAACTCGTACGCCAGACTAACGCCTGGAAGAACGATCAGGTCGTCTATCTGAACGCGCAGAACTGGTATCTCGTCGGCGGCGGCCTTGGTGCACTGCACAACACGATCCAGCAGCTTTCAGCGGCTTTTGACAAATCGAAATAGTATCTTCTGACCCAGTCATTTCGGGCCGCACAATTTGTGGCCCGACTTCACGACAAGGCAAGAGAACGGGAATTAAGCGTGAAGGCACTCGCCGCAGCTATAGTTGTTGTCGTCATACTGGCTTTTATCAGCTTGTTTATCGGCGTCAGCGATGTATCGCTCAGCACGCTGTTTAGCGCGGGTAGCACCGATCGTGCGGCAGAAGTTCTGTTGATCAGCCGCATACCGCGTACGCTTGCGATCATTCTTGCAGGTATGTCGATGGCGGTGGCGGGAATGATCATGCAGATGCTGACCCGAAATCGTTTTGTTGAGCCATCAACAGCCGGTACGGTTGAATCTGCAAGTCTCGGCATTCTGCTGGTCATTCTGTTTGCGCCCGACACATCGGTTTTCGGTAAGATGTTGGTGGCATCCGTTACAGCCCTTGCTGGTACAGCCCTTTTTCTGCGCATCCTGCGCAGCATTCCATTGCGTTCGGTACTCGTGGTGCCACTTGTCGGCATCATGCTGGGCGGCGTAATCAGCGCCGTAACGACCTTCATCGCCTATCGTTATGATCTGCTACAAGCACTCAATTCCTGGACAACGGGCGATTTCTCGGGCGTCCTGCGTGGACGCTATGAACTGCTCTATCTTTCATTCGCCCTCACCGTCATTGCCTATATTGCGGCTGATCGGTTCACGGTTGCAGGCATGGGCGAAGATTTCACAACCAATCTGGGCCTAAACTATCGCCGTGTCGTAACGCTCGGGCTAGTGATCGTGTCTATGGTCAGCGCCAGCGTCGTTGTGACGGTTGGCATGATACCGTTTCTGGGCCTTATTGTGCCCAATGTAGTCAGCATGTTCATTGGCGATAATATGCGCCGTGCTGTGCCATGGGTGGCCGTGCTGGGTTCTGGACTTGTGCTTGCCTGCGATATTGTCGGACGCCTCATCCGCTTTCCCTATGAAATTCCCATCGGCACAATGATGGGCGTGGTCGGCAGCGCGATCTTCCTCTATCTGCTTTTGCGTCGGGGATCACGCCTTGCTTAAACGTCCCCGCGTCACCATCACGCTTCTTGCAATCCTCGTCATTATTTCCTGCGCAGCCTTCATGACGCTGGGAGCAAAAGGCAGCTGGTCTTTCATTCTTACCTTCCGAGGGATCAAGCTTGCGGCTATGGTGCTGGTCGCCTATTCGATTGCTGTCTCAACAGTGCTGTTTCAGACCGTCACCAATAACCGCATTCTCACGCCCTCCATCATGGGGTTCGATGCGCTTTATATCCTGATCCAGACTTTTGCAGTTTTCGCCTTTGGCGCTATCCATGTAAACGGGATCGGTCCGAATGGCCGCTTCTTCGCCGAGACGGCAATCATGGTGATGTTTGCCAGCACACTTTATGCTTGGCTGTTTTCGGGTGCTGCGCGCAGTCTGCATCTGGTTATGCTCGTCGGCATTGTGTTTGGTGTCTTCTTCCGAAGCCTGTCGAACCTCATGCAGCGCATGATCGATCCGAACGAATTCGCCGTACTTCAGGACCGCTTTTTTGCAAGCTTCAACAGCGTCAACGCCGATATTTTATTGCTCGCAGCAATTATCGTGGCGGTGGTCACGCTTTACGGCCTGCGTTTTCTCAATGTCTTTGATGTTTTATCGCTTGGACGCGATCCTGCAATAAATTTGGGTGTCGATCATAGCCGTGTTGTGCATCGCATTCTGCTGATCGTCACGATCCTAGTTTCAGTCTCGACTGCCCTCGTTGGCCCGATCACCTTCTTCGGCCTGCTCGTCGCCAATCTGGCTTACATGATTGCGGGCACATCCAAGCATCGAATCGTGCTGCCCATTGCCATATTGCTGGCAATCCTCTGCATTGTCGGCGGACAAACCATTCTTGAGCGCGTCTTCTCGTTCAATACCGCGCTCAGTGTCATTATCGAGTTTCTGGGCGGGCTCGTCTTTATCATCCTTCTCGTCAGGGGAAACGCACGTTGATCGAAATAAACCAGGTCAGTAAATCCTATCGTGATGCGGTCGTCGTTGATGATGTAACGCTGGAATTGCCTGCACGCGGCATTACCTCGATTATCGGACCCAATGGTGCCGGAAAATCCACTCTGCTTTCGATGGTCAGCCGTTTGCTTCCCATGGATAAGGGTCGCGTCATCATTGATGGGCTGGATGTATCGACTACATCGGGTGATGTGCTAGCAAAAAGGCTTTCAATTTTAAGGCAGGACAATGCCATTAATTCGCGTCTCACCGTGCGGGATCTCGTGACTTTTGGGCGTTATCCGCATTCAAAAGGCCGCCCGACACGCGAAGACCTTACCCACGTTGATCAGTCAATCGGCTATCTCGGACTTGAAGAATTAGGCGACCGCTTTCTCGATGAGCTTTCCGGTGGGCAACGACAGCGCGCATTCGTTGCAATGGTTCTGTGCCAAAACACAGATTATGTACTGCTAGACGAGCCGCTCAACAATCTCGACATGAAGCACTCGGCTTCGATGATGAAACTGCTGCGGCGTGCGGCGAATGAACTGGGCAAGACCGTCGTACTGGTGCTGCACGACATCAATTTCGCATCCTGCTATTCTGACCATATCGTTGCCATGCGCAAGGGCAAGGTGGTGCATCAGGGATCGCCGGAAGAACTCATTCAGCCGCACATTCTGCGCGATATTTATGAGATGGAAATTGCCGTCGAAACCATTGGCGGCAATCGCATCTGCATTTACTATCTTTAAACCCGACTAGAACCAAAAATTACAATTCACCCCTATACGGATTCATATTCCTTCTAAATTTGAAAATTTAGAAGGAATTTTTCCTAATAGTGTTCATTCAGTCATTTTCGACGCATCATTAGAAAATAATTCCTGTATTTTAATCTCATCGAATATTTTTTACAGGTGACCTTACAAATGAAGTTCGCAAAAATCCTCGCAACAGTCGGCGTTCTCCAGGCAACACTCTTCTCTACCGCTATGGCAGGCGAGAATCTTGACGCCATCAAGTCAGCGGGCGTTCTAAAGATCGGCACAGAAGGCACCTATGCGCCATTCACCTTCCACGACAAAGACAACAAGCTCGTGGGCTTTGATGTGGAGATCGGCGAAGCTGTCGCTGCCAAGCTTGGCGTTAAGCCTGAGTTCGTAGAAGGCAAGTGGGACGGCCTGATTGCTGGGCTGGACGCCAACCGTTATGATGCTGTGATCAATCAGGTCGGCATCACTGAAGA
Organism: Ochrobactrum sp. Marseille-Q0166; assembly: GCF_014397025.1. Classification (NCBI taxonomy): domain Bacteria; kingdom Pseudomonadati; phylum Pseudomonadota; class Alphaproteobacteria; order Hyphomicrobiales; family Brucellaceae; genus Ochrobactrum; species Ochrobactrum sp. Marseille-Q0166. The sequence continues at coordinate 1,169,508 of NZ_JACJUO010000002.1, read as the reverse complement.
ACGTCAAAAGAAGTTCAACTTCTCAAATCCTTATATCGTTTCCAAGGTCGTACTTATCGTCAACGACAAGAACGATACCATAAAGGATTTTGCTGATCTGAAGGGCAAGAAAGCCGCACAGTCACTAACAAGCAACTACGGCAAGCTTGCAACTGAAGCCGGTGCTGAACTGGTAGCAACAGACGGCTTCGACCAGTCTATTCAGCTTGTTCTGACTGGCCGCGCGGATGCGACGCTTAATGACAGCCTTTCCTTCCTGGACTTCAAGAAGCAGCAGCCAGATGCTCCTGTGAAAGTCGTTGCCGAACAGGAAAATGCTACTGCTTCCGGTATTATCGTTCGCAAGGGCGATGACGATCTCGTTGGTGCCATCAACAAGGCTCTCGACGAAATCAAAGCTGAGGGTACTTACGACAAGATTTCGCAGAAATATTTTGGTCAAGACGTTTCAAAGTAAGCTCTGGATAGTGCGTTTAAAGAAAGCCGGAACCCGTTTCCGGCTTTCTTTCATGATGTATATGTTACTTCCTGATAATTCAGTGTTCAGGACCTATTCCAACTAAGGAATTCGAGACGTGCCCTACTGGCTTCAACTCATGGCGGATTCCCTGCCCACCCTGCTTTGGGCCGGGATCAAGTTCACCATCCCACTGACAATTTTGTCTTTCATTTTTGGGCTGTCACTCGGATTGCTTACAGCACTTGTACGGTTGTTTGCACCCATCTGGGCATCGCTTGTCGCGCGTTTTTATGTCTGGATTTTCCGCGGCACCCCGATGTTGGTGCAGCTCTTCGTCATTTTCTACGGACTACCGAGCGCCGGTATTTATCTTGATGCCTTCACTGCGGCCGTCATCGGCTTCTCCCTCAATGTTGGCGCTTACAGTTCTGAAGTCATTCGTGCGGTAATTTCTGCTGTTCCGAAAGGTCAGTGGGAAGCGGCTTATTCGATCGGCATGAGCTGGCGTCAGGCGCTAACACGCACAGTATTACCTCAGGCGACGCGCACCGCGGTTCCGCCATTGTCAAACACCTTCATCTCGCTGGTAAAAGATACATCCCTTGCTGCAGCAATTACGGTGCCTGAACTGTTCCAGTCAGCGCAGCGTATCGTTGCAACCACTTATGAGCCGCTTGTCCTTTATATTGAAGCCGCGCTCATTTATTTGGTGCTCAGCACGATCCTGTCCAACCTTCAGGGACGGCTTGAAAAGCGTTTTAGACGCTATGGCGGAACACTGGAGACAAATTCATGATCGAGTTGAAAAACATCTTCAAAAGCTTTGATAATGTTGTAATTCTCAATGATATCAATGTTAAGATTGCCGAAGGGACTGTCACAGCGCTGGTTGGCCCGTCAGGTGGTGGTAAAAGCACGCTGCTGCGCTGCATCAATCTACTCGAAATCCCCACCTCCGGCACACTGACGCTCGGCGGCCAGAGCATAACACTCGATCCCGACCGCAAGCCAAGCTGGCAAGCAATCCAGTCGATCCGCCGTCAAACCGGCATGGTATTTCAGAATTTCCAGCTTTTTCCGCATCAGACCGCTATCCAGAATGTTATGGAAGGATTGGTCACGGTTCTCAAATGGCCCAAGGCAAAAGCGCAAGAATGCGCGATGGAGTTACTGAAAAAAGTCGGCATGGCACATAAAGCCGATGCGTGGCCATCGACCCTTTCGGGTGGACAGCAGCAGCGCATTGCTATTGCACGCGCACTGGCACCTTCTCCGCGTGTGCTTCTGTGTGATGAACCGACATCGGCTCTTGATCCTGAGCTTGCTTCTGAAGTTGTTGACGTACTGAGCAAGCTCGCACAGGAAGGCACAACCATGGTTATTGCGACGCATGACCTGCGCCTTGCTTCAAAAATTGCACAAAATGTCGTGTTTCTGGAATCAGGCAATATTGTCGAAACAGGCAGCGCGCATGATATTTTCGTCAATCCCACGCGAGAAAGAACAAAGCAATTTGTAGCAACGATTAACGCTGCTCATAGCTACGACATCTGACCACTGGTGATCGGTTTTGATTCTTGTCACAGGGGCTTCTGCGAACAGCAGGAGCCCCTTTTCATAATCGCCTTTCAAGAATCATGCGTAGTTTGTCAATTTTCCCTTGGCTGCCTCTCGCCTGCCCCTTGGTAAATATCCAAAGCGCTGCTACATTAAGGGCAACGTAAAAATTGAAGCGCATTGCTTGCGTCCTTTACAGGTTCGCGCGGCGCCATAAGGATAAAAACCTTGAAAAACCCCGAGGAGCGCCCCGCAGGAATGGCGCAACAAGGGGCGTCTGGCGGATCATCGGGCAATCAGCAAGCCCGGAATCCGTCCGGGAACGGCAAGCGTAAGTCACGCAAGCAAGCCGTTCCAGAAGTCGGCAAGGCAAAGAATGCCTCCGATCCAGGACGCTCAGACACCGAAAACAAGGGCTCACAAAGCCAGCGGAAACGTGCGCGCCGTCGAAACCGGGGCAAAACATCCCGCAGCGCCGATGTGCATGGTCAAAAGCCGGCAGCGGTTGAAGCAACAGCCTCAGAGGTCAGGCCTGCGGATGGAAAGCCGTCAGGTAAAATATCGAATCGCCGCAGGCGTGCTCGCAAGAAAAAGCAGGCTCGCCAACAGACAGGTGCGCCTGTTCATGCCGATACCGCAATAAAGCAGCCAAACAGTGCTGCCCGGACGGAAACGACTGGCAACGCTTCCCCACTACCAAAACGCCATTTTGTCGACCATCAACACGGGCGTAATCATACTCAGGAAGTGCCGCTTTACGCTGCACTTGATCTTGGCACGAATAATTGTCGACTGCTTATTGCTTCACCAACCCGTCCAGGCCAGTTCCGTGTTGTTGATGCGTTTTCACGGATTGTACGGCTTGGCGAAGGCTTGAGTTCAACTGGACGATTGAGCGATCAAGCCATGCAACGCGCTATCGAGGCGTTGAAAATCTGCCACGACAAGCTGGCGGCCCGCAAGATCAGACGTTCACGTCTCATCGCAACCGAGGCCTGTCGTTCAGCTTCCAATGGCGAAGAGTTCCTGGAGCGCGTTCGCACAGAAACAGGTCTGGAACTGGAGATTGTTGACCGCCAAACGGAAGCCCGGCTTGCCGTTTCTGGTTGTGGAACTCTTGTTACGCGTGAAACAGATGCGGTGGTGTTGTTCGATATTGGTGGCGGCTCTTCCGAGATTGCACTGATCGACGTCTCACAACGCCGTTCCCCACGGCTTGCAGAGCATATTATGGCGTGGACCTCCCTGCCCGTCGGCGTTGTAACGCTCGCAGAACGTTTCGGTGGCCGCGATGTTACGCAGCAAAGTTTTGACGCCATGGTCGGTCATGTGACGGAACTGCTGTCTGGATTTGCAGAACGTAACAGCCTTGGAAATCTGGCTACAAGTTCACGGTTTCATCTGCTTGGCACGTCTGGCACTGTGACGACACTCGCGGGCATCCACCTCGGGCTTGAGCGCTATGACAGACGGCGTGTCGATGGTATGTGGATGGGAGCCAACGAAGTAACACAAATGACGCAACGTCTGCTGTCATGGGACTTTGAAGCACGCGTCGCCAATCCCTGCATTGGATCTGATCGTGCTGATCTGGTGCTTGCAGGCTGTGCCATTCTGGATGCTATACGTAACGTATGGCCAAGTGAAAAACTTCTCGTTGCTGATCGCGGTTTACGCGAGGGCATATTGACCGAACTCATGTCGCGTGACGGTGCTTGGCGCCAAAACCGCGCGCCAACCGCCAAAGCTGGTGGCAAAACCGACGTAAGAAACAGGCACTAAGATGAGTAAAGCAGGCGGAAACAAAGGCGGCACGAAAACAGGTGGACGCGGCGGTGCCGGAACCAGCAATCTTCGCGTTCGCGTTAAGAAAAAAGCCGGAACGATCAAGGAATCGTCACGTCGGTGGCTGCAACGCCACCTGAACGATCCCTATGTTCATCAGTCTAAAAAAGATGGCTATCGTTCACGCGCAGCTTACAAGCTTATCGAAATCAATGATCGCTATAACCTTCTCAAAAAAGGCCAGAAGATTATTGATCTGGGTGCCGCACCGGGCGGCTGGTCGCAGATTGCAGCCAAGATTGTCGGCTCGACCGACGAAAATCCGCAGGTTGTCGGAATCGATTATCTGCACGTTGATCCGTTGGCGGGTGTCATTCTGCTTGAGATGGATTTTCTCGACGACACAGCGCCCGAGAAACTCATGGAAGCATTGGGCGACAAACCTGATTTGGTGATTTCAGATATGGCAGCCCCGACTACGGGTCATCGCCGCACCGACCACTTGCGCACCGTGCATCTTTGTGAAGTTGCAGCGGACTTCGCCGTATCGGTTCTCAAGCCGGGCGGCCATTTCCTGACCAAAACATTCCAGGGCGGCACCGAGAATGAACTTCTGGCCATGCTCAAGCAGAAATTCAAATCTGTGCACCACATCAAACCGCCGGCATCACGTGCAGAATCCGTAGAACTTTATCTGCTCGCTCGTGATTTCAAAGGCTAGATCGCGTTTCGATCTGATCGGATCAGAATGGCGCTCTAATTATCTGTTTCAGTGTGCATCTTTATCTGATCGAAGCGCGCCAGCAATCGGACGAGTGTTATGATTTCCCTGCATGAGCGTTTCGCACTTGTCGGGGCGCGCGCTCATACAGGTTGTAAAGCTGGCTTTCATAGCCTTCTTTATTATTTATCGTTTGAAATACCGGCTTCTTCCAAGACTACAGTTTCATTACTTTTTTGCTTGAATTTTCCAGAGCTTGAAAGCTCATGTCCCGCATCCGGCGCCAGTCGCGCAAACCAGAAGCAAGCTGTCGCTGATACAAAGGCCACAATAAAGAAACTAATGTGAAAATCGGCGAGTTGAAGGGGTGCCGCTCGAAAAGCCGTGCTGAGCTCCAAAATTCCACCCGCTAGCGCAACGCCAACTGCGATTGAAACCTGCTGTGCGACCGCTGTAATTGGTGTCGCCTGACTAGTCTTGCTATCTGGAATTTCAGCAAAAGCCAGAGCGTTGACGCCGGTGAAGAAAAGCGAACGGAAAAAGCCACCGATCAATAAGAACCCTATGATCACACCGTAGGGCGTTTGCGGGAAAAACAGCCCATTGGCTGCGATGAAGCCCCCTGAGATCAACGATCCGTACATCAGCGTTTTTCGGAAGCCAAACAGATTAAATACCTGTTTTGCTCCAAACTTCATGCTGATGGCACCTATTGCAGAGACGAAAGTCATCATGCCCGATTGAAAAGGTGTCATTCCAAATCCAAGCTGAAACATCAGGGGAAGCAAAAACGGAATTGCACCAATGCCCAGCCTGAATACGCTGCCACCGAATACAGCCGACCGGAAAACCTGATTGTCGAAGAGTTTCAGATTGAGAAGCGGATCGGAAATGCGCCTTGCGTGAATAATATAAAGGGCAGCGCAAACAAGTCCCACGGCCACGATGATGGTACCCACAACCGGCGGCAACGCTGGCAGACTGACCACCGACAAACCAAACACCACGCCCGACATTGCAACACCCGACAATACAAAGCCCGGCCAGTCCAGCGGCTTTCTAATACGCTCGTCATTGTCTGGCAAAAATCGCGTGGCGAACCAAATGCCGACGACACCGATCGGTACATTGATGAGAAATATCCAGTGCCACGAGAAAAAAGTCGTTATGAAACCACCAACCGGCGGACCCACCAAGGGACCCACCATTGCTGGTATGGTCAGCCATGCCATCGCAGAAACGAGTTCACTGCGTGGTGTCGAGCGAATGAGTACCAACCGACCAACTGGCGTCATCATCGCACCGCCCATGCCCTGCAAGAACCGCGCAACAACGAAAGCTGTCAGTGAATTTGCAGCTGCACAGGCAATTGAACCAACCACAAACACTGCGATCGCGGCCCGGAAGACGTTCTTGGCACCGAATCGGTCAGCCATCCACCCACTTATCGGGATGAAAACCGCCAGTGCGACAAGATAGGCTGTAAGCGCAAGTTTTAACGCAATGGGACTTGTACCGATATCAGCAGCAATCGCCGGCAGTGAGGTCGAAATAACATTCGAATCCATTTGCTCCATGAAAAGAGCAATAGCCAGCACAAGGGGAACAATGCGATTCACGGGAAATCCGAATAAAAGCAGGGAATTACACACGTCTTTGCTGGCAGATTATATCTCGCTTTTTATGGAATGCAGGAAAATAATTGATCAGCTCATCCTGCGTCACAATGCGTTTCATACTCAATTGTGGGAAAGCCATTCATTTCACGCCACATTACATTCATTCACATTTCTGTAAAATGGGTTGCGCAATGCGTAACGGGCTGTTACATTTCGTTATAGTTCTCGAGCTTTAGAATCCGATGTAGCAGCGTCGTGGTTCAAGGAGGTAGAAAATGAATGACATTACTAGAACCGCACTCGTTTATGGAATGATGATCGTTTCATTGAATACGGCGCTGGCGATTGGTCTTCTTGGGCTAGACTTCCTACGCTGAGCGCGAAACAATTGCAGTTTAATTTTGCCCTCCAGGCAAATATGAAAAAAGGCGTTCCTATTCGTTTGGGAACGCCTTTTTCATTGAGTTATACCAGCATTCTCTTCGCAAATAGTGTCGCATATCCCCTCCCTTTCTTCACAATTCATTCTTCAAAGCATGCAAGCTTGGGTTTTGGGATCGAAGCTATCGCCATGTGGAGATGGAAGGCAAGGCCTGCAGCATTGGACAAGACATCACAATTTTCTTTCCTCTGAACCGCACCATCGGGTTCGGTCAGCACTTCCGAGCCGATGGCGAACGTCATTTCACCAGCCCAATAACCCTTCCATTGAAACCGAAGCTGAAAATTTCATCTAATTAATCAAGCAAAAATAGTGACTTAATTCGATGGAAATATTTCTGACGGCAAGCGTTTGTCATATATTGGAAATTGGCCAAAAACTGCCAGCATGCAGTACTCGCAGCAGTATAAATTTCCTGTGAGTGCACTGGACATCGCGCTCTGAAATGCATAATTTCCAGCTGCTCGTACAATGGTGTGCGGGTTTGTTCTCGGGGCGGGGTGAAACTCCCCACCGGCGGTATGAAGAGCGATCTTCGAGCCCGCGAGCGCCTGTAACAAGCGTCATTTGGCGTGTGTTTTCAGGGTCAGCAGATCCGGTGAGATGCCGGAGCCGACGGTTACAGTCCGGATGGAAGAGAGCGAAAGAGCGTTTAATCTCGCTTTTGTGCGGGATTGCGTTCCTTTGTGCGCCCTGATTCTAGTTTCGCGAGGAACCTATGAACCAGAGCTATCCGAACAAGACATCCTTCAAAATCGCTTTCATTCAGGCGCGCTGGCACGCCGACATCGTCGATGAAGCACGCAAGAGCTTTATCGCTGAACTGGAAGCCAAAACCGGTAGCAGTGTCGAAGTTGAAGTCTTCGATGTTCCCGGCGCTTATGAAATTCCGCTTCATGCCAAGACACTCGCCAAGACCGGTCGCTATGCGGCAATCGTTGGTGCCGCATTCGTAATCGATGGCGGTATTTATCGTCATGATTTCGTAGCGACTGCCGTTATCAATGGAATGATGCAGGTGCAGCTGGAGACCGAAGTTCCAGTTCTCAGCGTTTCACTAACGCCGCATCATTATCATGACAGCAAAGAGCACCACGAGTTTTTCTTCAACCATTTCAAGAAGAAGGGCGTGGAAGCTGCACATGCGGCGTTGCAAATCGTCAGCGAACGCGCACGCATCGCGGCACTCAGCAAAGTAGACGCATAATCAAGATAACCGACCTTGCCCTTGCGAGGTCGGTTACTCGCTTAAAATACGTTCGGGATGCGTGTAGACATCGAAGTCGTTGCCCCGAACAAGCGCTACGAGCGTCAGATTGGCCTCGTCTGCTGTGCGGATTGCCAATGCGGTCGGCGCCGAAATTGCGGCCAACAAAGGCACGCCAAGAATGACGGCTTTTTGCACCATTTCGACAGATACGCGGCTGGTTATCGCCACCAGGCCCTGCATCGCAGGTCGGCCAGCACGCGCCATTGAACCAATGAGCTTATCCAAAGCATTGTGTCGCCCTACATCCTCGCGAACGGCAAAAAGCCCCTCACCCGGAATATAGAAGCCCGCACCATGCACGGCCCGTGTTTCTGCATTCAGCTTTTGCGCGCCGGCCAAAGCGTTCATAGCATCAGTGATTGATCCGGATTTAAACTGTAAGCTGTCAGGAGAAAGCGCTGAAAGTGGCCGTAGAGCCTGACCTATTGAATCAATCCCGCACAAGCCGCAGCCCACAGGTCCGGCCATAAACCGGCGTCGCGCGGCCAGCGCATCCCCCGGCTCCGCAGACAGTCGCATTTGCACATCAATGCCTGCTTCAAAAACCTCAATGCTCAGCTCTTCGATTTCGGAGATGTTGGAAATGATACCTTCCGTAAGGCTGAATCCGACAGCAAAATCCTCCAGATCAGCAGGCGTCGCCATCATCACAGCGTGGGTTGTGCCATTGTAGCTCATGGCGACAGGCACTTCTTCAGCAACTACCCGAGAATTTTCATGAAAGCTTGCCTGACGATGAGCCAGATAAGACTTATTCCAACTCACTTTCAAACCACGCATTCTTACCTGCTTACCGTGTTTGCAAAACTCTCCCCAAAGCAGCGAAAGCCTACAACAGAATAAAAAGCACAATGTAGATAATCAATAATCCAAATAGACGGTCTTTGCGATATCTACATAAAGGAAGGCTAGATAAGCGTGAAGTATGAAATTCACCCATTCATAGTCAAACAAAAGGCTTTTTGATAATAAGTTCCACATTTAAATCTTCTGGAGCACCCAAACGAAATGCACGATCAAGTGCCGGGTCATTCATGGCCAGCTCTAGGCTTAATGCCGCTAGCGATTGTGATGTCTGTAAACCGTTCCGTTTGATCGAATCTGGCGAAGAGTGATCAATAACAACTGCTACGATCGACAATGTGCCATCGCAATTATCCAGTATTTCAATCGACCTGGATTGCTGCGGGTAATCGATATGTGCGGCAGTGTTAATCTCCCACAAGCCATGACCGTTATTCAACGGGTCATAATGGCTCCATATACGATTACAGTGCGTGTGCCCGTTCACCCAAAGAACAACATTTGGATAACGCGTTATCAGACTTAAAAAGGCCGCTGACCCTAGCCGTTCCGAATCCGGCATTCCTGCGGGCGCACGCTTCAAGTTATCGAAAGTAATAGAATTATGATGAGAGAAAATTGTAATAAGAGAATCTCGATTACCGGTTTTGACAATTGAACCATCATCTAAATAGTAAGATGATGAATAATTCTGAAGCTGATTTTCAAGCCATTTAGCTTGATCTATATCCAGAGATCCATCCGGGCCACCGTTTGGGTTAGTCGTATCAAGCATGATGCCTACGACACCATCCGCCATATCGAACTTATAATAGGCGTTTTGTTGATCAAAGTTTTCTTGTGTAAAGCCATGGCCGTCTGGACCAAAGGGGCCCTTTGAGGCCAGATGCTGCTGAATAAATTCCGATTTTGTAAACGGACGGCGCAACTCTGAAGGGGTAGTTTGAATACTGGGCACTTCTGCCATTAACTGAGTTAATTGCGTTGGTGCAGTTTTGCTCAACTCACCTAGGAAAACCTCTGGCTGCATTCCTCCAGGCAACCCCATCAGAACTCGATTAGAAGTGCTAATTTTTGATATAAAATCAGAAATGCCCCCACCGCCAAAGACACCGTAATCAAGTACATCGTGATTTCCAAAACCTGAGTACCACGGCATTTTCAAGCCTTCGGCTTTTATTGGCTGACTAATAGAAGACAGAAATCCTTCAACTTCCGGGAAGCCAAAAGCTCGCTTCCAAATGTCCGCCTTTACATTTCCAGTGATCGGCTCAGGATGCCAATAAGCATCGTAAGTTTGGTCAGAAAAAACATTATTGTCTTGAACACCTATATAAGCAGCACCACTGGCAGACATTGTCGCAGAGCCACCATTTAAAACGGTGAGTACAGACATCAGTTCATGCATTGCGCGCGTATCAGCGCTATCGCCAGTCGATATTGCAAAATCAAATTTACGCTTTGATACTGGGCCAGCACCTATTTGATTAATGCGCCGGATCATAGCATCCAAGACCTGAATGGTCAGCGTTTCTTGCGGGCGCCAGGCATTGGCCAATGGAGCGCCATCAAGATTTCCGTTTGGCCCACCATACTGCCTCATAAACGCGGCATGAGCAGGCGAAGCTGCGTCGATAATGTGCAAGTCTGTAATCTGTGCAAAGGCGACAAGAGCTTTTCTACTAGAATCGCGCTTATCAAGTGCAGATGCTAAGTCTTCCCGCACAATTAGTGGTAAACCGTTATCATATGCTAGCTGCCTGTAGCGCTTGCCCTTAGTCAGGTATTCACCAGGCACAATAGACTTATCCAGGGTCGTCAATACATCAGACTGCGTTTCTTCCGCGGAAAAAACTTGATGCGGGACACAGCCACACGCGAATAAAGCACCTCCGACAGGCACGGTACAACTCGCCTTCAAGAAGGAACGGCGAGATAATATACCATAAACCCCTAAAGATTCTTTCTTGATATTCACGACAGCATCCTTCTGAAATAAATTCAAAATATCAATTTGAATAATAAATCAGAATTATGATTCCAAAATCAACAATATATTTTAACAAATATTATTAATGTTAATATACTACATATATCTTTTATTAGAAATATTAGAACTACTTTCGACAACTATCATTTTATCAATCTCACCTCTTTTGAAAGCCCTCAAGAAGCGAGCATAATCCTTAAATACGACACAACCGTTGGAATCGCCGGGACGGCGCAACATATAGGTGTGCGCAAGCAGACCATCTCTATTGTGGGGATTGCGTCCATTGGCAGGGAGCAGACGAACAGCTTCCACTCCATGAAAAAGGCTTTCCCGCATACGAAGGTTATAAGTGCTCGGCGGTGTTGCGCCGCGCATCTTCTGATCAACGAATTTAGGATTATCGCGCATATAGCCGATACCAGAGTGGGCCTCTAACTTTTCACCATTGGGCATATAAACGGTAGCAGCAGAAATATCATAAATCGCAGTTTTGTTGCGGGCAGTATGACCGAATAAGCGCTGGACGAGGCCGCGCTGAACATCTTCAGTCTGACCGTTTGCAGGTGCATAAGCGAGTTGTGGTTGCTTCGGATTCTCGGAAGTCTTTATCCTTGGCCTGTTGCCAGGGAAAGGCACAACATCAGGTAAAGCTACTGCTGTTTCGGCTACAACACTCGCATCGGCAATTTTGGCAGCAGGATTAATCGAAGGCACGGGCGTAACGCGTGCTGTAGGCAGTGCAATCTTATCTAATGCAAGGAAATCACGAGATGCATATTGAGCCGCATTTGCAGCAGTATCGATCACATCCGGCGACACCACAAATTGAACTTGCGCAAACGGTGTGACGCGCTCTTCACGCGGCTCAACCACATGTGATGGCACTTCAACCGAAGCTTCAATTACCGCCTCTGGTCCTATATCCGCAATGATATCAGCATCTTTCAAATTATTTCGGCGCCAATCCAAATTCGAATATGGTGCATCCGCCGTATAAGCCTGAATAAAGCCCTGCCGAATAGCAGGCCCCATTCCGATTTTTTGGTCAACTACAGTCAATTGTTGCGGTGTTTTCGCCGGCAAACGGCGCATGACAGGAGCCAGGGGCATAAAAGCGGGAAGCACAGCCTCAACCATTCCCAACGTGACCACCATGCAACCAGCAACCATTATAGCGCCAGTTGCCATAGCCGCAAAGCGTACAATACCTTTAAGATGAAAAGGCAGCGCTACCCTGAACGATGGGCTGGATTGCAAACCATAAAAATCTGAGACGAACGCCATACTAATCGTCCTGAGTAAAATAAGGGCTCACGCCACCGCATTGCACGAGAGTTCGGCGAAAACACGAACTAATCATGACCAGAGACGCGAATTAGAGAGTGCTTTGAATATGAAGAATTATGGTAACCAAAGTCTTTACACCGGGCATTGAGACAAAAATATTCTCGCCCACTTCCTCTTAATGGCGGGCGAAAATTGTTTGGAGATCAGCTTATTTAAGCAGCTTTGAAAGCTGCATTAATTGTTACTAAAATTATTCAGGGGTTGGACCTCGTGCCTCAAAGTGCCATTTTAGGGCTACGCACAGCCCCAATGCGGAGAAAACATATGCGCCATCAGTTCGACCTATTTGCTCCCCCCGTCTCCACCGGGGAGAAAAAGGCAGAACTACGCCCAGCGCGCCCAAAATCCAGAAAGACGAACGGTCCTGACGAAGCGGAGATGGTGCAACATCTGAAAGACAGCGGACGCTATCGTATCTTGCAGCGACTTGACCCACCGCCGACAGTACCGGATGCAGACACGATTGCATTTCCTCGGCTTGGGGTAGTCGTTGACACCGAAACGACGGGCTTGAGTGCTGCGCAGGAAGAAATTATCGAGATTGGCGCCGTTGCGTTCCGCTATGCTGACGATGGCTCGATTGGCGATGTTTGTGCAACTTTTGGCGCCTTGCAGGAACCTTCAAAGCCAATTCCAGCCGATATTACGCGTATCACAGGCATTACCGATGAAATGGTCGCCGGACAGATCATTCCGCGGGCGAAGCTTGAAGCACTGATCGGCAATGCAGATCTCATCATCGCACATAATGCAGGTTTTGATCGGCCCTTTCTGGAACGTTTTTCACCAGTCTTTGAAAACAAGCCTTGGGCTTGTTCGGTCAAGGAGATTGACTGGACGGCCCGCGGCTTTGAAGGCACCAAGCTTGGTTATCTGATCGGCCAGAGCGGCTATTTCCATAATGGCCACCGCGCAGAGGACGACTGTCAGGCATTGCTCGCGGTGCTGAAGGAACAATCCGGCAAGACGACACCTTTTGCAGAATTGCTGAAGGCAAGCCAGAAATCGCGTCTGCGCATTTATGCAGAAAACAGCCCTTTTGAAATGAAGGACAAGCTGAAGGAGCGCCGCTACCGCTGGTCTGATGGCAGCGACGGGCGTCCGAAATCATGGTGGACAGAAATTGACGAAGATGAACTCGAAGCCGAACTCAAATATCTGCGCACAGAGATTTATCCTTGGCGCGATGCAGAGCCACTGATTCAGAAACTCACTGCCGTCGATCGCTATAAAGAACGCGCGCCACTCAGATCAAAATAAAGAAAAGGCCGCATCGAGCGGCCTTTTTATATCAAGAAACCGTCGGCCATGGCCTTTGCTCTGGCCGCATATCCTCATAGGCCTTTGCAAGTCGCAGCACGCCCAGATCGTCAAAGCGCTGGCCGAAAATCTGCAAACCAATCGGCAAGCCCTTTGACGTATAGCCGCAATTAATCGAAATCGCTGGCTGTTCCGACATGTTCATCGCGACAGTGAACGCAATGTGCTCGAAGGGCCGCTGCGGATCATTAATCGGAGAGGCCCATTCCGCCGGATAGGTCGGCATTGGAGCGGTCGGGGAAATGATGAAATCGAAATCCTTCGACGCCGTAAGGGCTGCATGGCGCATCGCATCTATTTGGGAAAAGCCGGAATAGACTTCCTCGCCAGTCAAACCCTCAGCGGTTTCAGTCCATTGATAGATGTATGGCAAGATTTTCGCACGGTTTTCCGGCGTCATCTTAGAGACGTCGGCCCAGGAACGTGCGCGCCAGAAGCGATCAAGCCCATCGATCATGGTTCGATTGAGGAATGGAGCAACCGGCTCAATTATCGCGCCAGCATCCGCGAGCAGCTTCGCTGCAACTTCCACAGCCGCGCGTGTTTCATCGCCCGTCGGCTCACCAAAACCGGCATCGAGCCAAAGGCCGATTTTGAGACCTTTTACATCGATATCAAGGTTCATCCAGTCGATATCCTGATATGGCAGGCTCATTGGGTCTCTGCGATCAGGACACGAAAGCACCGACATATAAAGTGCACTGTCGGCAACCGTACGCGTCATCGGGCCGGCAACGCGACCGAGAAACGTAGGATCGATCGGAATACGCCCGAAGGACGGCTTCAGGCCAACCAGACCGCACCACCCGGCAGGCAGGCGGATGGAGCCGCCAATGTCCGTGCCTATATGCAGTGGCCCGTAACCAGCAGCACCAGCGCTACCTGCACCAGCACTTGAACCGCCCGGATTGGTGTTCAAGTCCCACGGGTTGCGTGCAAGCTTATGAAAGCTCGAAAGCCCAGAGGACAACATACCGAGATCAGGCATGGTTGTTTTAGCCAGAAGCACGCCGCCAGCCTCGCGGGTGCGGGCTGCGGGCGGCGCATCAACGGCTGCAGGATTGAGAGGAAGTGCCGCACAGCCAAGCGGAACAGCAGTACCTTGCGTGGCAATATTTTCCTTGATCGTCAGCGGCACACCGTCAATGGGGCCAGCAGGCTCACCTTTTGCCCAACGTTCTTCCGATGCCTTCGCAGATGCCCTCGCGTTTTCCGGATCAAAAGACCAAAGCGCATTCAGTTTCGCCTCATAGGCCTCAATGCGCTCAATTACAGCTTCCGTAACTTCAACCGGCGAAAGCGATTTCGCCTTATAGGCAGAAACAAGATCGACAGCTGACAAATCGGCAAGTGAAGACATGGTGTTCCCTTATTTCATTCTGGCAGTTTGATTGTAGAATTGAGCTTGCGGGCACGTTTGCGCCGCCCTGAAAACGGCTTCGGCACAGCATCAACCAATGCGCGCGTATATTCATGTTGCGGATTATCGAAGACTGCGTTGGTCTCTCCCTGCTCGACGATATTGCCGTGATAAATCACCGCTACACGATCGGTAATTGCGCGCACGACGCCGAGATCGTGACTGATGAAAAGATAGGAAAGGCCGAACTTTTCCTGCAGATCCATCATCAAATTGAGAACCTGCGCCTGAATGGAGACATCAAGAGCTGAAACGGGTTCGTCAGCAACGATGAGCGCCGGTTTGGTGATCAGGGCTCGGGCAATAGCGATACGCTGGCGTTGCCCGCCGGAAAACTCATGCGGATATTTTTCGGCAGATGCTTTTGGGAGGCCGACAGCTTCCAGCACCTCTGCCACCCGCTCATCCCGTTCCTTGCTGCTTGTCCCACGCTCCAGTGAAACAATCGGCTCCGAAATGATCCGCTTTACCGTGTGGCGCGGATCAAGCGAGCCATAAGGATCCTGAAAGATCGCCTGGAAACCTTTACGCGCTTCACGCAGGCCTGAACGGTCGAGCGCGTAGATGTCCTGACCATTGATAAGGATTTGGCCAGATTGCGGTCGTTCCAGCCCCATCACAGCACGCGCAAGTGTTGATTTGCCCGAACCGCTTTCGCCGACGATACCAAGGCTTTGCCCTGCTTCAATCTCGACATTCACACCGTGGAGAACGCGCAACGACCCCGGCTTTGAAAGGAAAGATGGGCGCGGGAGCTGATATTCACGCACGACATCACGAACCTGCAAAATCATCTTGCTCATGCCAGCACCCCGCCATCGCGTGGATGCAGACAGGCAGCGCGATGGGCGATACCTTCGCTTTCACCGATTAGATCGAGCGGCGGAATGAGCTTTCGACAATCGCCTTCAACGAATGCGCAGCGATCCGCAAAGCTGCAGTATGGCGGGCGGGCCAGCGGATCCGGCACAACACCGGGAATAGCCGCGAGGCGCTGGCGCGGCTTCGCATGGTCGCGAACCAGATTAGCGCCATGTGGAGAAGCCTGAAACAGCCCGCGCGCATAAGGATGCGCCATACGATTGAACACGGCTTCGGTTTGCCCCGTTTCGACGATCCGCCCGGCATACATCACTGCGATACGATCAGTCATTTCCGACACAACACCAAGATCATGGGTAATGAGCATCAGCGCTGTTCCAGTTTCGTCGATCAACTCATCCATGAGATCAAGAATCTGTGCCTGCACGGTGACATCAAGCGCCGTGGTCGGTTCATCAGCAATCAGCAGATCAGGCTCGCAGGCAATCGCCATGGCGATCATCACGCGCTGGCGTTGCCCGCCGGAAAGCTGGTGCGGATACAGATCGAGGTTAAAACGCGGCGCAGGCAGCCCCACGCGATCCAGCAACTCACGCGCCTTACGTTCGGCATCAGTGCGGCTTTCGCCAAGATGCAAACGGCGGCCCTCGGCAATTTGCGCACCAATGGTCTTAACAGGATTGAGCGCTGTCATTGGCTCCTGAAAGATCATCGCCATACGACGGCCGCGCATTTTGCAGAGTTCGGACTCCGGCTTGTTTGCCAGATCCTGCCCATCAAAACGCAAGGTTCCACGCACACGCATCCGGTCAGGCAGCAAGCCCATGGCAGCAAGTGCGGTAATCGACTTGCCACTGCCAGATTCACCCACAACGCCCAGGCGTTCACCACGGTTGAGGGTTAATGTAATGCCAGAGACGATATCTGCAGTGCGCGTGCCAAATGGCAGCTCGACAGACATATTGTCCATTTCAAGAAGAGGTGTTTTTGGCAAAGCTTTTATCATCTCTGCCTCCTTACGCGGGGATCAAGTATGTCGCGCAGACCGTCACCCAGCATGTTGAGGCCAAGGACTGCGAGTGTAATTGCAAGACCGGGGAAGATCGCCAGCCATGGCGCATCATAAATAAAGGTCTGTGCATCGTTGAGCATCTTGCCCCAGCTCGGCATTGGCGGCTGTGTGCCAAGCCCCACATAGGAGAGGCCTGCTTCCGCCACGATGGCGAGTGCGAACTGGATCGTCGCCTGAACGATCAGCACATGATTGATGTTGGGCAGAACATGTAGCAGCGTGATCGAGATATCGCCGCGCCCTGCGCAACGCGCTGCCTGCACATATTCGCGCTTCCAAAGCCCGAGAGATGCACCGCGTGTGACACGGGCGAAGACCGGAATATTGAAAATACCGATTGCAATCATGGCATTGACCGCACCGGGACCGAAAATGGCCGTGATTATGACTGCGGTCAGTAGCGCCGGAAAGGCAAAGGCCAGATCGGTCATACGCATGACAAAGCCATCGACCAATCCACCGCGCGCTGCAGCAAAGGCACCGAGAGGAATACCTATACCCGCACCAACAAGCACAGCAATAATCGACACGGCAATTGAATTGCGCGCACCGACCATGATCATGGAAAACACATCACGACCGAAATTATCCGTTCCGAACAGATGGCTGAAGCTCGGGCCTTGCAGCTTGTCCCGGAAATTCATGGCGGTGGGCGAATAAGGCGTCCAGAAATAGGAGACGAGAGCCAAAGCTACCAGAATAGCGGTAACAAGCGAACCGATCACAAGGCTGCGGCTTAAAAACAGCGTCCGAAAGCGGCTTGGCTTTGCAATTGTCTGAACGTCACTCATCGGCCGCCTCCCGTCGAAAGACGCGGATCAATGAAGCCATAGACAAGATCGACAATGAAATTGACCGTAATCACGGAAGCCGCAAGCAGTGTCACCAGCGACTGCACCGTTATCAGGTCGCGCTGGGCGATTGCCTGAAACACCAGCCTTCCAAGGCCGGGAAGATTGAAGACATTTTCGATGATGATGGTTCCAGCCAACAGAAATGAGAATTGCAGGCCAATAATCGTGACAACCGGGATCAGCGCATTTGGCACCGCATGACGCCAAAGTGCCGCGTTACGGGTAAGACCTTTTGCGCGCGCTGTCCGCACGAAATCCTCACCCAGCGTTTCGATGACGGCGGAACGCGTCACGCGGGCAAGAATAGCGGCAAGCGGCAGGGCAAGAGCCAGCGCGGGCAGAAACAGCGAGCGGATACCGTTCCAGAATCCACCTTCCCAGCCAGCAAAGCCAGAAGCTGGAAACCAGCCGAGCTGCAAAGCAAACAACAGGATCAAAAGCAGGCCGAGCCAGAAATTCGGGATAGCCACACCCACCTGCGCCACGCCCATGGAAAGCACATCGCCGGTTTTGCCGCGTTTGGAGGCCGCATAAACGCCCACGGGAATAGCTACCGCGACCGACAGAACCATGGACAAAAGCGCCAGCGGCAGCGTGACCATAATGCGTGGTCCGAGCAATTCACTGATCGGCACGGAATAGGTGTAGCTGGTCCCGAAGTCCCCCTTCAGAAAGCCACCAATCCACGAAATATACCGCCACCAAAGCGGCTGATCGAGGCCGAGCTGTTTGTGAAGTGCTGCCAGAGTTTCAGGCTGCGCATTGATGCCGAGGATGACTGCGGCAGGGTCGCCCGGCAGCACCTGCATCAACAGGAAGACGATGACGGAGGCCGCAAGCGTCGTAAGCAAGAGCGAAACTATTCGCCCGGAAATATAAGCCAGCAAGGCGACCTCCTAAGCACAATCCCGAAAACTTGTCCGGCTTTCAGACAAGATTGTGCATCATAAAAATGCAGGAATGAGCGCTTCACGCCATTCACTCCACATTCCATTTCTGGCCGTGCCGCAGCCCCTTGATTGTTATCGCTGCACGGCTATTTGCGTAAAACCGCCCCGCCCAAAAAAAGCCGGAGCGGAAATGTTCTTATTCGGCCCAGTAAGCCTGTGTCAGATCATCAGCCGGGATCGGCATGTTCTTCCACAGACCTTGGACGTTCTTATTCCAAACGCCGATTTTTGGCAGCGCATAGAGGAAGATATTCGGCTCGTCTGCAGCAAGCTTTTCCTGAAGCTTCTTCACCAGTTCGAGCTGTTCTTCGTCACTACCGGCCTCGGCATAGGCTTTATAGAGCGCCTTATATTCCGGGTTGTTGTAGTTGAAATAGTATTTGTCGCGGGCATAGATATCGAGATCACGCGCTTCGGTATGTGCAATGATCGTGGCATCGAAATCCGAGCGCTTGAATACCTGATCCAGCCATTGTGCAAACTCGATTGGAACGAGATTGGCCTGAATGCCCACTTCCGCCAGCATGGCTGCGATGATTTCACCACCACGACGCGCATAGGCCGGAGGTGGAAGCGTGATGGTGATTGACGTGCCAGCCGGAACACCCGCCTCTTCCAGCAGCTGCTTCGCCTTTGCCGGATCATACGGATAGGTTTCCGAAAGATCGACATAACCCGGATCGACCGGCGCATAATGCGAGCCGATTGATGTGCCAAAACCGGAATAGACACCTTCGATCAGCGCCTTGCTGTCGATGGCATGGGCCAGTGCCTGACGCACCTTCACATTGTCGAAGGGAGCCTTGGCATTGTTAAGCGAAAGCAGAACTTTGCCTGCAGTATCACCGACTTCGACCTGCAACTTATCATCGCTCTTGAAGCGACTGATCAGTTCCGGCGCCTGGAACATCGGGAAGACATCAATGTCGCCAGCAAGGATTGCAGCGGCTGCTGCCGAAGGATCGCTCACAAAGCGGAAGGTCACCGCAGAAAGCTTTGCGGGCTCGCCCCAATAGTCCGGGTTTCGGTCGAGCTCGACACGATCGCCCTGCACCCAACGCTTGAACTTGAATGGACCCGTACCGACAGGCTTGGTCTTGTTATCGGCTGCCGAATTCGGAGCGATCATAACCGCGTCGCCCCACCCCATATTGAACAGAAAGTTCGAGGTTGGCCGCTTCAACGTAACAACGGCAGTAGCTGGATCAGGACATTCGGTGCTGGCGATTGGTTCAAATAGACCCTTTTGCGCATTGGTGGAATCGGGAGCCACCGCACGCTCATAGGAGAATTTTACAACCGAACAATCAAACGTCGTCCCATCGTGGAACTTCACACCCTGATGCAACTTGAAGGTGTAAGTCTTCTTATCGTCAGAAACTGTCCAGCTTTCTGCCAGCTGTGGCTTTACTGTGCCGTCTTCGACGATACGAACCAGACCTTCATAGAGATTGGCATAAGTAACCTGCCGGATACCGGCAGCAGCATTTGCCGTCGGATCAAGGCCCGGCGGTTCAAGCACCTCACCGACCACCAGCGTATCCTTTGCGAAGGCACCGTTGATCGATGCAAGCATCGTGGCTGTAATCAGCCCGGCTTTCAGCAGTTTACTCATCGCTTCCCCTTGGCTCCCCTGATCATATGCTTCCCTCGAAATTGCCCTAAAGTATTTTTGACTTGTTACTTGTAGGCATAATCCTGTTTAACATCTCTCATAATTTTTGGGAGCTACTCACTAGATTGAACGCCCACCATCAACATCAAGAGCGATCCCTGTGATCATTGAAGCCTGAGGTGAGCAAAGGAATGCCGCAGCTTCAGCCAAATCATCAGGTTTCAACAGGCGGCCCATCGGAATGGAATCGCGGAACTTCTTGCGTATTTCTTCGGTATCCTCACCCATGAAGGTGGTGAGTAGCGGTGTCTCGCCCGCAACGGGGTTCAGCGCAACGACACGAATTTTTGCCGGTGCAAGCTCGATAGCGAGCGCCTTGGTCACAGAAACCACCCAGCCCTTGGTCGCATTGTACCAGGCGAGATTCGGACGAGGTCGGCCTGCGCCAGTCGAAGCGACATTGAGAATGACGCATTCCTCTCCCTTGGCACCATTGCTTTTAAAGTGCGGGATGAGCTTGCGCGTCATCAGATAAACGCCTCGCACATTGACGCCAAGAATGCGATCAAACTCCTCCGGCTCAACCAGCTCAGCATTTTGCGGCTTGTGGCCGATCCCAGCATTGTTGATAAGAATATCGACCTTACCGAACTTCGACAGTGCGGCCTCTACCGCTGCATCAACATCGGCTTCCCTGGAAATATCGGCAGCGACAGCCAGCGCCGCATCACCGATTTCGCCTGCGACGCGCTCAGCGCCTGCCTTGTCGCGGTCCACAACGACCACCTTGGCACCGCCTTTAGCAAAGCGCTTTGCCATGCCTTCGCCAAACCCCGAACCTGCTCCAGTGATGAGCGCGACCTTACCTTCAAGCGACACTGCAATTCTCCCAAATGCTAAATTTATCCGTGCCAGACCGAAATGGTCTTCAGCGAGGCAAAACCGTAAAGCGCCTCAAAACCCTTTTCGCGACCATGACCGGATTTCTTCACCCCACCGAACGGCAATTCGATACCTCCACCGGCGCCGTAATTATTGATGAAAACCTGACCTGAATGGATGGCGTGGGCCAAACGGAACTGGCGCCCGCCATCATTGGTCCAGATGCCGCAAACAAGGCCATATGAAGTCCCATTTGCAATGGCTATGGCTTCTTCTTCGGTGTCGAAGGGCAAAATGACCTGAACTGGACCGAAAATCTCCTCCTGAGCCAGACGATGATCGGCAGGCACATCACGAATGAGCGTGGGCAGCACGTAAGCACCATCTTCCGGCGCATCGTCCACCAGCACGCCCTGCGCTGCAATCGCCAGACCACTTTCCTTTGCAAGATCAAGATAGCCGTCAATAATCGCCTTCTGGCGCTGCGATACAACGGGACCGACAGAAAGATCATCACCCGCCGGGCCAACCTTCAATGCGCGATAGCGTTCGCTCATGCGCGCCACAACATCTTCATACACGCTGCGTTCGACCAGAATACGCGAGGATGCGGAGCAGGTCTGACCGGCGTTCTGAATGCCTGCATTGACGAGGAACGGAATGGCACGGTCGAGATCAGCATCAGCAAAAACAATCTGCGGAGACTTGCCACCAAGTTCCAGCGTCACCGGAACGGTGTTCTTTGCAGCTGCCGCCTGCACTGCTTCGCCTGTACGCACCGAGCCGGTAAAAGAAATGTGGTTCACGTCTGGGTGTTCCGAAAGTGCTGCACCCGCTTCTGCGCCAAGTCCGGTTACGACATTGAGTGCGCCTTTCGGCAGACCGGCTTTCTCAGCAATCTTCGCAAATTCCAGAATGGTCAGGCAGGCTTCTTCTGCGGGTTTGACCACGGCGGCATTACCCATGGCCAGTGCTGCGCCGAGGCTGCGACCCAAAATCTGCATTGGATAGTTCCACGGAATGATATGGCCCGTGACGCCATGCGGCTCATAGATCGACAGAACCGTGAAACCGTTCTGATAAGGCAGCGTGTCACCATGAACCTTGTCAGCGGACGCGCCATAGAATTCAAGATACCGCGCCAGCGCCACAACATCGGCGCGCGCCTGAGTTACAGGCTTGCCAACATCCTTCGATTCAAGATCAGTCAACAGGTCAATGTTTTTCAGCACCTCTTCTGAAAGGCGATGCAACACCCGACCGCGCTCGGTCGCCGTCAGCTTGCCCCATTCACCGGAAAGTGCGGTGCGCGCTGCAGCTACAGCCAGATCGATATCCGCTTTCGTGCCGCGCGCGATGAGAGCCAGATCGCTACCATCGGAAGGATTACGGAGCGTAATATGCTCACCGCCCAGGGCGTCTTGCCATTGGCCAGCAATAAAATTGCCATAACGAAGAAGGCCAGAACCGCCCGATTTGTTTTCATGCTTCATTTTCATTCTCCCGCAGAGGCATTTCCGCCTCCAGTCTTGCCGTGGTTGCGCGGATATGTGCCCGCGCCAGCCGCTCGGCTTCTTCCCCATCACGCGAAGCGATGGCTTCAACAATTTCAGCATGTTCACGGATTGCATCGCGCGCTCTATCAACGGACAGGGAAAAGGACGGCGCGAAAACCTGTGACGTCATGCGCAACAGCGGAACGAATGCAATCAGCGAGGCATTGGCCGCTGTGTTCATCACGGCCATATGAAAATCGACATTCGTCTGGGTATAGGCCTTCGGATCCCAAGGATCGACGACTGCACCCTGCCCGGCAACATGGGTCCGCAGTTTTGCGATATCCTCGTCTGTTGCACGCTCAGCAGCGAAGCGTGCGGCAACGCCGTCGAGAACTTCCCGCACTGCATATGCATCAATCAGGCGTGTGAGATCAGCGGAGGCCACGCGAACGCCCCGGCCCGGCAAGTGAATCACCAGCCCATCACGTTCCAGAACACGCAAAGCTTCGCGCAAAGGCGTGCGGCTAATACCGAATTCGGCAGCGATATGTTCCTGTCGGAGAATGGCACCCGGCGCATAGACGCCCGCATAGATTCTCTCGCGAAGCGCTTCCGCAACTTCGTCCAGCAAACGGGTCTGACTACGCCATTCAAAAGCTGCCAAAAGAAAAGCCTCCCAACTTTTCGGGTACAATATCCTGGATACAAAATTGGTCAATAAAAATTTCTATATGTTTTCTGAAAAGATTTATGCGCTTTGACGAAGGACAATTGCGGATAGCAGCCTTCGTAAGCAATAAAGCGAAAAACAAAAAACGCCGCGACAAGCGCGGCGTTTCAATCTTCACGATGGAGCCGAGTTACAGAAAGCTATCCGGGATAGGCTTCCATTCGCCATCCTGATTATCGAACTGCGGAATATGCGCGAGACTGTGAAGCAGCTTCACATCATCGCCAAGAACTTCCTGCCAGTCCCTTGCTTCGGTGAGGATGACACCAACACCCACAACTTCGCCACCCGCCTTGCGCACCAGCTCGACCGATCCCTTGAGGCTTGACCCGGAAGCAACGACGTCGTCTACCACAACCACACGCTTGCCTTTAAGAAGTGGGATTGCCTGACGATCAAGAAGCAGGCGCTGCTCGCCTTTGGAGGTGATGGAAGAGATCGTCTGAACGAGTGCATCGCCAAGATGAATCTTTGGCGATTTCTGCAAGATCACATAGTCATCGAGGCCAAGAGCCCGTGACACTTCAATCGCCACCGGAATGCCAAGTGTCGCAGCACCGACGATCACATCAGGCTTCAGTGGGGCCAGCTTTTCGGCCAGCGCCTTGCCCACATGTTCGCCGAAGCGAACACCAAGATCGATGACCATCATCAAGGATATGGCGAAGTTCGGATTGATCGGCACGATCGGCAGATCGACCTTGCGCCCCGCCACATCAACGGTCCAGACCTGACCGTTTCCAGAAAGTTTAGCGCTGTCTTCAGTCATCGCTTTGCATCCTTGGGATTATAGCATTTCCAGCAAAAGTGCGAAGCGGTTTTGCGTCGGATAATGCGAAAAAACAAACAGTTACAACGGTTTCAACGGTTCATTCTTGGCTGGAACCGCTGTAAGTCTCGATTCGACCAACAGGCCGACATTACGCCATGTTGTTCGCTTGCGCTTAGTGTCGAAGCCGTAAATGGCAAGGGACAGCGAAATCGCATGGGCCATACGGATAGCCTGAACCAGCAGAGGCACCCCGCGCGCCAGCGCAAAACGCAGACGCATGGGGAAGGAAACATCGTCAATTTCCATACCACGCGCGCGCTGAGCATCTGCAATACGCTCGAAATCCTCGCGCAGCATCGGAATAATGCCGAATGTGAGCGACAAGACGAGTGTCACCATGGGCGGCAGGCGTGCAGCACTCGCAGCAGCAAGAATAGAGCCGGGCGTGCTGGTTTCCATCACGAAATAGAAAGCTGCAGTCGTTGTCACCAGACGCGCCGCCATACCGGCTGCAATGGGCAAGGTATCAACAAAGGCCATGCCTTGCAGGACGAGGTTGAGAATCCAGCTCGCCATGACAAGGAGCGTCAGAAGCACGGCACCTTTAAGATAGCCACGCAACCCGGGCACCTTGACCAGCACCAGAAAGGCAACCGTAACCAGCGCCAATGGCACGCCATATTTCCAGCCTGGCACGAGCCAGGCCGCAAGCATGACCAGAAATGCTGCCGCGAGCTTTACGAAGAAGTTCAGATCATAAAAGATTTTCATGCTGCTTCTCCTGTCTCGACGACACGCGGCTTCGGCCAGCCCAGCGCACGATAGGCATCGGAATCCCAGGATGCATCCACATCGCCATCAAAGGTGACATGACCGCGATCCAGGATCATGACGCGGGACGAAACGTCATCCACGAGTTCCAGATCATGAGAGATCAACATGACTGCACGGCTTTCGGCGAGCGCCGTTTCGAGGAACAGTTCCAGCATTCGACGACCATTGAGATCGCGTGCAAGCAGCGGCTCATCAAGGATGGCAACCGAAGCACCTGCCGCTTCTGCACAGGCAAGACCAAGCAAGGCCTGCTGCCGAGACGAAAGCGCAAATGGATTGGTTTCCTCATGGCCACCAAGTCCGTATTTTTGCAGGCAGGCCGTTGCGCGAGCAGTCACTGCATCGTCCTTTGCTGCACGGGTCGCGGCGGTGATCGCAAAGACCACTTCTTCCAGCACAGTCATGTTAAACAGGATGCGGCGCATGTTCTGCGGCAGGTAAGCCACCGAGCGGGCACGCTTCGCAGCCGTCCATTTGTCGGCCTTCTCGCCGCCAATGATGATTGAGCCTGCTGCAATTTTCTGAAGCCCGAGGATCGATTGAAACAGCGTGGTTTTACCTGCACCGTTTTTGCCGATCAGAGCGACGACTTCACCGGCGCGGATCTGGAAATTCACATTTTCCAGAACCGGCTGGCCATCGCGTCGCTGAAGCTGTGTCTTGATTCCTGAAACGGAAACAAGAACTTCACCGCCGCTCTTCGCATTCGTCAGACGTTTGCGTGCAGCAATTGGCGGCAGAACGCCGGCATCTTCCCACGCTGCCGCATCGTTGATAATCGAAGTAAGCGGCACGACGGGCGCAAGCTTGCCTTCTTTCACCAGACCGACATCGGTGACGACCGCCTGCAGCGATGCTGGATCCTGCTCTGCAATCAGCAAGGCTGATATGGATGCACCGAGTTTTTTTAAAACCCGCACGAGACGCTGGCGCGCTGCAGGATCAAGTCCGGTTGTCGGTTCATCAAGCACAAGCAATTTCGGCTCTGCCGCAAGTGCCGCGGCCATAGCCACCATGCGCCGTTCGCCGCCCGAAAGCGTCAAGACGCGCCGTCCTCGCAATGCGTTCAGCTCAAGCTCGTTGAGCAGCTCGTCAACACGAGCACGAACAAAATCCTTGGCAAGTCCACGATTTTCGAGTGGAAAAGCGACGAGATCTTCAACGCTCAGATCCCAAAGCTGATCTTCCACATTCTGCGAAACGACGCCGACTGTGCTGAACAGCTCATCCTTCGGCATGGAAGACATCGGCTTGCCATTGAGTGAGACTTCACCACCGAAGACTTGTGGGGTAATGAGGCGCGGAACGATGCCCGATGCAGCGTTGAGCAGCGTGGTTTTGCCACTACCGCCCGCGCCACAAACCAGAAGCCGTTCGCCGTCGCGAATTTCGAGGTTGGCATCGGCGATTGCCAGAACGGAATCGCCAAAGCCTACTTTTACATTCTGTAGTTTGAGCACTTTTACTGCTCTCTATCAGAAACGGGTGAAACCGGACGGATGAGCGCCCTTGAGAATCTTGAGAGCTGGAACAACCAACAACGGCGTACCGATCAGCATTGGAACGATATCTGAAAGGCCGAGATACATCACTGCCCACCAGTATGGGAAAATGCCGAGATAAGCCAAGCTTGCCGAAACGGCGGCAACCATCACAAGACCCACAACAAGGCAGGTTGCTGCAATTTTAATCAGCGTTGCGCGATTAAACGTTGTGGTCTTTGGATCAAACAGCATTCCCGGAATCAGGCCTGTAAGGCCAACCATGATGCCGTCAATGATCAGAGAGTGCGCGGGAATGAACGTGCCAGCCAGGAGCGACCAGATGACCGTGCCGAGATAACCACAGATAAATCCGCTCTTGCGGCCCAGAAGAATGCCGACCAACGGTGGCAGAAATGCAAAAATTCGCCACTGGATCACACCCGGAACGAGCTGGATCGGATTGGCATAAGCCCAAAGAACGCCAGTTGCAGCAGCTGCAACGATAGAAAGGACAATCGGAAACAGGGTATTTCCGTCGTTATGCGTGATCGTGGTGTTGGACATTGTCGTATTCCCGTAAAGTGCCTCCCGTCTGCAACAAGCAAAAACCGTGCCGCCTGGTGATTGCAGCAAACGAAGGGAACTTTGAGATGATGGTGGTGGAGCTATCCTGTCGGCATTTCTGTAGCGCTATCAGCAGGCAAAAACACCGCACTCGCGGTAGAGTCAAACAGATTCAGCATCGCTGGCGCAATGAGTCACATCAAATCGAGTCCTTAAAGCAATAATCCATCACTCACTGACAATTTCGGCTAGCATCTGTACAAGCTGCCCGATCTGATCAGGTCCATTCTCGATGTGCTGAATGACGACTTCCATCGGCTCTACAAAAGGTAATCCGGCTGCTTCGGGAACAATGCGATGCGATGGTAACGCGACACGCGCAGGCAACAGGCTGACCCCCAGTCCTTCAGCAACCGCACTTTGCACACTCGCGAGACTCGAACTCGTGAAAACGACATGCCACGGCCTTCCAATGTGATCGAGCGCCTCCATCATGTCGCTCCGGTACAAACCATTCGGTGGAAACGCTACGAGAGGCAGCGCATCCATGTCTGAAACAGGATAATCGGCACTTTCCAACCAGGACAATGGTTCAGCCCAGTGCATAGTCCCAAGTGTTTCACCGCGCTTTTGCTTGATCATCACCAGATCAAATTCCCCTGTTTCAAAACCTTTCTGCAATTCCCGGCTTAACCCACTCGTCACTTCAAGTTTCATCTTGGGATGTGCGCGCAAGAATGCAGCAAGTGTCGGCGTCACCAATTTTGCTGCAAAATCTTCGGCCAGACCAAGGCGAAGGACTGCTGTAAGCGCACTGCCAGTCATGGCAGCTGCTGCCTCATCATGGAGGTGAAGCATCCGCCGCGCATAGCCGAGCAGCTTTTCACCCGCATCAGTTGGCCGAACATCATGCCGTGCCCGCTCGAGAAGCGATTGTCCGGCAGCTTGTTCAAGGCGCAGAATTTTCTGACTGATGGTTGATTGTGTCGAATATAGTTGAGCGGCTGCAGCCGTAAAGCTGCGACTTTCAACGACGGCTACGAAAGCACGCATAAGATCGAGGCTAAATATCGTATTCATAATTCAAATAAATTCCAGTTGAACATTTAATTTCTAAATATGTCTTATTGCAACTATTTTAGCAATGAACAAGGAGTACTGCCGATGCGTCAGACAATAGTCAGCTTGGGTGCCTTGGCATTGATTGCAGGGACAATAATCATGATCGAACCAGTTTTACCTGTCAGCCATGCCGTAGCGAGCGCTGAAACACCACTCATTCAATCCGCTGCTGCTGGAAATCTTGCTGCGGTTAAAGAAGCGATCAAGGCAGGCGTCGGTCTTGAAGCCAGAGGCAAGGCCGGCGAAACAGCGCTTCTTGCGGCCACACATGCCAATCATGTCGATGTTGCCCGCGCACTGATCGAGGCTGGTGCAGATGTGAATGCAAAGGATGCGATCAAGGATAGCCCCTATCTTTACGCAGGCGCACGCGGACATCTGGAAATCCTGAAACTCACGCTTACGCATGGTGCCGATCTTAAAAGTACCAATCGCTATGGCGGAACGGCACTTATCCCGGCCTCAGAACGTGGGCACGTCGAAACCGTCCGCACACTGATTGAAGCGGGTGTAAACGTTGATCACGTCAACAATCTTGGATGGACGGCTTTGCTTGAAGCCGTGATCCTGGGTGATGGCGGTCAGCGCCACATCAATATCGTGAAATTGCTGATTGATGCGGGTGCTAACGTGAACCTCGCCGACAATGACGGTGTTACGCCATTGCAGCATGCGCGCCAGCGCGGCTTTGCGCCCATGGTGGCGATGCTTGAGAAAGCAGGCGGCAAATGAGTAACGAGCAGGAGTATTTGCAGAAGGCAATCGCACTTGCATTCGACAATGTCGAACTCGGCGGTCGTCCCTTTGGAGCCGTTGTCGTAAAGGATGACAAGATTATCTCCATCGGCGTCAATCGTATGCAGGCGGATTGCGATCCGACAGCCCATGCTGAACTCCTCGCCTTGCGTGCCGCAGGCAAGATCTTGCAGTCGCCTCGGCTGGATGATTGCAGCGTTTACGCGAGCGGCCAACCCTGCCCTATGTGTTTCGCTGCAATGCGGATGTCAGGCATCAATAAAATCATGTTCGCCTACTCCAACGAGCAGGCAGAACCGTTCGGCCTTTCGACAGCAAAAATTGCCTCGGAATTGGCCAAGCCAGTGACGGAGCAAACTGGCATTTATTTTAGACATTGTTCGCCAGACGATGATGCCGCGCTTTATCGGCGCTGGCAGGAAAAGAACAAATAAAAGACTGAATTCATCATGCAGACCCAGCAAAGCCATGGCAGCACGCAAGCCGCACCCATAGCTCTTATCGCACTCGTTGTTCTTATTGGCCTTAATCTAAGACCTTTCTTGACGGCTCCAGGACCCGTGCTTTCCGATATTGTAGCAGATACCGGAATGGGTTTTGGCATGTTGTCTTTGCTGACATTCCTCCCCATGACGCTGATGGGCCTAGGTGCTTTCATCGCTCCACGCATTCAATCGATGGTCGGCACACGCCGGAGCATGTTCGCAGCCCTTATCATTCTTGCATTGGGTTCTGTTTTGCGGGGCTTCGTGCCAGATGGTTTTTCTCTGGTGCTTACCGCCGTTCTGTGCGGCGCTGGGGTTGCTATGATACAGGCACTTATGCCCGGCCTGATCAAAGCAAATTTCCCGGCAAGTATTGCGGCTGTTACCGGCCTTTATTCTGCAATGATCATGGGCGGCGGCGCGCTTGGCGCCCGACTGACACCATGGCTTGCGGGTACGGATCACAACTGGCGTTTCGCGCTATCTGTTCTTGCAATTCCTGCAGTGCTTGCGTTGCTTACTGCTATTCCAATTCTTAAAGAAACGGCGTCTTCTAGTTCAAAATCCGGCATCACCGGAAAGCTGCTCCGTCGCCCGCGGACATGGATGCTGATGGCGGCTTTTGGCCTCGTCAATGCCGGTTATTCATCAATGGTGGCCTGGCTTGCGCCGTACTATAAGTCATTAGGCATGGAAGCGGCAGAAACCGGCAATCTGGTCGCCGTCATGGCAATAGCGCAGGCTTTGTCGGCCTTTGGCCTGCCGCTGCTTGCACGACATAGCATTGATCGTCGCCCTTGGCTTCTCCTGACACTGGTGATGCAAGCGACAGGCTTTGCCGGTTTGGCTTTTGCACCGCAAATCTCACCTTATTTCTGGTCCGCAATTTGCGGCGCTGGCCTTGGCGGCAGTTTCGCACTCGCCATGATTACCTCGCTTGATCATCTGCCCAAGCCTCAAGAAGCAGGCGCTCTGGCCGCGATGATGCAAGGCGGCGGCTTTCTGATCGCAGCTCTGGGCCCCGTGGCAACGGCGTTGCTGCACAATTTAACCGGCACCTTTGCATCCGGGTGGATCATACATCTGGTTCTGGTTGCAAGCATCTGTCCGCTCTATCTGCGCTTTAATCCGCGCCATTACGCGCATGTGATGAATCTGGCCCTTCCTGCCGAAAGTGGCACACAATAGCGTTACCTGACGCGATAATACGGGTTTGCCTATGTTCTGTGGCCAATTCTGGATTAGATGACTTGCCGTCCTTGCCTTGTGGGGTAAGGTTGCTTGAAATTTCGCATGACTGGTCCATTGAATGAAACACGAAGCAGTTATTGAGCCGAACAAGTCAGTAATTCAGGATGGTTTGCCAAAGCCACAAATTTATTGGGCTTGGGCAACCCTTATGGTCGGCCTCACACTTGCAGTTATCGATGGCACGATTGCCAATGTTGCACTTCCCACTATCGCAGCCGATTTCTCTGCCGGACCAGCTGCGTCCATCTGGATCGTCAACGGATATCAGCTCGCAATCGTTATTACATTGCTGCCATTTGCAGCCTTGGGCGAGATTTATAGCTACCGTCGCGTCTATTTGCTTGGTGTGTCGCTCTTCACGCTTGCATCAATTGCCTGCGTTTTTGCGCGGTCGCTTGAAGCGCTCACAATTGCCCGCATCATACAAGGCTTTGGTGCAGCAGGCTTGATGAGCGTCAATGCGGCATTGCTCCGCTATACGGTGCCACAAGCAAAATTTGGAACTGCAATTGGCTTGAACGCACTGGTCGTTGCCCTCTCATCGACCATTGGGCCAACACTTGCAGGAATCATCCTTCATTCACTCAGCTGGCCATGGCTGTTCGTCATCAATATTCCACTCGGAGTTCTCGCTGTTGCCATGGGGGTGAAAAGCCTGCCTTATAACGAACTCTCATCACGTCGGTTCGATTATTTGAGTGCTATCCTCACTGCTTGCACGCTCGGCCTGCTGGTTACGGTTATTGATAGTGCTGGCAATGGCGTCAGCTCAACATTTCTGGCCTTGCAGGCAATCGGCTGTGCAGTTGCAGCAACTTGGCTGATACGTCGCTCCAAGCAGACAACTAATCCCCTGCTGCCGCTCGATCTTCTACGCATCCCCGTGTTCAGCCTGTCGCTCTGCACATCAATCATGTCCTTTCTGGCACAGATGATGGCATTCATATCGTTGCCATTCCTGTTTCAGAACGTCTATGGCTTCCAACCTATCGAGGTCGGTTTCCTGATGATGCCTTGGCCGATTGCCTTGGCCATCGTTGCACCGCTATCCGGCAAGTTTTCGGACAAGTATTCGCCCGCCACGCTCGGCCTGGTCGGGCTTGTGTTCTTCGCTGTCGGGCTGGCACTCGTCGGGACGCTGCCAGAGCAACCGTCCGTGGTCGATATTTGCTGGCGCATGGCGATTTGCGGCATCGGATTCGGCTTCTTTCAAGCTCCAAACAACCGCATGATCATAACCTCCGCCCCACGCGCAAGAAGTGGCGCTGCAAGCGGTATGCTGGGAACAGCTCGCTTGCTTGGTCAGTCACTTGGCGCTGCGTTCGTCGCATTCCTGCTCTCGCATTGGAGTATCAGCAACATCCCGCGCATCCTGCTTATTGCTGCTGGGTTTGCCGCATTCGCATCTATCATCAGCATTTCGCGTCGGAAGCGATAATCATACTGGGATATATTTTTTGCTTAACAAACATGAAAACCAACAAGCCTGTGAATCTTTTCGGATTTTTTTAAAAACGCATGAAATTCCCTATTGCAATCCGGAATCCGTTAGTCCATATACCGCCTGCCTAACGGAAACGACTTCTCTCTCAGAGAAGACTGGCGCGAGCGGGTGTAGCTCAGGGGTAGAGCACAACCTTGCCAAGGTTGGGGTCGAGGGTTCGAATCCCTTCGCCCGCTCCAGTGTTTCTGTAGGTTTTTTATATAAATTATTGATTTTATTATTTTCGTACCATTAGCAGCTTAGTTGATGGTGCAAGAAAAGGTGCAATTGAGAAAATTTTCTCCTGGTATTATATGTCTATAAAAACATAACGGTGTCTACGTTTAAACCTCAAGAGAACCAGCGCGTTTCTGGTTCGATAATTAACGTTTAAAACTCAAAACGAACCAAATATAAAGGAACTACTTAAAACGAATTTTTTGAGTAGTTCTATGTTTCTACGTTCCTATCTGCGAGCGTCAACCAAGGAACAAGATGCTAATCGGGCAAAGGACGATCTGATTACCTTTGCCTAAGAACGTGGTTTGAAGATCGCTGCCTTCTATGTCGAAAACGAAAGTGGCGCTTCACTGGATCGCCCCGAGTTGTTCCGGCTTCTTTCGGACAGCCAACCCGGTGATGTACTCTTAATTGAGCAAGTGGACCGGTTGAGCCGTTTGAACGCTGCCGACTGGGAAAAATTGAAGGCGGAAATTAGAATAAAACAAATCCGGGTTGTGGCGCTCGATCTTCCCACTTCATGGTCAATGGCTTCCGATAGTACGGATGAATTTACGCTTCGGATGTTTGAAGCAATCAACAGTATGCTTCTGGATATGATCGCAGCGATAGCTCGAAAAGATTATGATGATCGTAGGCGGCGGCAGAAACAGGGAATAGCCAAAGCCAAGGTCGATGGAAAATATAAAGGTAGGCCAGAAAATAAGTCGCGGAATGCAGCGCTTCTGAAGATGCTGGAGGGCGGCCAAAGCTGGAATAGCATAATTGCCGCAACCGGCTGCAGCCGCTAGACCCTTTCGAAACTACGAAATCTGCGTTAGCGTAAAACGCCTTTTGAGGCCTGAAGTCGCCGTACCCGACAGACCTACACATACCCTAGCACGTGTTGAAAACGTCTAGTTGCTTTAACGGGCGCAGTCGGATTTGGGGGCGTGTTATAAAATCCTTGGCGGAATGAATGTCTACTCTCGTAGCTTGTATGGCTTACCTGCCATAACGTTGCGAAACAGATCAACAGCCTCATGCGACCATTTTCTTGTTGCAGACTTCTTTCCAGTTTTGATCCGCTCATGATAACAATTGTCAGATGCTCGAAGGTCGACGCCCGTGTCAAACTTAATTCGCTTAATCAGCTTGTCGACCGCATTCCATCCGCTCAGTTTTAGTTCGTCAGCGACTTGTCCAAGGGTAAACGGATGGGTCTTGTTGTCGGTGTCCGCGAATGACAGCCCCAACATTTTCGGCAGATGTTTGTCGTCTTGCGCCACCTTCTCCAAGGTTGTGTAATCAACTTCCACGGTGCCTCCGGGAATGTCCTTGCGGGTCAGTTTCATGAGTCTAGCAGCAAGAGACCGTAGGAGCGCTGGATTGACTTGCTTAAGTTCATGGCGAGCCGACAGAAGCTCAAAAACTTCCTTCAAAGAGGTCACGTTGAACACCCTCAGCCGATATTGCCGTTCGTCATCCTCGTCGTCAATGACAACCTCAGACTGAGACGGACCGCCTTTAAGTTCCGCGTGCCAAACGATCTGAGCAACATTTCCGACAAGCCCGGTCTCGTCTGCAGCAATGCGGCCAATATCTTGAAGAAGGGTTCGAACGTTTGGATCGCCCAATCCGTAGCCAAAAATGAAAACTGGGTGCTCAACAAAATATGTAAGTAACTTAGCCGCAAAGTACCGACTTTGTTTGTGCGAATTGTCGTAATCTGTTGCGGTAAGAACTAAGCTCTCAGGATTACTGGTCATCCCGTGAATGTGAAAGATCTCGCCGAAGGAGTTTAGATCATAGCGGAGTACTCCACGCCCCACGATAGCTTCATAACCTTCAAATATCAGCTCAATCATAGAGTCATAGTTAGTAGTGATGATTGCATGCGGGCGAATGTCCCGCAGGGCGGCAAGCTCGGCTTCGAAGTCATTGATAAAATGCTCCCGCGTCTTTGGAGTGATTTCGTCGAGGTGCTCAGCAATCAGCGACTTCATAAAAACGTGGGAATCAGTACCTTTGAAAAGCGATGCATCGAACCGTTCCTTGCCCGGGGCCCAAGCCCATTCAAAAATGAGATCGGCGATGGCAGTTCCAATCTTGACTTTGTCGTCACCAAATTTCTGAACAAAATAGGAATAAGGCTGAGCTTTATCCCCAACTGCATCAAGAGCATACCTTAGCGCCCTCCCAATCTGGGGCCCCAATATACCGTCTGGGTAATCCAGAACCGATAAACAGTACGGGTTGCACCTCGAATTCTTCTAAAATCGCTTAAATCGCCCAAGCAACTGTTGTCGCGGTATCTAGGCTTATATTCCCTTCGGGGAGATCATTGTCGTCTTTAATTGCCGGATTGCCTTCTGACATTAGATAATTTGTCCTGTAATTGTGGTATCTATGGCAAGAATTTGAAACAGCATAATATCAGCGAAAAAGCCGCATAGGCGTAATGCAGAAACAGAGCCGAACTTTTACCTTCCTTAGCGCTTAGAGCGACAACAAAACTCGCGGCATATAAACCATACTCGGTAAACCAAGTTCTGTAGTTTTAAAGAACTTGGCTGAGCCCACACAACAGATGAGGTGTTTCCATTCGAGCTGACGCATAGCAACACCTGACCAGTATAAACTTCAATCGAAACTGCAAAGAAAAAACTATCCTTTTCCCGTGTTAGAATCGAAGCTGAAAAACACAAAGGCTCCATCTTTTTTTCCAACCAAACTGATTTCCTTCGCGCCTTCAACACCATCTACGTGCAAAAGAACCTTCATTTCTTTGTTTTCGAAACTCTCTAGTTCCCTAATTAGCTGCTGCACTGATTTACCCCTCGAAGGCCATTCTTTTGCTTTTTCTATCATCTCAGTCTCCTCAGGATCGCACATTGTGTCCGGCAGACTGATCGCGCGCCATCGCAATACATCACTCTGTCGCGCATCTGAAGGCTATCATTGGTCAGTTCCTAACCCCATCATTCTTCCACTTATCCTCATCGATTCTGGAATGATCACTTGTTTATCTACTAAAATGCACCACAACAACTCCCATGCAACTCCGTACTCTTGATGGTTTATATATTCTTGTACATCTTTATGGTCTTTATCATCGATGTATTCACTCACTTTATTAAGAGATTCAATCAAAAGACTTTCAATCTTCTGAAAATTTCCAGCATTTTTTGAAGTCATAACTACGGATTCCTAGGTACATTTGTAGGAAATGCGGTCACAACACCCCCCCCTTTGAGGCTGGTTCTATGACGACCCTGATTTTAACATTATCAACTACAGCTTCTTTCACGATACGCTGATTATATTGTGTTGTCCCGATGATATTGGGATTCTTCGCGATCGCATCCACTTCATCCAGTATTCGTTGTGATGTCCAGCTCTTGGGAAAGGGGCTTTTACCTGGACCACCAGGCCACAAATGCCCACCACCTGTACTATCTCCATATAGAATATGGTTTGCACGGGCGGATGAAATCAGGCCTTTTCCGGCAATTCCAGAATTATTTCCAATTCCTCCCATTGTTGCTGCAGCCATGATGCCCATGACATCAAGACCAGCATCATAGAGTTCATCAATCTTCTCAGAAAATGAGAGGGACGGATTATTCCAGATAGCGCTCAATTCTGCAGACTTGGCGATCCCGGATTCGGTTCCTGCAAACACCCCCTGATTATAGAATTCGCTATATTGGCCCCGTTGCCCATTATCCAGATCATCGACAACCAAACGAAGCAGTTCATTCACGTGCCAAGTAAGCAGATCGGCTGGGATAGCACCTGAGCCGAATGCAAAGCCCGCCTCCTGAATAACCTTTGCGCGCTCATCAAAGCTCAATGTGTTTAAATACGCCTTGATGGCATCCTGACATTGCTCGTAAGTCGAAATACCCAGTTCGATTTTTGAACCATCAGCTTTGATAATGAAGCAACTGGTGTCGTACGCGTATGCAGATGAAACGACCCATCCTAACGGATTGAATCTGTTGAAGCCTTGGCGCTTTCCGCCGCAACCGCCAAAGCTGCCGCCGTTATTAATCGCGTCCAGTCCTTCGCGAATGTTTGCACGCTCTTCAGGTGTCAGGTTTTTCCCAAGCAGATAGCGATCCACGAAGCCGCCCGGTTCCATTGCCTTGCCGATGCTTGATGCAACGGCGTTCAGACTTGTATCCGACAGGTAATAGTCGATCTTGACATGCTTATCCTTGGTGATCTCGTAGGCCTTGTCGGGATCGCGGTTAAGGGCTGCGAGGTCTTCGGTCTGGCCGCTGGCTTCAAGCTCGGCCTGCTTATTCTTGTCACGGATAATGATCTCACCCGGCCCGACGGTCGCACGCACTTCCTGACGGGTATCGTCAAGCTGATATGTGCCTTCTGCAGTGTGGTTGGGCTGAGCGGTCTGATCCGGCTGCTGTTGCTTGTTGCCATCAGTATCCTTCGGGGTCAGGTCAATATTGGCCTGAATATCGAAGCCTTCATATTTCTTCGAGCCTAAGAAATCCTCATGGGTTAGCGTGCCGGTATCGAGCGTCAGATCACCGCTTTAGGAATGCAAACTGTGGCGCAATAAAAATGACGTATAATCATATACAAAGCGCAAAGGAGTATACATCTACTTTATTGCATCGTATGCAAATTTTGCTTTCCTTACAACGTCTGCCCATTCACGTAATTGTATGTAATCCCGACCCTCCATTTCAGTTCCATATTTTGTGAAAATATTACTCAACGTCTGAATTACTTCAAAGACCAATTTTGCTTCACGTTCATCATTCAGAAACCAACCAATACATTTTTCTGGAGATGTCGATAAACTAGTGTCATCAAAAAGAAAATGAACAGAATAGTCAAGATTACTTTCCGGAATACCATTTAAAGAGTTCTCCGGCAACCACTTATTCCTCTGATACTCAGCGTCAGATAATTCTAAGAGGCTACGAAGAAGCTCTTCACGCATTGATGGATATTTTAGATCATTGTTAATCATGGTGAATTCCAACTAGACCAATTTTTATATTCTGATAAGGGAATGTGGGCTTGCTGAGCATTATCATGAATACTCCCGGAAATTGGCTTACCATCTCTGCCTATAACTTTCCCCCAGAACGGACAATCACGTGATCTTCTCGCTGGCTCGGCAAACTATGGTTTGGGTTTCCCTGATCAATGCGAAAGCCATGGCCCGGATTATTGGGGTCTTGCCAACGGGTTCCAACGCCTTTCTTATTGGGTTGACCACTTCCCCAAGTGGTAGGAATCTTACTAGTCGCATCGACTGAAATGACCCAAGATTTACCTCCCTTTGCGGCGGCTCCCAACATTGCAGCGGCCAGCATTGCATGAATATCTATTCCAGCTGCTTCTAATTGCTGAGCTTTCTCATCAAACGACAACGAGGAGTCGGCCAAGTTCGCTCGAAGCTCGAGCTTCTTGGCTTCGTCAATGTTGTAGCTGTCAATATATCCATCAGTGAACTGCTTAGAGTAAAAGCCATTCGGCTTTCCATCCATTTGATCAATAGCGTTCATCAACCAATCAGTCAGGAAAACCGCTTCGCCAATAGCGGTATTTCCCAGCATTTTGGTGCCAAAGCCAGCGGATTGCAAAACGGCAATGCGCTGATCGTAGCCCAATGAATTTAGGTAATCGTAGATCGCATCCTTACAGTCATCATAGGTCTTTATGCCCAAGTCGATATGCGAATCATCTGCTTGGATGATGTAATAGCTGATTTCACTCGCATAGGCAGACGACACGATCCAACTCGCCGGATTCAGCCAGTTGAAGCACTGCCGTTGACCACAACCTCCCAAGGTTCCGCCATTCGCAATGGCAGCCAACCCATTCTGGATGTTATTTTTCTCATCTTGCGTCAGGTTTTTCCCAAGCAGATAACGATCCACGAAGCCGCCCGGTTCCATTGCCTTTCCAATGCTCGATGCGACGGCATTCAGGCTGGTATCCGACAGATAATATTCTATCTCGACGTGCTTATCCTTGGTGATCTCGTATGCCTTGTCAGGATCACGGTTCAGGGCAGCTAGCTCCTCAGTCTGGCCGCTCGCTTCAAGCTCTGTCTGCTTATTCTTGTCACGAATGATGATCTTGCCCGGTCCAACGGTGGCGCGTACTTCCTGACGTGTATCGTCAAGCTGATATGTGCCTTCTGCAGTGTGGTTGGGCTGAGCGGTCTGATCCGGCTGCTGCTGCTTGTTGCCGTCAGCATCCTTCGGGGTCAGATCAATACTGGCCTGAATATCGAAGCCTTCGTATTTCTTCGAGCCGGAGAAATCTTCGTGCGTGAGCGTACCGGTGTCGAGCTTCAGATCGCCGTTTTCCGAGACGATCTTGCCTGCACCAAGATGCGTGTTGCCCTCAACGCGAACATCCATCTCGCTTTTCGATACGAGACCGGACTGCTCGTTGATCCAGTTGGTTTCACCTGATCCTGTGCCATAGCCCAGCGAAACACCGGTGACCTTCGGTGTTCCACCGCTCAATGAGCCGCTGATACCGAATGACGACGACTTGTTGGAGCTTTCACCGGTATCAGGAACCGAGACGATGTTGAGGTCGCGACCGACATTGGCGGTAATCGTGTCACCTTCAACAACTGCACCCTTCAGATTGGTGTCGCGACCGGATTCAATATTGATACTGCCTGAACCGGTGACATGAGTGTTAACCTGCGTCGTTCCATTGCTGTTCGATTTTCCGGAACCAGCATGGGCACTTCCGGTTACGCCCCCGGTCGTGCTGCCTAGTCCAATCCCGACAGAATAGCCAATGCTTGCGCCAGCTGATTTGCTGGACGAAGATGAACTGTTGGTTGTCTGCGCGCTTTCGAGATTGATATCATTGCCTGCTTTCAGGCTGATATCGCCAGCACCGCCAGAAAGCAGACCATTTTCATCATAACCTGCAATAATCTGAGCACCATGGCTGTTGATATCACCCGATATTGCTTCAATCGTTACGCTGTTGCCACCGCGAATGCCTGTAACGACCGGAACCGAACTTTCAGAACTTTCCTTCGACTTTGGTTATTCAAAGTCTTACTCCAATAGAGGCCGCAGCAATATTGCTGTTGCCATAAGCCATTCCCAGCAATTTTTTTATCACATCAAAGGCTATCAGACCCGCAAAGCCTGCATCGGCTAGCGATTAATCAAATTCCAAAAGATTTTTGACAGAACGACTTCTTATCAATCCACCCATCCTCGACTGTCTTGATACCTGTTATGCGTCCATTAACATTCGATACAGCGATGATGCAGTTTGCTGTCTCATAATGCGCTGGCTTATGAACCCGCATCGACATATTGGGACCCATGGATTGATAGTAAAGTTGCGACGGCACCCAAAACGGCGCAGATGTCTTCGTCCATCGCATGACAACTGTATTATTCGAATTCGATTTTTCAATCGGCTCACCAAATCGCTTTTCGAAAGATTCGACTGATTTATTCTTCCATTCTTTATCGAGCTGATTGGCTTCAGCAAAGAGGCGAATATTTAATCCTCCCTTTCCGCCAGCACATCCCGTAAGCATGGACGCAACTGCACCTAGCAAAAGTGCAATCTTAAAATGCCGTTTGCCCCCACTCATCATCTTTAAAATTCCTTTCAGCGTCTAAATATTTTTTTATAGATTGAGCCATTTTTGCCATATCAAGTGTCTTAAATTGCGCCACTTTGTCATCAGACAAATTAATATATTTTGCTTCTGCCGCCCTTTTCACTCATCAGCGCCGATTCAGAAATATTTAGCATTGCAATTTCAGTTTCAGAGGTGCGTGTCGCGCTGCAGTTTGATCTGCTCACCTCCAGCATTGCCACCCGATAAAGTATTCGCTTTATTCGCTGCTGGCGTTGATTTCCCACATAAAGTAATCCAACCTTTCAGTGTGCTCGTGACCCAGAGTATTGATCTTAAGCCAATGGAAAAATGGGGTTTCCATCTTGAGCTCGTTTCAGCGCGAGGTGGAAAAGCGGTTGAAGTTCAAGTAAAAATCAACAGCCTTGAATCAAAATTCGATTCAAGCATTCAAATTTTGTCCACGAACTCTGATACCCTATGATACAATATCGAAGCCTATTAATTATAACTTCACATTGGTTTCCAACTCATCCCAGTTATCTTCAAGTCCTTGC
The DNA here is from genome assembly GCF_014397025.1 of Ochrobactrum sp. Marseille-Q0166. Classification (NCBI taxonomy): domain Bacteria; kingdom Pseudomonadati; phylum Pseudomonadota; class Alphaproteobacteria; order Hyphomicrobiales; family Brucellaceae; genus Ochrobactrum; species Ochrobactrum sp. Marseille-Q0166. The sequence goes on along the minus strand of NZ_JACJUO010000002.1, from coordinate 1,129,204 downwards.
CTCTCCATATATACATCAAAATAATTAAACGTTGCATATTCGATGCTTTCTTTGCAAAACCATACTGCATCACACTCATCACATATGTATAAATCTTTACCCGTTTTCTTAACAACGGCTTTTAATACAGAATCTTGATTGCATCGAGGACATAGATGATTTTTACCATTCATTGAAAATAACATTGTTCTTCTTCCATAAACCACCCGTATTATTTTCAATAAGTCGAATAAAATTAAAACTAAATTACGTTTATATATCTATGCAATAACTAATACCAAGATCTACGCACGTCCAATAAAGTTGTATGAGCGAAATACCGGGCATTATAGCAAGTATCCAAGCTTTAAAATACTCAGATTTTGATGAAAAAATATTACAATCTACTTCGATACGGTTTTGCACATCCCCAAATCTGATAATAAATTCCAGATGATGCACAACCATTTTCCGAAGTATGTTCGAGTTTGAGTCCATTTTGTTAAATGAATCAATATCCGCATGCTTATTCTCCCCTAGCATCATAGCTAAGAGATCGCTTGCATGCCCATTCATTAGGAGCCAGTCGATCATTTCTGTGGGTGGATAATCCCCCAAGCAATCAGTGTTATTTTGGTTAATTATCTATTAAGAATAAATTAGAGCGAAACAGCGCTTTAAGCTTTGCTCTCTCTTCTGAGAACCGGGTATAATCTCCAATGATATTTTCCAGATCCTCGGTAACTAGAATCATATACCCCCCCTCGATTTTGGTTACCTTGAAACCCGCCGACAAAATAGCCTTCTCATCTACCTCCTGAGCGAATTCGCCTCCGAGATAAGTGGCCCATCCTAAGTTTGTTAAACCAGACACAAGACTATTTAATTCTCCGGCTCGGAATTTGGTGTAGACATCTCCAGTCAAGAACCGGGACCACGCTTCTTCTAATACATCTTCTTTGAAGCTATATTCTAGAAGGTTTTTATTGATCTTAGCTGGTCGGTCCTCACCGATAAATGGATGAAAAACCGCTGTTGTTGGGGAAGTGACCTCAACCCACCTCTGAAACAGGCTGAGCCAATCCACATCCTTCCTGAATTGTGAATCGAATGAAATTCTCGATGCCGTTCTTGTATTTCCTATGATATGCGGAAAGACAACAGCACCCTGCGACTTAATTGTACTTTTTCTCTTCCAGTGGAAATCCAGCAAAAAAGAATTACTGACTCCATTAAAGGTTGATGTCCCTATATTAGCCCAGTACTTCTGACACTCTGAAAGGTCTGCTACATCTATTCCATGCTTTCCGGTGACCTCGCCAAAGGTTGCTATTCTCTGCGGCATTAGTTTGGGTTCGTTAAATACGTTAGACAATATTTCTCTACCCACACTCCAATCAGAAAGGTCTTTCGTAGTTACAAAACTCATAACAAGATGATAATTCATGGCTGCCAACGATCAAGGCTCGAGGTTGAGGGATTGTATACATAAATATTTCCACCCGTGCCTCGGACATCTCTAATGAGCGGGCCGGAAACATTGGTTGTTCTGGGGCTTATAACTAAGTTCATTGGCTGTCCAGTATCCATTGCTATTTTAATTTGGGCACGTAACTGATTAGACATTGAAAGCCTTTGAACGTTTTTTGCCTCAACCAAGCCCCCAACGTTTGCACCCCATAGGTCAGGAATGGTGGTAACCTTGGCACCATTCGGCAACGTCACAGTTACCGGTGTACTATTTTTGACCCCTCCGACATGGCCAAAAGCGTCAACCACCTGCTGTTCGAAAGCCGCGCCATTCTGTTGATTGATAATCACCTGCGGGATGCTACCGTCATCGGACTTCCCAAGAGCTTTTGAAATCGCCCCCGCACCTTTGGTCTTGGAAACCAGCCCGACAAACTGCGCGATTGCGAGCAGATCGCCCTCCTCCACCTTCTTGATCAGATAAGGAAATCCAGTAAATCCCGATGGGTCAGAAACCAAAAACGACACGAGTTTATTCAGCTCAGCGCGTTTTTCAGCCGAAAGATTTTCATAGCCTTCTGGTGCGAATAGGTTAACGAGTTGCTGCTGAACATCCGGGTCTTGAACGATCCGGGTCCAATCTTCTTGCTGGAGATAAATGCTAGCGATTCCGCTATAACTCGACATCGCCGCAGTTGCGTCCCAAAGGACGTTTCCACAACCATCGCCAGAAAAGCCATTTGCTCGACAATCTACATAAGCTTTCTGTTGCCTTTCATCCTTTTCATCAAGTTGCTTGGCCGTTTCGCAGGCAGCTGCATCGCCTTGAGCGCATGCTGCTTTAGCTGCAGTCCGCTTTTCAGCATCCGCATGATCGAGATAATTAAACTGATATGCATTCCCTGCATAAGCAGCTCCGGCCCCACCAGTAACACCGCCAATTCCTTGAAGGATTGAACCAGTTACTGTGTTGGTCATGAACTCTGCTGCCGAACCCGTCAGTCCAGATTCTTTGACGAACTCTGCAACTAGTTCCCTAATCTTGGGCGCGAGTAGAGCCGAAGATGCGCCGCCGAGAGCGCCGCTCAACATGCCGCTGAAGTCTGTTACCCCTCCAAGGAGACCACCTGCGATTGCATGAAGGGCCGCGCGACCAGGACCACCTTCTTTCCAGAACTCATATTCGTCTTTGTCGTCACGTTCGTATGCAGCATTGGCCAAGTCACCGGCCTTGGTGCCGATCATGTTGGCTGCTTTGGCGGCTGCATCATCATAGAGCTGCTGGGTTTTGAGCTGCTCGCCGAGAATTTTCTGAAGATCCGGAATGCCAGGTAGCGAGGTATTGGTATCTGTCGTATCGCGCCGCAGATCATCAATGTTCTGCTGCTGATTAGCAGGATCGGTTATGATGATCTCGCCGGGAGAGATTGCTGACAGCGCCTTGCCTGTTTCGCTTTCACCTTCCTTGATTGGCGGGGAAACGAGTGGTCCTTTGCCGGAGAGACCGCCGCCATAGGTATCTGCCTTCCACTCGGAATGGGTGTCGAGGTCTTCGAATTCGAGCGTTCCGGTTTCAAGACGATTGTCTTTCGGGTCGGCCTCGCTGGAAATCACACCGCCCGTAAGCTTGGTGTTGCCTTCGACCTTGATGTCAAAACCGCCCTCACCTGCATGAATGCCGGATTGTTCGGAGACAATAGCAGCGTCGCCTTTGGCAGTCTGATAACTGCCAGAGATTCCATTGCCACTCGTTCCAATACCGCCGCCAACGCCAACCTGCTTGGCTTTTCCTGATGACGTATCAAGTTGACTTTCTATATTAAGGTCACCGCCAATGTCGGCAATTACCGTTTCTCCGGTGACAGTTGCACCTTTCAGGTTCGTGTCATTGCCAGATTGCAGGTAAACCCCGCCAGTACCCACAACATGCGTGTTGACGTTTGTGACGGTCGTTCCGTCAGCATTTCCCTTCGAAAAGTTGAAGTTGCCGCCAGTGAGATCAAGGTTGATCTGCACGCCACCAGAAACGTTTTTGCTGGAATTTTCCGTTGTCGCCTGAGCGCTGATGAGATTGATGTCATTTCCAGCAATCAGAGCGATATCGCCGCGACCGCCTGACGGCATACCTTTTTCATCATAACCAGCTGCGATCTGCGCACCGACTGCATTAATATCACCGCTCGACGCTTCAATGATGACTGTGTCGCCAGCACGAATAGTCGTAGGCACAGGTGTCGATGTCGACCCTGAGGCACTGTTCTTCGAATATTGGAAGCCTGCCGTGATGGAAGTTGAAAGAAGTGGTCCATCTTGTTTGAACTCACCTGGTGTGATTGGCTTCCCGTTCACCAGTGCATCATAGGCATAGTAACCATTGATCGCGGCAATCGTACCCATCGCAATTGACTGGCTGGAACTGCCATCGCCAACTTTTTTCGCAGCATCATAAATGTTGCTGGCTGCCGACGCGACACTTGAAGAAACCGTCGCTGTAATGCCAGCGAACAATTCCTCATGCATGGTCTCAAAGTTGGTCTTGTCCTGCGCCGAGAGCAGATTGACATCACGTTCGGCTAGAATATCGACTGTCGAGCCTGCTTCGACCTTCGCTGCCTGCAGATTGGCATCACGTCCGGCTGTGATGACCACATCACGTCCCGCACTGAGCGCCGATGTTGCATTGGTTTCAGCGCCATGCCTGGTTTCATCTTTTGACGAGCCAAAGCCTATACCGACGGAAGCGCTGCCTTCACCAGACTTAACCTGTATGCCGAATCCCGAGCGTTTTTCTTTTTCTTCGGATGCGTAGCTTTCGCTACCTGGCAGAATGTTCACATCGCGCGCTGCATCCAGTGCGATATCGTTGCCCGCTGCGACTTTCGAGCCGACAATATTCACATCGCTTTCACGGGCCTTGATGGAGACATCGTTTCCAGCTGAGAGCTCAGAGCCAACATTGGCAACGATGTTCTCGCTCGCGCTTTTCTGCTCCTTGCCATAGACCGAATAAAAGCCGTTGCCTGAGCCAACACCAAAGCCAGATTTTTTCGAGGATGAAGCGCTGTCATGTTGCTCCTGTGCACCTATGATGGAAACGCTGTCACCTTCGATAGCAATATTGTCGCCTGCTTTGACTTTCGAGCCGGAAATCGCAACATTGTCACCAGCATTGAGGTTCACATTGCCCGATGCGCCCAATTCCGATGCGACGGTTGTTTCATCGTAGTTCTGATTTGTGCTGCTCTTCTTTGAAAGGAACCCGGATTTCGACTTGGAGCTATCCTGATCGACAGTGTCTTTGCCGGAGGCGATGATGAGATCGCCACCTGCGTTAAGGTTGAGATCAGCCTTATGGTCTTTATCGCCAGCCTGAACCTTTGATGCGGCAATCGTTGTATCTTTGCCGGAACTGATATCAACGCCCGTGCCTGCGCTGATCGACGAGCCTGTCAGCGTCGTGCTGTCTTCGTTCTTCGTCCATGCGCGCGTTTTGCCGAATGTGCCCCCGCTTTCCTTGAATTTGGAATCGAGGTGATATTCACTCTCTGCAGCCAGCACATTGACGTTGTTTTCAGCTTTCAACCCAACAGAGCCATCGGCGCTAATATCGCTGCCAATGATGTTGAGATCATTGCCTGCATCCGCTTTGACATTTCCGCCAGCCGAAATCGATGATCCAACAGCATTGGTCTCGGTCTCATTGCGCTGATAGATTTTGCCATTCGTGTGTTCTTCATTGCGATCTGCCATCGCCACGATGTTGACATCGCCTTTAGCAGCCAGATCGACATTGCCGCCTGCATCAAGATTGGAGGCGCCAATCAGAATGTCAGTTCCGGCTTTGACGCTCGTATCTCCACCGGAAGACAGGTTGGAACCTTGCTGGGTGGTGGTATCAAAACTGTTGGAGCCGAATGACCCGCTGGCATGATGCTGCGTCGCGATAATAGCGACGCTCTCACCTGCCTGGACTGCGAGATTGCCACCTGAGCTGACATCAGAGCCTGCAATAACAACATTCTTGTCAGCAGTCAGCGATGTCGATCCGCCCGAAGCGATTTCAGATTTTTGCTGTGTTGTGGTTTCACCAAAGCCATCCTTACGATTAGCCTGAGCCGACTGAATGGTGAGGTTTCCCGTTTCTGCGGCAATGGCTAGGTTATCACCAGCCTTAATCTGACTGCCAGAAACGCTCACATCATTGGTGGCTTTGATGGCAAGATCGCTGCCCGCTGCAAGGTTTGAGCCTGTGACGCTCTCAGAGCCATCGACTGATGTTCCCTTGGCAACACCGATGCTGACGTTCTCGCCGCTGATTGCCAGGCCTTCACCTGCTTTGACATTAACCCCATTCAGATTAACGTCTGTACGAGATTGAAGTATCGCATTACCGCCAGCCGCAACCGCATCTGTCGGAACCACAACGGTCTGTCCGTTGAACGTCGTTGTTCCAGCACTCAGCGTAATGGCGTTGCTTACAGCAAGCGTCAGATTACCATTGGCCGTAAAGCCGCCACCGGTCGCAGAAATTGTCGTGCTTTCAACGCGCAGATCAGTGTTGGATGCAATGAGACCGGAATTGGAGACAGCATCACCTGCGACAACAACGCTATTGCCTTCAATCATCGCGCCCGCAGAAACGATTGCTTCGCGGTCTTTCGCAGCCACATAAAGCACAGGTGCAAAGACTTCGACACCGTTCATATTTTGTTTGACGTAGATGACGATAGAGCTATCGAGTGCTGCAAGCTGTTCAGCATTCAACGGTTCGCCAAACACCAGGCCATGGCTTTGTGCATATGCAACGCCATTATCGAGCAGCGCCTTCATCTGATCGACAGAATTATACGAACCACTTCCAAGGCCACGACCTGTAGCTTCGCGCATCTGTTTGTCGATCAGCTGATTTTCAAAATAAGCATCGCCCAGAAACAGCATCTGCGTATCGGGCTTATAGCCGACACGATTGAGATAATAGCCGGAGCCATAGAACTTGCTGACATCAAGGAATTCGGCCCGTGTCTCGTAAATGAAGTTTTGGCCCGGCAATGTGCCGCCAAAACCACCTGAATCTGGTTTCGGCGCAGAATTACCAAGTGCTGCTGCAATTTCTGCTGCGGATATGGAAATGCCCCCTGCTTGGAGGCCATTACCTGAAAGCGACAGCCCCTTTTCTGCAAGCAGAGCATCAAGGGCAGCATTCGGTGTGAACAGTGCCCCGCCTGCAGTGATCCCATTCAAAGCGCTGAGCGGATCACCGGTTGTAGAGGCTGCTTCATAGCGTGCGTATCCTGCAATTGAGCCGTCAGCAGCCGTATTATCGGTGGTGGCAACGTTCAGTGTCAGTGCGCCACGGGCTCTGATCACTGACGACAGACTATCAACAGCCTCCCGGCCAACAAGCACGGAAGCATTAGCACTAATGTCAGCGGCTGAATTGCGCGTCCCGTCTGCATTGTAACCGTAGCAGGTTTCAGCATCAGCGAGACAGGTCATATAGACGTTTTTATAGAGCGTAACGCCCTTGTTGGTCAGATGATCGCTTGTGATCTCAGCGTTGCCACCTGCCTCAATCGAACTGTAGAAATTGTCGATTTTGGTGGCATCAATCGCCATATCGCCATTGGCCTGTATGATGCCCTGAATGGTTGGTTTTGATACAAAATACTGACTCTGATATTGCGCAGACATTGCCGCCTGGTCATTCCAGTCATACCAGATCTTGCCCTTGCCATCGTTGGAGCCGACTTCATTCCATGTAAAGGCTTTATAGGTCGTACCGTCCGGCAAGGTGATATAGCCATAGGTCTCTTCCTTGGTGTTCCATAGCCCCTTATCGAGCCACGTCACATCGCAAGGATCGCCATTTTTATAACGGCAACCGCCCCTACCCCATTTGACAGCCTCACGAGCATCATAGAACAACCGCCCCCGCATTAGGGTGTCGTTGTCAAAAAGCTCATCATATTTATCGGGCGTTCCGAATGAATAGCGAGGACCATCTTCCTGCCGCTCGCCAATCGTCGGTTCGCCATTGGCCTCATTCTTGAGATACTCGGTCTGAATGGAGAGATTTTTACCCGCTTGGATCAGCCCGGCTTTATTGATCAGTGCGGCGTTTTTGCCCGCACCCGCATAGTTGGCGAAGGTGAGGTCATTTCCAGATAGGATCGCACCCAAGTTATTGGATATCGTGCCGTTGACGAACAATTGGCCGTTATTGCCTGCATAGATCAAACCGGTTGAGTTATTGGTGAGGTCATTATTGATCTTGAGGCCAAGATTATTGTTGGCAGCCAGCTGACCTGCATTGGTAAGCGAGGCCAGCGTCAAAGTCAGATCATGTGCTGCCAATAAAGCTGTGGCAGAGGTTGTAACGACCGTCTGAGCGTTGATCGTAATATCACCACTGCCACCATTGGCAGTTACTGCACGGATTTTTGAATTTGATGCGTCAGTAGAACCTGAGAGGTTCAGAGCAATACCGCCAAAAGTGAGCGTCGAGTTAGAAAGATTGGCGTTATCAGCCGTAACGATCAGGGTTCCAGCAGTCGCAAGCTTTGAACGATCATTGCTCAAATCAAGGCTTTGCAATGTGAGTGCGATATTGCCCTTCGCGACCGTATTTTTATCAAGGCTGATGGAACCCAAAACAGCGTTGAGATCGGCAGAAGCAAAACTTTGCAGGCTGTTATAGGAGATATTCTGTTGTGCTTTTGCCTTCAGATCGCCGCCACTGAGCAATTGATCGGCAATGATCGAGCCACTGGACGCTCCGAGTGTCATCTGGCCAACTGTTGGTACACCTGTCTTAAGGATAAGAGAGCCATTTGATTGCTCGGTGGCAGCAAAATCAACACCGGAAACAAGTGTGCCAATATTCAGCGATGCACCGTTAATCGTTGCATTGCCACCTGCCAGAGATTGGCCTGAAAGCGTAACAGCGCCCCCGGCTGTCAGGGTCAGATCGCCACGCGAAACAGCATTCGCAGATAAGTTTTCAGTAGCGGAGGCAACTGTGTTTCCAGAAGACAGAAGACGGTTGACAATCAGATCGCCAGCCGTGGCTATAAGATTGAGATCATGCGATGCGCCACTGGTCGTAATTGTACCTTTTGCCAAGGCAATAAGATCAGCGCCAGCGACAGCCGTCGCGATATTGATCGCAGCCCCCGTAACCGAAAGATCAGAACCCGCCAAAAGCTGGCCACTGATTGTAGTCGCGCCCGTGATATTAGCTGTGGTGTTACTCGTGACGTCTGTGGCATTGAACGAACCCGAATTGACCGCCAAAGCCTGTGCCGACAACAAGGTTCCGGCATCAATCGTTCCATTGGCCGTTAATGTCGTGTAGCCGGATTGAGTATTGTTAGACTTTAATGTGAGCGATCCGCCTAATTGTTCAGTTGCTACAAAATCTACACCGGAAACAATCGTTCCGATGTTCATGGCTCGTGCCGCAAGCGTGGCATTGCCACCGGAAAGTGACTGTCCGACGAGGGTAAGATTGTTACCTGATGTCAGTTGCAAATCCCCATGCGTGAGGATATTGGCAGATAGATTTGCTGATGCAGATGCAGTTGTGTTTCCAGAGGAAAGCAATCGATCTGCTGTCAAATCACCCGCAGTTGCGGTGAGGTTAAGCGTGCGTCCGCCATTCCCCAAAACGATATTGCCCTGTCGTAATGCATTGAGATCGACACCAGCAACGGCAGCACCGATAGAAATGGCTGGGCCGTTAACAGTGATGTCTGAGCCTGCGAGAAGCTGGCCGCTGATCGTCGTTGTGCCGGAGATATTGGCTGTACCATAGCTGGTGACATTGGCCGCTTTGAAAGTGGCAGCATCGCCAACAAGATTGCTTGCCGACAAAAGTGTTGCGACATCAATCGTTCCGGCTTGTGCTACAAGTGTTATATCGCCTGTGTTTCCGACAATGACGGCACCGTTTGACGACTTGCTGGCTGCAAAATCAACGCCTGAGATGATCGCACCAGCTGCGATGTTTTTGCCCGTAATGCTGACATTGCCACTCCCCAGAAGCTGGCCCGAGACATTCGTTTCGCCAGAAATCGTAACCGTCCCATGGCTGGTCACGTTTTTCGCTGCAAGCGAAGACGCTGAAATATTCAGATTTCCAGCAGAAAGCAGCGAAGCAACCTCAACACCTCTCGTCGTTTCAAGGCGCATATCGCCCGTCGAACCAATCTGGACAGCGCCATTGATCGCTCCACCCGCAGTGGTCGCACCACTCGCAGTGGCAGCGTTCGTTTTGGCAAAATCGACACCCGAGACGACATTCCCGGCTTTCAAAGAATGCGCGGAGGCAACAAGTGCGCCGCCGGACAGAATGTCACCGCTCGTAATGTCCGTTCCTGCGGTGAGCGTCATATTGTTGAAACTGACAAGCGAGGCAGCGGCGATGGAACCGGACGTTGCCGTCATAGTCAGTGCGCCACCGCCTGCCTTGGCGGTGCCAGACAGCGCGATATTGCCGGATGTTGTGGCAAGATTTGCCGCACCGTCGGCTATGACCTGACCAGAAGCGATGCCCTGTCCCGCCTGCAAGCTTGCGTTCTTGCCAGCCGCAACATTGCCAGTCGTAATCGCACCGGACGAGGTCAACTCTATATTTCCAAGCGATACAACGTCGCTAGCCACCGAAAGCAATCCGCCGCCATTGCTCAGAATGACATCTTCGTCGGCAGAAACCGCTTCCAGTGTGATGCCTTTGGCTGCCTTTACGACCACCTTCTTCTTCGAGGTGATCTTCCTTGCTTCGACCTGCCTGTTTTTCGATTGAACGGATACACCATCACGGCCAGAAGCATTACCAAGCGATATTTTGCCGTCTGCAGAAAGTGTCAACTCGCCTGCATTGGCCGCCATATCATTGCGCATGCGCACGCCAGCGCCTTTATCGGTCACAACGATCTTGATGCGATCCGCCTGCATGGCACCCAAGGCTGAGCCGTCGATGGCAAACTCGCCCGCATCGTCCGCACCACTTAAAGCGGTGGCCTCACCCGTGGCGTAGTCGAACTTTTGTCGACCAGCCGTCAGCCGGAGGTTTTTACCATTGACCGGACCATCGATCTGAATGCGACGGGACACGATATCGAACAGATCAACCGCACCATCGCCGGAAGCAAAATTGCCACCTTTTGATCCAAAGGTGACATCACCGCCCTGAACGGTGAACCCGGACAACCGTCCTGTGCCATCGATGTCTGGCGTGCCAGTGGTCAGTGTTGCACGCGGTGTGTTGATGAAGCCGCAGCCATCACAGGTGATGCCATTCGGATTGGCGATAATGACATCGGCCCGACCACCAAAGACTTCTGTCGGCCCAAGCAGTGAACTCCGGCTACCGCTTGTCACTTCATTGAGAATAACACTCGCAGGCCCACTGTTCTTCAGATTGGCATTACCGGGTGTCACGCCACCGAGTTTGGAAGTCCCAAATTCACCATTGTGATTGTTGAGGATCAGACCGGGCGTGCCGACATTGAAGTCGCCATATTTATTATGCGAAAGGCCCTGAGCGTTGGGTGTGACGATATCAACAAGCGGCACGCCGTTGGGTGCGGCTCCAATACCAGGCTGATTGCCAATTGGTGCGTTCACATCAGGGGTGAGCTGCTGCGCTTGCAATAATACAGGCTGGAGCACCAGAAGCCCGCTCAATAGGCTGGCAACGCTTTTGCGGGCAAATGCGGCAGGATCAAACCAGCGATGTGTCCGCTTGGTTCCTTTGGAGAAACCGGAGACATGCGAGAAATAATGACGGTATGCAAAATTCTTCATGGCCGATCCTGCCTTAAAATATGAATCGAAAATCATGCGACGTTTACGCCGCAAGAGTCTCTAATCTCTCGATTTTACGGATTGTCCGCTGCCCGGATTGTCGAGTTTTTTGTAAACTTCTGTCAGTTGGGATTTGGGTACCGAACACTTCTTGGTGCGTGCAATATCTTCGAGAACCTTGTTGCGATTGCGCAACGCATCGATCTCCACCTTCTCAGGCGACTTCGGGTCCATGAAGAACAGTGCTGGAAGGAAGAACACGCCTGCGGCTCCCAGAACGATATTCTTGCCCTGCGCCTGACTGCGCTCTTTCAAGGTTACCGTGATCTGTCGCTCATTCGCAGCGAACTCACGTGAAATCCCCGCACAATCAAATGCGCTATCGGTTGGATTGGTTATTGCAATAGGTTTTGCTTCACGACCGCCACAGCCTGCGAGGGCGATACTAAGGACCATCGCTGCAGCTACTGCAAAATACTGTTTCTTGCTGTTCATAATATCCCCGGAAAACATAATTAACCCCTGCTCGCACATCACCACTGCAGCGATGTGCTGACAAAAAACAAATCCGTGCCATTGGTATCGGCTGTGCTTTTGATGATGCGTGAATAGCCGATATCGGCACCAATATTGCCGCCCGCCAGACGCGTCCCTACGGTCCAGCCGGAGACATCGCCGCCTTCAATGCCAAACCGCGACTGCTCGAATACATGGCCATAATCAATGGCTGCGTAGGGCCGCAATTCGCCGAGGCGCTTGGTCAACAGCTCACTATCCTTCCACGGCAAGGTGCGCCAGACGAGCTCATTGCGGGTGAACAGGCCATTATTCCCGAACAGGATGCTGTCACGAGTACCACGCACATTGGAGTATCCACCCAGTGAAATCTGCTCTGCGCCATAAAGGTTGTCGGGCGAATACTGTCCGTTGATCAGTGTCGAGAATTGCAGGTTCTGGCTGGCTAACTGGAAGGGCTTGGTGACGTTGATCGTGCCCGTGAACTTCGCAAACTCTGGCTCGGCATCGCCTGCGCCCGGTTCACCGCGTTTCGTTGCGCCAAAGAGGCCAAGTCCTTGATTATAACTCAGATCGAAGACCCAAAGCCCGCCGAGCATCCGTCGCGAATGTGATATGCCAAGATTAGCAACAGAATATTCACGGCTACCGACTTCAATCAGACTGCCCATCAGGAAATTGTCAGTAGCCTTATAAGCGATACCAGCATTGAGAGTCGTGATGGAATCCTTGTCTCGCAGAATAACGCGATCAACGCTAAAGCCCAGTTGCTTCGATTTACCAGAACTGTCGATGTCCGAATATTGGCCGGGAACGGAACTGCGATATTTGTAATAGGAGCCGTTGAGCGTGAAGGTCCAGTAGCCATAGGGAACGCTGATTGAGCCAGAAATGCTGTTGCTCTGACCAACACCGTCATTGGGCCATGGATAATCAGGTCCGGTATGTTCATAGGTGAGCGACAAAAGGTCATTCAGATTGAACAGATTATCCATACGGAATGAAACCGAAGACCGTGAATAACCGGTCGATTTCTGACCAAGATTGTTGTTGGCCAGTGAGAAATGCCACGGCAGACCGGGTTTATTCTCGACATTGAGAATAGAAGCCCCTGGCTCTTTCCCTGGCAACATTGACGTCTTTGCATTGTTAGAAGACAGTCGATTGACCTGATCAAGCCCTTGTTCAACATCACGTATATTAACAGGCTTCCCCTTGAGACCGGGAAAGGCAGTTGCAAGCAAGCCCGGATATTCAGCAGGCTTTCCATTGAGGTAGATGTCTGAAAGTGAACCTTCCGCTGCCACAAGGCGCAAGACCTTGGTCTTTGCGATATCCTGCTCCGGCACATAAACGCGTGACGTAATATACCCCGCATCCATGTAAAGGCTGGTGATGTCTTTCAACAGAACATTGATATCAGCAAGTCCAATGCACTTGTTCTGATATGAAGCCAATGTGGGAGCTAGTGTTTGACTTGAAAGCAGAGTGACACCTTCCACCTCAACACGGGTGATTGCAAAGCATGGTCCGGTTGCAGCGTCCGTCGTCGGCTCGGCATGCTCGCGCCTAACTGGTGTCACTTCACGCGGTGTTGCATCACCCAAAGCACGCAGTCGCTGTTCCAAATCCTGTTCGGCCTGACGACGCATGAAATCATCGGCAGGGGATGCAGCCGCATTCGGCACACCATTGGGTAGCTGCTGGGCAAAACCAGAAGTTGTCGAAGCAAGCAACAAAGCACTGAGTCCAAGCCAAAGCTGGCCCAAACGAACAGAAAACATCATAATCTTATCCGTCAGGCTTTAGTTGGCTTTTGCAATTCTGCGAGAGCCTTGGTGAGCCCCTTCAAAGAAAACTTGAGATTGATATTCTGCCCATTCATCAGACGCAGACGCGCTTCTCCCGCAGACCCTTTTTGCAAAGCAGCGAGCATTTTTTGATCGAGCTTCTGCTGCGCCCAGCATCCAGCCTGATTACAGTTGCGATAAGGGATCGTAACAACATCTCTGCTGTCAGCAGCCATACCAAGACCAATTGGCAGCACAACATTCAGCGGAACGAGTGCAGTCAATAACAGCTCATTGCCGGAGGGTTTCTTTCCGGCTTCAGGCGCAGTTTTAGCAATGGCCAGCGTGAGAACATTGACGTTCTCCTCGCCCTGTTTGACCTGAGCGATCTGAGCGACTTCACATTGTGCGAGAGTTTTCCCGTCTGCGGCTTTGACTTCGGCGCAACGATAATACCAGTCATCAAAACGTTTTGACTGAACAGCTGGTGCTTCGGATTGTGCTACGCCGGTAGCAGTCTCCTGTGCCTGCACAGGAAAAAAGCTCGACATCAATATTATTACGGTGGCACCCAAGGGAGCCAAATTCATACCAAACTGCATTTCAATACGTCCCCGATAGATCCGACCAATTCCCGCAAAAAGGTCAGTGGACCATCAAACAGCTTCACCAGCGTAGATGATCAATATTCGACTGTACTATGCATGCGTTGGTTGCACGATAATCAAATGTTACTCGCGCCCAACACGCAGAACATCAATGCTGCAACCTAAAATAATGTTTGCCGGATGCGCAATTTCCGCTTACATGTCAAGCCATTTTAGGGATATTCACAGGGTAACAATACTTTAGTCGAACAAATCTTTGGTAGAACTATCACTTTTGCGACGAATTCAATTCAATTATCGTCATGCTTTGTATCTGTCGGTTTGGGATATCACCAGAACCACGCAGTAGAAAAACCGCGACAGCTGCAATCGCAGCCTGCGGCTTCCATTATTAACTACCTGAATAATCTATGAGTATCTGTCTACAGTTGGACTAAACCGAAGTTGGATAGATTTTTAGTGCAGCCTAGTTTGAAGCTGATAGATGTCTTCACAAAATTGCATAAACTGCAATCCACTCACTGAGCGAGCCCGGATTTCAAAATGGAAGTCCATTTTTCTTACTGATGGTTTGTCGCAATTCATTGACGCATTTGTTCATCGCATTGGCAGGATAAATGCTGTCTCCTGCATCAAATGACGCAGTGAACCGATTTCCATTATCCATTTCTAATATTTGAGCTTCAGCTGTCCCACGACCGGAAAATCTCATGTTTCCCATCGTACCACTGTTAAACCGGTCATCGACCGAATAGATAACTGCTGCTACCGGGTCGGATTCAGGCTTCACCACTTTTGCAACGGCTGTCGTGCGCGTGTAATCGGCATTTCCCATCCGGAAGCTGAAACTCAGATTCTGACTAGGTTCGACAAATCCTGTCCAACTCGTCCTTCTACGCGGTTGAAAAACAGAGCCAACACGGAACTTTGAGATAAGCGATCAGTTTCAAACTTAACTTTCACGCTATAGAACAGTCTCACCTTCTTGAAGACGTCCATGGTGGTTAACATGCAGACATCGTCATGCGGGTCTGAAGTTGGTTTGTCCAAATAGACCTCCCAGCCCGCTTCATTCATATAAGCTTTGTTCTCCGCAGAGACAGCAGTGCTCACGGAAAGGCCTAGCTCAACAACCATGCGGATCGCTTCATATACATCTCATTCTCCAAAACGCTGCGAGATGACTGGAAATTACGAGAAACGGACTTTCACTTCCTCGAGCACTTGGCTGATCTTTTTTGCGGTCGCTTTTCGTTCTGAAATGAGAGCGATATAGAATAGCAGCATGAGGACTGCACAAAACCAGTACTCAATCGGGTTAATGACCAAGCATAGAAAGCCGCCAATCATCAGCAGCAGCAGGGCGATATAACTCATCAGCTGAAACTTCGGCCTGCCCCACAATTTGATGATTAAGGCGTCAGCGTCCGCTAATTGAACTGTAGCTATCGCTTTAAAGCCCCATGGACGAACGATTGAACCGCCTGAATATCACGTTTGATCGGCATCTTTTTGTGTAGCCGTTAGCTGTCGAAAAAACGTCCTTGAAACGCTCGGAAATGAACTCACTTACGGATAGCACATCTGCATTCTTCACTTTGACCAGCGCGTTTACGATATCAGCCATTTTATGCCACCTACGTTTATACCAACTATACGATTAAACGTCCTATATTACGGGAATTATTATAACGTGGTCAAGCAGTTGGCAACGGTGTTTCGTCTGCAAATGGAGATTCATGAACTATTAGCAATTAACCTTCGTCGTATCCGAGTAGCTCGCGGCATTTCTCAGGACGAACTTGCACTGATTTCTGGGGTAGAGCGCGCCTACACTGGGCGCTTGGAAAGAGGTTTAATGAACCCAACGATCAAAACTCTCGCTAAATTAGCGACAGCGTTGCAATGCGACGTGCGAGATTTTTTTGACCAGCCTGATCAAGAAGCATTTTTAATGGAGAATCTGCGACCGGGACGCAAAAGTGCTTCAGGTAATTAAAACTGGTTAGTTTTCGAACTAAACCAGTTAAGAGCCCAGAGAATAGCGCGCTCTATTAACACGGAGAGTTATTGAAAAATGACGTACAATCCGTGGTACAAAATTGAGAATCCATGGGGAATTACATTAAGTAATTTCAATGACTTATAAAATTGAAACTGTAGGATGAAGCCCTTCGCCCGCTCCATTTTTCCGATAAGTTTCAGGCATCAAAATCCCGGCTTTGTCCGGGATTTTTGCTTTTCAAGCTTTGTCAAAACTTAGTAAGTTCCACACGTTGAAATTGATTCAATGCATTCCCGAGCAAACTTCAAGCATGATTTCTGTTTCATACTGAATCGTGCCCCAAGCGTTGAGATATCACTTCTGGGACACGATCCTTTAGTCAGCCAATGAATGCAGATTACGCTTCTACAAATTCAAGCGCCGTCCCATTTGCATTTTCTGGATCTACCAGAAAGCCACGCGATGTTTCCGTATACCGTACATTCGCCATATC
Organism: Ochrobactrum sp. Marseille-Q0166; assembly: GCF_014397025.1. Taxonomy (NCBI): domain Bacteria; kingdom Pseudomonadati; phylum Pseudomonadota; class Alphaproteobacteria; order Hyphomicrobiales; family Brucellaceae; genus Ochrobactrum; species Ochrobactrum sp. Marseille-Q0166. The sequence goes on along the minus strand of NZ_JACJUO010000002.1, from coordinate 1,112,536 downwards.
AAGAGCGGCACGTGCAATCTCAAGCGAGCTTGTTTTTATGCGCAATGCCGCAAAAGCCAGCGCGGGCACAGTACTGAAATCGATTCCTGCATAAGCCTTTTTTGCCTGTTCTGGTGTAAACACCAGAATATCAGCAGAATTAGGTCCGGTAACAACAGCCCACTCGCCGTTATCTTCACTTACTTTGCCTTCAGCGAAAAGCCTTGCAAAGCCTTCGGCAGTCGTGGCCGGATCGTCTGAAATAGCAACAATCGCCGCCAATCCTTTCGCTCCATTTGCATGTTGCAGTAAGTCTGGCACCCATACGGTATCGCGGGTTTTATGCTGACACATGAAAACCATACCCTGTGGCACTTCACTATCAGCAAACGAAACTGTCTCAAATGCAGCCACGCCTTCACTGCCATTTGGCAATGACACCGGGCGGGAAAACTTGCCCACTTCCCCCGTATTGATACCCAAAGCAGCAAGTTCCGACTTAGCTTGTTCAGCACTTTCTATACGGCAAGCAATCGCATGTAGCCCCTCACCCTGCACATTCAACTTCTCGCGCAGATGAACATTGCCTTCCGTTTCCGCAACCATGCCAAGAAGCTCGAAATAATCATCCGGGAACATGATCGTATAATTGGCGGAACCCTTTTCCTTACTGTGCAGGCCACGCGGACTCAATGTGAAGCCCAGACGTCGATATTGCTCCGCGCCTTTATCCAGATCGTTGACCAGAAGAAAAACGTGATCGACACCTTTAACAGGATGAGACATGCAGAGAGTTCCTTTCGCTTGTTCTATTCAGATATTTGCGTTTCGCGATACGGGTGGTCTGTTGGCTGCGGAATAGTGCATGCGGATTTCGTAAGTGCAAGCCAACAAGAAAAGGCATGACATCGAAGCTGGCTTTTCAATCCAGATTTTTGCTCAAATCGGGATGCATTTTTCGCATATAAGGCCTCCAAATCTCATATTTAGCAATTTTGCCCTGCCCGCCTGCAGAAAATCGACACTTATTAACATTGCTCATCCGGTATATTTTACCATTATTGGGATGATTATTAGTTTATCTTGACAATATCTCAGCAGATTCTAGCATAGTCGTGCTTGCATGGATTATTTGCACTTTGAGGTAGCTTTTTGAGCTATTTCAAGGGCTTGAACAATATTGGCCGGTGCGGGAAAAGAGGCTTGAAAGCCCTCCCTCAACGTCCTTCAGGGGAACATATAATGCATATCAGAAAAGCCGGCCTTGGCCTGTTTCTCGCCGCTTTTTCGCTCGCTTCGGCGTCATCTCACGCCGAAGAAGTGAAACGCGGCGGCTCGGTCATTGTACACATGAATACCGAACAGGGTGTCCTTAACCCTGCATTGCGCGCTTCCACTGGCGTATACCAGATTACTGGCCGTATTATGGAGCCGCTTATTGATCGCACCTATGAAGGCTATGTGCCTGTTTTGGCAACAAGCTGGACTTCATCGGAAGACGGCAAGGCGATCACGTTCAAGCTGCGCGAGAATGTTCGCTGGCACGATGGTCAGCCTTTCACCTGCGAGGACGTTTCCTTCAGCGCGATGAACCTGTGGAAAAAACTGCTCAACTATTCAACGACGCTCCAGGCAAATCTGGAATCCGTTGATTGCACAGATCCGCATACGGCCGTTTTCAACTATTCAAAGCCTATGCCGCTGGAACTGCTCGTTGCGGCCATGCCTGATCTTGGACATCCGGTACCAAAACACCTCTATGAAGGCACGGATATTCTAAAGAACAAATACAACTCGGCGCCAGTTGGCACGGGTCCGTTTAAATTTGTTGAGTATGAGCGCGGGCAGCACATCATTGCCGAGCGTAACGATGACTACTGGCGCGGCAAGGAATATCCTTATCTCGACCGTGTGATATGGCGCTTCATGCCTGATAAGGCTGCGGCTGCGGCAGCACTTGAAGCTGGCGAATTGATGGAAACCGGCTTTAACGGTATTTCCATGTCCGACACCGAACGCCTCCAGAAAGATGGCCGTTTCGACACCGGAACCAAAGGTTTTGAAAACAACGTTGCGCACTCGACTGTTGAATTCAACCTGCGCAATCCGATCCTTGCAAATCTGAAAGTTCGTCAGGCGATCTATCACGCGCTTGATATTGATTTCGCGATCAAGAACATCATGCGCGGCTATGCCAAGCCGGGTCGTGGCCCGATCCCAAGCTCTGGTGGCGCAAATTATACAGATGACGTGCAAACATACCCTTACGACGTCGAAAAGGCCAAGCAGCTGCTTGACGAAGCTGGGTATCCCGCGGGCCCTGATGGTATTCGCTTCAAACTGCGCCATCGTCCGGCACCTTGGGGGGAATATACGCAGCTATGGGCTGAATATTACGCACAGGCTTTGAAAGAAGTCGGCATCGATGTGGAATTGCTGACCAATGATGCACCGGGCTTCCTGAATGGCGTCTATCGTGATCACGATTTCGACACGGCAAGCGGCTGGCATCAGTTCCGCTCTGATCCTGCTGTTTCCACAACCGTCTGGCTCCGTTCGGGCGCACCGGTTGGCACAGCGTGGTCGAACCAGTTCGATTACAAATCCGATGAAATGGATCAGCTGATTGATCAGGCCGCTTCCGAGCTTGATCCGGCAAAACGTGCAGATCTCTATCATCAGATTCAGAAGCTTGAGATGAAAGATCTTCCCGTCATCTTTGCAATTGAACATCCGTTTGTCGGCGTAACCAACAAGGCACTGAAGAACCATCACAATACACCGCGTTGGGATTCTTCAAGCTGGTATGACCTCTGGATCGATCAATAACCGCAATCAGGCTGTTGCCGGCTTCCGGCAACAGCTTTTCTCCTCCTTAAAGCAGAAACTGCATCCGAATATCTGCAGGATAATCCCCAATGTCCCTGCCTCCCATCCTGAGTTTTGCGCTCCGGCGTATTTTGCAGGCGATACCGGTCATTCTTTTGATCATGATCGGCTCGTTCCTTCTTATCAAGCTTGCACCCGGCGACACGGTGGATGCCCTTGTCGGCGACATGGGCGGTGCCGATCCGCAATTTGTCGCCAATTTGCGTACCGAATATGGTCTTGATCAGTCAGTCTGGGTTCAGCTCTGGATTTACATGACGAAGCTTGCACAGTTCGACTTCGGCTGGTCCTATGTCTATGAGTTACCGGTGCTGGATGTGCTGATATCCCGCCTTGTACCAACCCTTATTCTCATGGTTTCGTCGCTTACGGTGGCTTTTGTGTTCGGCATCGCGCTTGGCGCCTTTGCGGCACGCCGCGCCTATTCACTGACGGATAATGCGATCTCAACACTTGGCCTGATCTGTTATGCGATGCCAAGCTTCTTCTTGAGCCTCATCTTAATGTTTGTCTTTTCCGTCAAACTTGGATGGCTGCCTGTTGGCGGCTACAAAACGATTGGCGGATTCTACTCTGGCTGGAAAAACGTCTGGGACATTACCGTTCACATGGTGATGCCCACCACAGCGCTTTCGCTGATTTATGTTGCTTTCTACATGCGCCTGATGCGCACCAGTGTTCTGGAAGTCGAAGATCTGGATTATGTCCGTACCGCACGCGCCAAAGGTGCGAGTGGTGCGCGCCTCATGTTCCATCACATCATGCGCAATGCCTTTCTTCCGGTCGTAACACTCCTCGGGCTTCAGTTCTCGACTGTGCTTGGTGGTTCCGTGGTGATTGAAACGATCTTCTCACTGCCCGGCCTTGGTCAGCTGGCTTACACCTCTGTGATAAAGCGCGACCTCAACACATTGATGGGTATCATCTTTCTATGCTCGGTGCTTGTGGTGATCGTGAATTTTATCACCGACCTTATCTATGCGCGGCTTGATTCCAGGATTGAACTGTCATGACTTCTCAAGACCTCACTCTTCCTCGCCCGCAAGCCTCACGCGCCCGGATTTTGTGGCAGCGTTTCAGCCGCAACCGTGCAGCTGTACTCGGCCTTATTCTGTTCATTGCCGTGGTGTTTATCGCAGTTTTTGCCGATGTCATTACACCCGGCGATCCACTGCGCCGCGTGGGTGAACCGCTTACGTGGCCATTCGTCAATGCTGCAACGCCCCTGGGAACCGATCAGCTCGGGCGAGACATCATGGCGGGAATATTTCACGGTGCGCGCATTTCGCTGCTGATTGGTGTTATTGCCACCATGATTTCGATTGTCATTGGCATCATCATTGGCGCAGTTGCAGGCTATTACGGCGGCTGGATCGACGATGCGCTCATGCGTGTGACGGAAGCCTTCCAGACCGTGCCAAGCTTTGTACTGCTGCTAACACTGGTGGCAATTTTCGGTTCCTCTATCGAGAACATCATCATCTGTATTGGCATTGTTTCATGGACCGCGCCTGCGCGTATGGTCCGCGCCGAATTTATGGCTCTGCGTAAGCGCGAATTTGTTGACGCTGTGCGCAATCTCGGTGTCGGAAACCTGTCGATTATCTTCCGTGAAATTCTACCCAATGCCTTGCCGCCGGTCGTGGTTTTTGCGTCGGTGGTCATGGCGACCTCTATTCTCATGGAAAGTGCTTTGGCGTTTCTAAGCCTCGGCGATCCCAATTATGCGAGCTGGGGCAACATGATCGGTCAAGGCCGTGCCGTGTTGCGCACCGACTGGTTCTGTTCGGTTATTCCCGGCATTGCCATTCTGCTCACCGTGCTTTCTTTCAGCCTGCTCGGCGAAGGGCTTAACGACGCGCTCAACCCAAGGCAGAAGAAGAAATGACTGCGGCTCCCGTTCTCGAAATTCAGAACCTGCAAATCGCCCTGCCCAAGGGGGCGGATCGCCGCTACGCCTTGCAGGACCTGACATTGACCATCAAGCCGGGTGAAATCGTCTGTCTTGTGGGTGAAAGCGGCTCGGGCAAGTCCCTGTCGGCGGGTGCCATCATGCGGCTTCTGCCAGAGCCACATGTGCGCGTTACAAACGGCTCAATCAAGCTCGAAGGCACCGACCTTTATTCGCTGAGCGAAGCCGATATGAAAAAGCTGCGCGGCGACCGTATCGGGATGATTTTTCAGGAACCTATGACGGCACTCAACCCGCAAAAGACAGTGGGCTGGCAAATTGATGAGGTGCTGCGGCTTCATACCAAGCTTGGTCGCAAGGAACGGCGTGCTGCCGTGCTCGACATGTTGGGGGAAGTCAAAATCCCTGACCCGCAATCGGCTTATAATGCCTATCCGCACCAGATTTCCGGTGGTCAGCGCCAGCGCGTCATGATTGCCATGGCGCTTATTCTGAAACCGCGCCTTATCATTGCCGATGAACCCACAACTGCACTTGATGTTACAACGCAAGCGCAAATTCTCAAGCTGATCCGCGATCTTCAGCGCGAACACAATACGGGTATCCTGTTCATCACCCACGATTTTGGCGTGGTGGCAGAAATCGCGGATCGTGTTGCGGTGCTTCGTCTTGGTGAGCTCGTTGAAGAAGGCCCTGCCGAACAGGTCCTCAATCATCCGCAGCATCCATACACCAAGGCGCTGATCGCATCAGTTCCCGCACTGACGCCGCCAGAAGTCACATCATCCGGCAATAGTCTGCCTGTCATTCTCAAGGCCAGCAATCTTCGCAAGACATTCAAGGCGCAGGGTGGTTTGTTCAGCGGCAAGCGCAGTGCCGTGCCTGCTGTCAAAGACTTGTCGTTTGAACTTCGACAGGGTGAAACACTGGGCGTTGTTGGCGAAAGCGGATCGGGAAAAACCACAGTTTCACGGATCGTGACAAGACTGCTTGAGGCCGACAGTGGCAAAGTCGATGTGAATGGCCGTGATTTTCTCAGCGCCAGCGCACGCGAAGTTCGCGCCATGCGCAAAGATATCCAGATGGTCTTTCAGGACCCGATGGCTTCACTCAACCCGCGTCGACGCGTCGTTGATCTGATTGCACAAGGGCCAATTGTTCATGGCGTGCCAAAAAAACAGGCCCATGCCAAAGCCCGTGAACTGCTCGAACTGGTTGAGCTTTCACCTTCTGCCGCGGATCGCTTTCCGCATGAATTCTCCGGCGGTCAGCGCCAACGTATCGGCATCGCCCGTGCACTGGCTCTGGAGCCACGCATTATCGTGGCAGATGAGCCGGTTTCCGCACTCGATGTCTCGGTTCAGGCACAAGTACTGCGCCTGCTGGCTGATCTGCGCGAAAGGCTCAACCTCTCGCTTCTCTTTGTAACGCACGATCTGCGTGTTGCAGCACAGCTTTGCGACCGAATTATCGTGATGTCGAAGGGTGAAATCGCGGAAGCCGGGCTAACGGCTGAAGTCTTTGCCAATCCGCAGCATGAATATACGCAGCGTCTGCTTGCCTCCATTCCCGGCAAAAACTGGACGCCTCCTCGCTCGACCAGCGCAGAATGAAAGCGCCAGACATTATGGAAAACATCCAGTTCCCACCATCAATCTGGGCCGCAACAGCCCCAAGCCGTCCGCCTGCAAAGCCCTTGATAAGCGATGCTGAAGCAGATGTCGTTATCGTTGGCGGCGGCTTCACGGGCCTATCAGCAGCCTTACACCTCGCCAAGCGCGGCAAGCGTGTCATTTTGCTTGAAGGCAAAGCAGTCGGCTGGGGAGCATCCGGACGCAACAATGGCCAAGTCATTCCCACCATGACCGCCGCCGAACCTGATGCTATCGCCAAACGTTACGGAACATCCGGTGAGCGTTTTGCAAAGCTGATTGGCAACAGTGCGGATATTTTGTTTTCCATCGTGCGTGAGGAGAACATCGCAGCGGAAGCAGAGCAAACCGGCTGGTTCCAGCCTGCGCATTCACCAGGACGGATCAAGCTATCACAAGCGCGTGTCGAAGCATGGAAGCGGTTTGGGTTTCCGGCAGAATATCTTGATTGTGCTGCGACCGCCAAGCTGCTAGGCAGCGATTTCTGGTATGGCGGCATGTTCAACCCGACTGGCGGCCATATCAATCCGCTGGCTCTGGCCCGTGGCCTTGCAGCCTCAGCCGAATGCCATGGTGCAACTATCCATGAACAAAGCCCGGTCATTTCCTATGAACGCAAGGGCGATCATTGGGAAGTACGCACCGAAAACGCGACGGTTCGTGCAAAAGGCTTTCTGCTCGCAACCAACGCCTATACGGGTGAATTGCGTGAAAAACTGGCGCCACGTCTGGCACGTAGCATCGTGCCCGTTCTCTCGTGGCAGATGGCAACGGCACCACTCAGCGACAACCTCCGTGCAACAATTCTTCTCGGCCGTCAGGCGGTATCCGATACACGTGGCGACCTGCGGTTCTTCCGTTATGATGCGCGCAATCGTCTGATTACCGGCGGTGTGGTCATGGGCGACTACAATGTTGCAGAACGTGTGAAGCACAAGGCTGCGCGCAATCTGGCAGAGGCTTTCCCAGCGCTTGGGCAGCCCGAAATGACCCATGTCTGGAGCGGCTATATCGGCATGACATGGGACCGTTTTCCGCGTGTCCATCAGCTCGGCACCGATGGCTGGGCATGGATCGGTTGCAATGGCCGCGGGGTGGCCCTCGGCACAGCACTTGGGCGAGAGCTGGCGCGAGCACTGGATGGGGAGCCGGTTCAGGAACTTGCATTGCCGTTCTCAGAGCAGGCGCCGCTGCCTTTCCATAAAATCGCGCGGAAGATCGCACCCTTTTATCTCGCATGGCTGCGACGCAAGGACCTTACCGAGCCCAATCTCTGAACATACCAATCAATATTCATGTGAAAGGTAGATCCATGAATCAAATGCCAATTCTCGAGCGCCGCCGCATCGAGGCGCTCGTTCTGAAAAATGTCTATGAGGTTCTTCGCGAGCGGTCAGGCGAGGAAGAAGCTCAGGCCGCAATCGGTGAGGCTGTTACCAGGTCAGCGATTGAACAAGGTAAGAACTTTGCGGAAGAACTTGGCCGGACGCCCGATCTTCAGGACTTTGCCGATATTTTGCCGCTGTGGACAAAAGATAACGCGCTGGAAATCGAAGTGTTATCGCAGGGCAAGGATCATTTCGATTTTAACGTGAAGCGTTGCCGTTATTCAGAAATGTACCGCGATATGGGGCTTGGTCATATCGGCCATCTGCTGTCCTGTAATCGCGATGGTGATTTCTGCATCGGCTATAATCCAGAAATGAAGCTGGAGCGCACACAGACCATCATGAAGGGCGCAAGCCATTGCGACTTCCGATACAGCCTCGACACCAAACAACAGGGAGCCTGATATGCCGGTTGAAAACTGGACCTCGAACCAGCTTGACGATCTGGTTGCTTTCCGCCGTGATCTGCATGAAAACCCGGAACTGCTTTATGATGTGAACCGTACCGCCGAAAAAGTGGCGGAAGCATTGCGTGCAGCGGGTCTCGATGAAGTTGTGACCGGCATTGGTCGCACAGGCGTGGTTGGCGTTATTCGCGGACAAACCAACAAGTCCGGCCGCGCTATTGCGTTGCGTGCTGACATGGATGCGCTGCCAATTCTCGAAGAGACTGGTGCAGAATGGTCATCGAAGGTTCCCGGTAAGATGCATGCCTGTGGTCATGATGGTCACACCACGATGCTTCTGGGCGCGGCGCGCGAACTGGCTCAAAGTCGGGCCTTTGACGGCACGGTCATCGTCATTTTCCAGCCTGCCGAAGAAGGTGGTGCGGGTGCAAAGGCCATGATCGACGATGGGCTTTTCAAGCGCTGGCCGGTCAACGAAGTGTATGGCATGCATAATCGCCCCAATCTGGCAGTGGGCAACTTCACAATCAATTCGGGTCCGATCATGGGCTCTGTAGATGTGATCGACATCGTGGTCGACGGGGTTGGCGGTCACGCCGCATCGCCGCATCATACGATTGATCCTATACCGGTGACGGCAGCGCTTATTCAGGCGATCCAGACCCTGACTGCCCGCACAATCGATCCGCTGGATTCTGCTGTGATTTCGATCACCACAATCCATGGTGGCGATGCTTTCAACGTTATTCCTCAGTCGATCAAGCTGACCGGCACCGTGCGTACCCTGCGTGAAGAAGTACGCGATCACGTCGAAGAGCGTCTTACACGAGCTGTTCAAGGCATCGCCGATGCATTCGGTGCAAAAGCCACGCTGGATTATCAGCGTAATTATCCTGTGACAGTCAATCATGAGAATGAAACAGAACTGGCCGCTCTCGCAGCGGAGGCTGTGTCCGGCCCTGATCGGGTTACACGCGATATGCCTGCGACCCTCGGCGGCGAAGATTTTGCCTTCATGCTCAATGAAGTACCGGGCGCCATGATCAACATCGGCAATGGCCCGAGCGCCAATCTTCATCATCCAAAATATGATTTCAACGATGATGTCATTGCATGGGGATGCTCTTACTGGACAACGCTTGTCCGTCAAAGGCTTCCGGTTTAAGCTTCAAAAACACAATAAAAAGAGCCGCACCTTTTCTATGAGGGGCGGCTTTCTGCTTTCAACTTAACGCTGTCACATCAGCTGGTTAGGGCTGATCCGAAACGGAACAATTGCAGAGCCTCATAAGCCGCGACAACAGTTTCCATTTGTGCGGTATGACCTTTTACAAAAGCATCGCCATAGATCGTCTCGTCCGGATATTCCGTAATCAGCGTCAGCGGAACCGTATGGCGATCATCAACGCCGACCAGACATGGGAAGCCATTGATAATGCGAAAACCCGTTTCGCCCGCATATTGCTCAAAAAGCCTGATCTGCGCATCGTTGTAATCAAGCAAACCATCGATAGCACCAAGGTGCCTTGTCACATGATCCATTAATTGTTCAGCTTGCTTTTCCCATGATGCATGGTGGCGAATAATCAGGAAGAAGCCCTTTGGCAGCGTCCACATGGCAAAAGAACGTGGCACATAGCCTGACAGTGGCCGTGTCCATTCATGCGACGGATAACCATGCAGATTGACATGAAGCTTCGCACTTGTAAGGGCCTCTGCTTCTACACGGATCGCCTTCTCAAAAAGACCTTCGCCGCTGCGATATTCGAGATCATCGCCCAGCGCCGTATAACGAGAGGCATGGTGCAGATGATGCGGGTGCAAAACGCAAAGACGCTTATGGATTTCATAGCCGTCCGGATTTTCCTGCGGAGAGATTGTGAAATGTGCGCCATCGCGTGCAACTAGACGGTTTGCAGCGCGCAATGCGCCGACAATCCCCGTTGTTTCATTGGCGTGCTGGCCAGCACTAATCATCATCGGCAAATTACTGCCCGAAACATAGGTTGCCCGCACGGTTCGCCCTGCACGCGTCTTAGCGTCAAACGGCGAGCCGCCAAGCTTCGCAATTTCTCGGCGTATCTGGTCAGCGGAAAGCGGTGCCTGTGCATTTTCCAAAACCTGCTCGGCAGTCAGCGCATCAGTTGTTGCAAGTGGTCGTGTTTCGACTTTCACCATAGGCTCGGCATCATGGAAGCGGACTTCCGGCATGATCTGCCCGGGTTGCAAACCACGATCACCAATAGGGCGACCAGACTTTTTCTGAAAGACCTCCAGCAGCGAGAAATATATATCCTCGTGCAGAGCTTCCGTCAGGCTCAGCGCTTCCTCATCAAAAGGCAGGCGACGGTCGGTAATCGGCAGACTGACCGAAATATTCAGCTCTTCGAAATAAGGTTCACCCCTGCCCCAGTCATGGGTCGCAATGGTCGAAATCGTATCGTGAAACAGCTTTTCATAATCGGTCTCAAAGCGTGCGCTTTCAACGCGGCCTTCATGTTCAACGACCAGCCAGCCGGTCGGTGAAACAAGCGTTTCACCAATAAAATCTTCATGAACGCGATTGGGTGCGAAAACGCGATGGCTTTCATTGTGCCCATCGGCAAACGTCAAATCGACTTCATAGAAAAAATCATCTTTGCCAGATGCACTGAAGCTGATTTTTGCTTCTGGAAGAAGTGCTGACAGTGGATAGGTTTCCAGCAAGAAACGGTTCTCGACGCAATTGTCATGGCGCGGATAGCGAACGGTTGCAGCCGTCAGTTCAGCACCGTCTACCTCTTCCAAAAAGAAATGCAGAAGCGGCTTATAGGCTGAACGCAGACACGCTTCGACGCCCAACTCACGCAGCTTCGTTTCCGCAGCAAAACGGCTGGGTTGGTCATCGAACAGCCAGGCTTCAACTCGCGCGCCACGCATTTGCGACTTTACAAAGCGCTCGATCAGCACATCAATTGAACGCTGGTAGGTCTTTTCAAAAATCACGCTCATCGTGCAGTCCTGCCTGTAGGATCAAGACTATCGCGCAGCCAATCACCCAGAAGGTTGAGGCCAAGCACGGTGAAGAGGATTGCAAGGCCCGGGAACAGGCTTACCCACCATGCTGTCTGGAGGTAGGTACGTCCATCAGCGAGCATTCCGCCCCAGCTTGGAATGGTTGAATCAATACCAAAACCAAGGAAGGTCAGGCTTGATTCAAGCAGAATGTTATTGGCCACATTGAGCGTCATCAGAACAATGACAGGGCCCATCAGATTCGGCAGGAGATGCTGGAAGATAATACGCCAGTCTTTGACGCCAATCGAACGCGCTGAGAGGATAAATTCGCGCTCGCGCAGCGACAATACCGAACCGCGCACCAGCCGGGCATATTGAACGCATTGCGAGACAATCAGCAGGATGATCGTGTTAACCAGTCCGCCGCCGAGAATAGCCATGAAAGTAATCGCAAGCAGGATGAATGGCATCGCAAGCTGCACATCAACAAAGCGCATCAAGGCCATGTCCCAGAAGCCGCGATAATAACCTGCAACCAGCCCCATGATCGTACCAATGATCACAGAACCAATAACCGATACAAAGCCGACAAAGAGTGAAATTTTACCGCCGATAATCACACGTGCCAGAACATCGCGTCCGAGCGGATCGGTTCCGAAAATATGCGCAGGATTAACAAAGGGCGGCGTCAAACGCGCCAGAAGGTCCACCTTGTTCGCACCAGCGGGAAAGAGAGAGCTGGAGAAAATAACCGCAAAACAGATGCCGCCTGTCAGCAGAAATCCAACAATGAATTCCAGATTTGCAAAGCGCGAAAGCCGCAGGTTTGAGGTCTTTTTAACCGCTTGTGTAGCCATTGCACTACTCCGTCCGGATACGCGGATCGACAAGGCCATATGCTATGTCTACCAGAAGATTGACGCCGATAATCATCATCGACAAAATTGCAATTGTTGCCTGAAGAACCGGGTAATCACGGCCACCAACCGCATCAAAAGCAAGTGTGCCCATACCCGGCCAATTGAACACTTTTTCAATGACCACGATGCCGCCGAAAAGACCACCAAACTGAAGACCAATGAATGTAATCAGCGGGATCGCGCAATTACGAAGAGCGTGCTTGTAGAGCACTTTGTTTTCGCTCAGTCCTTTGGCACGCGCCACCATAATATATTGCGATTGCAGCGTTTCGAGCATCGACGTACGGACCAGACGCACATTGGTTGCGGTCAGAATAATGCCCATCGTCATTGCTGGCATAATGAAGCTTGAGAAGCCGCTCATACCGCTTGGCGGCAACCATTGCAGCGAAATACCGAAAAGCAAAACGAGCATCGTGGCCAGCCAGAAATTCGGGAACGACAGGCCAACCAGTGAGCAAACACGAATAAGCTGATCCGCCCATTTACCGCGGGACACAGCCGCTTTAATGCCGAGTGGAATGGAAATCACAAGCGAGACAAACAGCGACGCAAAAGCAAGCATCAGCGTTGCAGGCAAGGCTTTTCCAACCAGTACAGAAACAGGCGTGCCGCCGAGAAAACTGCGACCGAAATCAAATGTGAACAACCCTTTGAGGAATTGCCAGTACTGAACGAGGAACGGCTGGTTCAAACCAAGTCCTTCACGGATACGCTCAAGATCAGCCTCTGTGACACTACCCGCACCTTGCGTCAACATCAGTGCTGGGTCACCCGTCAGGCGAATCGCATAGGCGACGAGCATCGTCATCGCGATCAGCACGAACAACGCCTGCAAAATTCGTTTTATCAGAAATCCGGCCACCTGAGCACCTCCGAAACAGAGCGGCAAGCCGGTTAACGGCTTGCCGTATTATTTTTGATTAGTCGACGGTTACATCTGTGAAACGCAGACGGTTATCCGGTGCTGGAACAAAGTTTTTCACACGCTTGTTCACGCCGAAAATCGCTTTGGAGCTATAAAGTGGCATTTCATATGCCTTATCAGCCGCATATTTTGCGATTTCCTGAAGCATCTTTTCGCGCTCACCACGGTCGAGAACAGAGCGCTGCGCTTCGAGCATCTTGTCGAGTTGCTCGTCCTCTTCATACGGATTCCACTTCTCACCCGAATGATACATCGAGTAAGCGGTGTTATCATAATCAAACGTCCAGCCGCCCCATTTCTGCTGGAACATAGCGCCAGTCTTGCCCTGTGGAATAACATCGTTCAGCAGCACATTCACGTCATATGGCTTAATCGTTGCATTGATGCCGACCATCTGCAGGAAGCTTGCAACAGCCTGTGTCACTTCATTGAAAGTCGCGTCATTACCACGAACGTCAATCTGCACCGTTGCGCCGGGCTGAACGCCTGCTTCTTCAAGGAGCTTCTTAGCCTGATCAGGGTCGTATGGCAGGGGCTTGAGTTCAGGATCGTAGCCAAACGACAAAGCGCCTTGGAAGCTGGCAATCGGCTCTGCCTGACCAGCAAGGATCGACTGGATGATCGCATCGCGATCAACAGCCATAATCAGGGCTTTACGAACGCGCTCATCCTTTGTGATGCCATCACGCGTGTTAAAGCGCAGCGCATCAACCGTCGGGCCATCAGTTGTAACCAATTCCAGGTTTGCATCGCCTTCAATCGTCGGGATCATGCCAATAGGAATGGTTGGCGGGATAACGAGATCAACGCGGCCGGCCTGAAGTTCAGCAACGGCAGTCGAAGGTTCTGTGATGAAGCGATATTCAAGTTCTGAAATCTTCGGTGCGCCGCCCCAGTGATCAGCAAAGGCTTCAAGCTGGATATTGACCTTTGGTTCGTAGGACACAAATTTGAAAGGGCCGGTGCCAACCGGATGCGTGTTGAAATAGTCCTCGCCCTTTTCAGCGATATATTTCGGCGGAACGATCATTGCGCCATAGCCAGCAAGCTTGGTGATCAGAACCGGATCAGGTGTCTTCAGGTGAAAATCGACCGTCTTGTCGTCGATCACTTCGATCTTTTCGATGGCGATATAATTGGAACGCTGCGGACCTTTCGCGCCTTCCTCACCAAGCAGACGATCAAAGGTAAATTTCACCGCTTCTGCGTTGAATGGTTCACCATCGTGGAACTTCACGCCTTCGCGCAGGTTGAAGCGAATACGTTTGCCTTCATCGAGTTCTTCCCACGACGAAGCCAAGCCCGGTACGATTTTAAGATCAGGGCCACGATAAACAAGGCCGTCAAAAATATTGGTTGCGACCGAAGCCCAGTTGACGAGGAATGTGTCGATCGGGTCCCAGCTGCCCGGGTCTTGCGGCGACGAAACAGTCAGCTTGCCTGCGGCGAAAGCCGGAGCCGATGCGATCACGGCAGCCGACAGAACGGAAGCCAGAAGAGCGGCTTTCAGTGCTTTCTTTATCATTATTTTCCCCTTTGGGTTTCATTTAAGTTTAGGAAATCAAGCGCTTTCAGCAACGAAATGGCCTGGTGAAACTTCGCGATGATTGTAAATGACAGGCTTGTCATCAATCCGGCGCGTTGTGCTTGGAATTTCACCTTCCAGAGCTGCGCGTTGGGTCCTCGTCGAAGGATCGGCAACCGGTACGGCAGACAACAGACGCTGCGTGTAAGGATGCGAAGGCGTTTCAAAAACCTGTTGGCGTGAGCCAAGCTCCATGATCTGCCCAAGATAAAGCACAGCAACGCGATGGCTCATCTTTTCAACAACCGCCATGTCATGGCTGATGAACAAATAGGCCAGACCCTGATCTTTTTGGAGGTCCATAAACAGGTTGATTACCTGCGCCTGAATAGAAACATCGAGCGCCGAGAGTGCTTCATCGGCGATGATAAGCTTGGGCTTTGATGCAAGCGCGCGTGCAATGCAGATACGCTGACGCTGGCCGCCGGAAAACTCATGCGGATAACGCGAAGCATGTTCAGGACCGAGACCGACACGTTCCAGCAATTCTGCCACCCGCGCATTGATCGCTTTATTGTTATCAAGAAGGCCATGGGTGCGGATCGGCTCTGCAATGGAAAAGCCGACAGTCTTGCGCGGATCAAGCGAAGCAAATGGGTCCTGGAAAATATACTGCACTTCGCGGCGCATCGCATAGCGTTCCTGAGCGCTCATCTGCGAATAGGCTTTGCCGTTAAAACGAATATCGCCGGAAAGCGGCGATTGAAGCTGCTGGATCGTGCGTCCTATGGTCGACTTGCCAGAACCGGATTCACCAACAAGTGCGAGGGTTTCACCCGGATAAATGTCGAAAGCAACCTTCGAGACTGCATTGCAGACATGGGTAACTTTGCCAAACAGATTCTTCTTGATCGGAAAGCGCACATAAAGATCATCAACGGCAAGAAGCGGCTTGCCGTTATAATGTGCCGTGTCCTGAATGCGCTCTTCGCCTGACAGCACAGGCACACCATCGCGCATCATCATCACCGGCATGCGCTTCGGGAACGCTTCGCCCGTCATGCTGCCAAGTTTCGGAACGGCCGACAGAAGCGTCTGTGTGTAAGGATGCTGTGGCGCTTCGAAGATGCGGCCAACTGGGCCTTCTTCAACCTTTTTGCCCTTCCACATGACAACAACGTCGTCGGCCATTTCAGCCACCACGCCCATATCATGCGTGATGAAAATGACCGCCATTTCAAGCTCTTTCTGCAAATCTTTGATGATGTGCAAAATCTGGGCCTGAATGGTGACATCGAGTGCAGTGGTGGGTTCGTCAGCGATAAGCAACTTTGGACGGCAAGCAAGTGCCATCGCGATCATAACGCGCTGGCGCATACCGCCGGAAAGCTGATGCGGGTAACGCTTGAGCAGTCCTTCCGCATCCGGCAGACGCACCATCTCCAACAAACGCTTGCCTTCAGCCAGAGCGGCATTCTTCGACATGCCTTCATGCAGCATCAGCACTTCTGAAATCTGATTGCCGATGGTGAAGACCGGATTAAGTGACGTCATTGGCTCCTGAAAGATCATCGCAATGTCTTTGCCGCGAATGCCACGCATTGCTTTCTGATCGACTTTCAGCAGATCGCGTTCACCTTCAGGGCCATTAAACAGAATGCGTCCGTCGGGAAACTTTGCGCCGCTCATATCCGCAAGGCGCATGATCGAAAGCGACGTAATCGACTTACCCGAACCAGATTCGCCAACAACAGCCAGTGTGCGACCAGCGGAGACAGAAAAATTCAGATCATTAACGACGCGATTGGCACCGAATTCAACACTCAGACCCTCAACCGTCAGCAGAGGTTTGGACACAGTTCCACTCAAACCAGTAACTCTCTTATAGTGTAATGGCCGACCGTGTGGCCTGATTAAATGCACCGGACATGAAGCGCAGAAGTGCCGCAACCTCCGACAACGTCTCTTCTGAAGGGCGTGCATTGGTTGTTGATTCAACAAGCAGTCGCTCGCGAATCTCGCGATAGCGCGCGCAAGCCTCTGCACCCTTCTCGGTAATTTTGACTGTCTTTTCCTTGGAAGCTTTGCCAGTGGTCAAAAGCCCCGCCTTTTCCAGCTTACGGATGGCGTATGTCGCGATATGCGTATCTTCGATATCGAGCACGAGGCAAATATCAGCGAGTTTTTTCTCGCGGCCACGATGCCGGATCGAATGAAGGATCAAAACTTCAATGGGAGACAATCCCGGCAAGCCTGCCGCCGCCATGCAGCGAACCATCCAGCGCGAAAATGCGTGGGATGCCAGAATAAGCCCGTATTCGACTTCTGACATGCCCGGCGAACCACCTTCGGCAAGATGTGAGGAAGATACAATAGGGCCGAGGGATGCAACGGAACGCAGATGCTTCGGAAGCGACACTTCATCGAAACCCGATTCTTGCATTGCCAGCAAAATATCTGAGCCGCTCTGCGGATCTGCCTCATGCACCATAGAATGTCCCTTTTATTTTATTAACTTTATGTCATCAGCTTATCGTCATTTTGTCAATAAATTGTATTTATGAGGGCGCAATCAGGCAGAAGAGATGCGTCAAGCAGCCCAAAACCGCGCGTCGATCAATAAATCAAATCACCGCTTTTCATACAACCATCAAACCATCCGCGTGACGATTGCCTTGATCTCACGCTCGAAAAAATCCGAAAAGGCCGCAATACGAGGAGGCAGTTTCTGGAATGGCGGATAATAAAGCGTGAGCCAGAGTTGCGGCGGTGACCATTCCGGCAAAATTTGCACAAGGCGTCCCGTGCGCAGATGTTCCGCCACGATGAAAACAGGCAGCATGGCGACCCCTGCCCCATCAGCCGCCATACTGGCCAGCACTTCGCCATTATTGGCGCTGATCATACGCCCGGCAGAAACATTGACCGTTGAGCCTCCATCCGACAAAGCCCAGTTTTCCCGGCGACTTTCTGAACTATAGCCCAGACATCGATCCGATGGCAGCTCACTCGGATGCGCAGCGTCGACAAAGGGCGAACTGGGCGCAGCCACCAGAATACGCTTTATTTCGATGATCTTGCGCCAGATCGTGAATTTATCAGATGGCGCGCCTGAAATACGGATCGCCAGATCGAAATCCTGCTCAACGATATCGAGCATCTGGTCGGTCAATGAAAGCTCGACTTCAATCTTCGGATAAAGCTCGCGGAAAGCGCACAGAATCTGCGGCAATACCTGCTGACCGAGCGACATCGGCGCATTGATCCGCAGCCGCCCCTGATCGGCCTTATGCACATTCATCAATTCAAGCCGCGCAGATTCCAGCGTATTGACAGCAGGCTCAATACGCGCGGCAAACACCGCGCCATCGCTTGTCAGTGAGACCTGTCGTGTGGTGCGGACAAAAAGTTGCACGCCCAACTCAGCCTCAAGCGCCGCGATTGTGCGGGTAACGGAAGCTGGCGTCATATCCATCTCGCGCGCGACCTGCGCGAAGTTTCGCTTCTCGGCAGCAAGTAAAAAAGTTCTCAGCGCTTTAAGTTCATTCATGCCATTATTGCAATCTGCGTAACAGTATACCAATTAATGCATCAATTGTTATCAATTATCAAGCGAACTAGATTGTGTTCAACAAGATTGCAAAGCGGCAATGCCGCAGAAAGGCAAACATCATGCTGAACCAGATCAAGGGCCTTCACCACGTCACCTCCATGGCCGCTGATGCCCGCCAGAACAACAGCTTCTTCACCGACACACTCGGCCTGCGTCGCGTGAAAAAGACCGTGAACTTCGACGAACCAAGCGTTTATCACCTCTATTATGGTGATGAAGTCGGCACCCCCGGTTCGGTCATGACCTACTTCCCGTTTCCGAATATCGTACGCGGCCGTCCAGGTGTCGGCGAAGTTGGTGAAACCGAATTTGCAGTACCAAAGGGTTCGCTCAGCTTCTGGAAAGACCGTCTGGTCGCAAAGGGCGTAACAGGTCTTGAATCAGACCGTGTGTTTGGTGCTGAGCGCCTTCGCTTTCAGGGCCCGGATGGTGATGGTTTTGCACTCGTTGAGATTGACGACGACAAGCGTGCGCCATGGATCAGTGCGGGCGTGTCTGAAGATGTGGCTATTCGCGGCTTCAGTGGCGCCCGTATGCGGCTTCACGATATTGATGCCAGTGCGGAACTGCTCAAGTTCATGGGTTATGAACGCGCTGAAACCGAAGGCAATGTCAGCCGCTTTATCATTCCCAATGGCAATGGTGCAGATACGATTGACCTTGAAGCTTTGCCTTCGGCACAGGCTGCACGTCAGGGAGCGGGTTCTGTCCACCATATCGCTTTTGCGGTGCCGGACCGAGCTGCACAACTTGAAGTGCGCAAGGCGCTGATGGACACTGGCTACCATGTCACACCAGTGATCGACCGCGATTATTTCTGGGCGATCTACTTCCGTACGCCGGGCGGCGTGTTGTTTGAAGTCGCGACCAACGAACCCGGGTTTGACCGCGATGAGGATACGGCACATTTGGGTGAAGCACTCAAACTGCCAAGCCGTTACGAAGCTTATCGTGATCGTATCGAAGCCAATCTCATTCCTCTTACTGACAAATAATGGGTTGCCTCCGGCTCTGCCGGAGGCGCTTCTTTGGAGGATTAGCATGACCAGAAATGATTATCAGAGTTTCCGTCGCGAAGGTGCAGCCGGTTCGCCAGTCGTTATCGCGTTTCACGGCACAGGCGGCAATGAACATCAGTTCACAGGCCTGATCGACCAGATTCTGCCGGACGCAGGTATTGTTGCTCCGCGCGGTGATGTTTCGGAATTCGGTGCGAACCGGTTCTTCCGGCGCACCGGCGAAGGCGTCTATGACATGGACGATCTTCGTCTGCGCACGGAGAAGATGCTGGATTTTATACGCGAGGTTCGTGAGCATCACACGGAACGCGAAATCTATGCGCTCGGCTATTCAAATGGAGCCAACATTCTGGCATCCATGCTTTTTGCGGATCCGAGTTTGTTCGACCGTGCAGCTCTCATGCATCCACTGATCCCGTGGACACCGGAACCACAGCCGAAGCTGTTGGGTAAACGCGTTCTGATCACCGCGGGCGAAGCTGACCCGATCTCGCCATTGAAGCTGTCGAAGAGCCTGATTGACTGGTTCGAGGCACAGGGTGCGGAAGTGACATCACTGATTGCACCCGGTGGACATGAAATCCGTCCGGCTGAACTTGAGAAACTGAGAGCCTTTCTTCAAACAAGCTAATCAGGCCCCCTGAATGCTATACCTCCCAGACAATCTATCTGGGAGGATAACAAGACCTAAACCTGATGTTAAATCTATCACTTTTAAGTAATTCAGTTTATAGGCTGATAAGCATTATTAAATTTATTGGGCCATGAAGAGCGAATGGACGCCTTATTCAACCTTGACCAACAAACAATGTTCATGGTTAACGCCCTATTATTGCTGGTATTCGCTGTGGCATTCCTGCTGGCCAGCATGGGTAGAAAAGATAGAAGCTATTGGATTAATCTAGTTATTTCAAACTTGTTATTTGCTGCTGCCTTTTTTCAATTCTCTAAGAATATTAATGGAACAGCAGGAGCATTATTAGTTCCAAATGCGTTACTCGTGATCGGTCTGGGGCTTCGCTGGCAAGCCATTCGAAATTTTTTCGGACATCGCTCTTCGCCAATCTGGTTTATTGCGCTGGCGGTTTTAATTGTCGTTGCCTTGCTGTTATCACAGTCACTTGGCCAGAGTTTAGTGTTCGGGTTTATCAATTTTGTGATCGCGGCACAGATATTGGCAATTATTATATGTCTTGGGAAAGAAAAGGAAAAACTTCCTTCCAAAATCGCTTTAATCATTGCTTATAGTTTCATCGCTCTATCATCGCTGTTAAGGGTAATTCAAGGCTGGGTACTGTCTTCCGAGATAGAAAATCTTCTGCCCTCAGATATATTCCTGGAATTAAACCTGATTGCGGCGACTATTCACATCAGCGCCAGCGGAGCCTTTTCTCTTTCGATTGCCTATGAAAGAAGCGTCTCCGTGTTGCGCGAAATAGCAATGCGCGACCCTCTGACAGGGCTCTATAACCGCTGGAGCATACAGGCCCTATCCGAAACCATTCAAACAGGAAACGCAGATCACAGCGCATCGGCTGTTATGCTCGATATTGATCATTTCAAATCTGTAAACGACACTTATGGTCACGGCGCCGGCGACGCGGCACTCAAACATTGCGCAGATTTAATTCGTCACACCTTTAGAGAATACAACCTTATTGCACGCGTCGGAGGCGAGGAATTTCTCATCGTAATGCCGAAGCAAGAAATACATGAAGCTGAAAAGCTTACGAAAAAGCTTCAAACTGCGATGAAGGCAAATGAGTTCCTATTCGAGAATACGCGAATTCCGTTAACGGTGAGTGCGGGCATCAGCCACGGATCAGCCGATCCATTATCATTGCCGAATTTAATCGATAGTGCTGACAAGAGCCTGTATCAGGCCAAAGTCAACGGGCGCGACAGAATAGAAATCGACCCCGAATCCAAAGCGCTTTACCTCGCCTAACAACGAACTGGTTGCTCTGATCTATACGATTTTCACGAGCA
Source organism: Ochrobactrum sp. Marseille-Q0166 (assembly GCF_014397025.1). NCBI lineage: Bacteria > Pseudomonadati > Pseudomonadota > Alphaproteobacteria > Hyphomicrobiales > Brucellaceae > Ochrobactrum > Ochrobactrum sp. Marseille-Q0166. The sequence continues at coordinate 1,091,318 of NZ_JACJUO010000002.1, read as the reverse complement.
AAAATTCGCTGCGACCGAAGTATTAACACTCAACCAAACTCATGGCTTTTCGCCTTCTGTCTCACGGAAACCGTCTCACTGCCGCGCAAGACAAGATCAGCACCCACAAGAATTTTAACGGGTGGCTGCGTCTCAGATGTATTAATCAGATCATCAAGGATGGTCACAGCCAGATTGCCAATCTTGCGCTTGGACACCTCGATCGTCGTAAGGCCCGGCTCCATCGTGGCACTTTGAGGAAGATTATCAAAACCAATGACAGATACGTCGTCAGGGATACGTATACCCTTTGCCTTCAAAGCACGGATAAACCCATAAGCAATAATATCATTGGTGCAGAAATAGCCCTCCGCGAGATCAAGTCCGGAATGCAGCATCGCACATGTATCTCGGTGGGCACCCTCAAAAGTCGACTCGACCGACAGAATGTCACGCTCCTGAACGCTCAGCTCCAACCGCTGCATATTCTTGAAAAAAGCATCACGTCGAAGCCGGAAATTTGTTGTTTCTGTGTGACTGGCGACAAAGCCGATCCGCGAAAGTCCGAGTTGTTTGAAGCGTGACAGCACTTTGAAGACCGCATCTTCATTGTTCATGTCCACAAAATTCGCTTCAACGACTTCGTAGAATGTATCAATGAAAACAGTGGGTAAACCGAGTCCCTGAATCATGTGAATGTCGGCTGGAGACAACTCGGTTCCCAGGGCTATCACCCCTCGGATTGAAGCACCGGCCAGCGATTCAGCAACAGCACTGATCGGCTGCCCTTCAAAGCTGACGACCTCCAGCGTGTAGTTGCGGCGTGTCGCTTCAGACGACATGCCATCAATATAATCAGAGACAAAAACACTGTGATCGCGATTTACCGTCTCGCCATGTTTGGCAATCTTGAGAAAGCGTATCGTTTCGCCCGTGCTTGTGCCGGTTTTAGAAGTGCGTGGGACATAATTCAGCCTGGAAACCGACTCAAGAACACGTGCCCGCGTCTCACCTGAAATCTCACCCTTGCCATTCAACACAAGCGAGACCGTGGCAGGTGAGACACCCGCATTTTCAGCAATATCCCTGATCGTAAAAGACTTTTTTTTCTTCATGCTCTCCGCGCATCAAACGAAAAATGGATCGCCGTTTAGTAAACATAAACAACATCGTTTAAAACGATTAGGCTAATTTCAGGCTCTAAGCAACCAAAATCCTGTGATATTGGGCTTGACAGTGCCACACCATCTGTTGAATCATTTAGTGAATAACATTCTTGTTTACTAAACATGGCAGGAGGAGACCATGCAGAAGACAAGCAATCAGCTTGCTATGCTTGTTGTCATTAATCTCGGATTGCTCGTGCTTGGCGCGTATATTTCGGGAGGATCTTTCCTATCCCTGTTCAATCTGCAGTCGATGGCAGGCCAGGTGCCGGAAATCGGACTTCTGGCAATTGGCGTGATGCTGGCAATGTGCGCTGGCAATGGCGGGATCGACCTTTCGGGTATTGCTCTGGCCAATCTGGCAGGCGTGCTTTCCGCAGTTATCGTTTCGATGTTCATTTCAAGCGCCGAAAACCAGCTCGGCTTTAGTCTGGCTTTCATCGGGTTGGCGCTTGCGATCGGTCTTGCGGGCGGCATCGTCAATGGTGTGCTGATTGCGCGTTTCAATATCACACCGATCCTCTGCACGCTCGGCACACAGATGGCATTTACAGGACTTGCAGTTGTCGTGTCTGGTGGTCGTGCCGTCATGGTTGGCAGCCCGGACCTTCTGTCACGCATCGGCAACGATATGTTCCTCGCCGTGCCAATCAGCTTCCTGATCTTCATTGCAGTCGCATTGCTGATTGCCGCCGTCGTGCGCTTTACGCCTTACGGATACTGGCTGATGCTGATGGGAACCAATCCTAAAGCTGCTGTTTTTGCCGGCTTTCCGCGCAACGGCGTACTGGTTGCCACTTACGCAACCAGCGGATTTCTGCCTGGCATCGCTGGCATCATCATCGCAGCACGAAATGTGAATGTGAAGTTCGACTATGGCAGTTCCTACCTTCTGGTCGCCATTCTGATCGCCGTCATGGCGGGGGTTAAGCCGGAAGGCGGTTATGGCCGCGTGATCTGTGTCGTGATGAGCGCCATTGCATTGCAGCTTATGTCGAGCCTGCTCAACTTTGGTGGCCTATCCAATTTTGTCCGCGATTTTGCATGGGGCTTGCTGCTGCTCGCCTTCCTCGCTGTCGGAAAATACGACATTGCGAGCTTCTTCACCCTTGGCAATCGCCAAAAGGGAAACATCGGTGCTCAACCCTCAGGCACCCGAACATAGACATTGGGGGAATGTTAGCGTGGAGGAAGTCATGAAATCAGTAACGAAAAAACTGCTCGCTGGAACTGTCATCGGTGCAGCAATTGCAGCAGGCAGCGCAAGCGCGCTCGTCGCTCAGGAAAAGCCGGTTATCGCAACGGTCGTCAAGATCAGCGGTATTCCTTGGTTCGACCGCATGAACACCGGCGTTGAAGCCTATCAGAAGGCAAATCCAGATGTGGTTGCAACGCAGAGCGGTCCAGCAACAGCTGACGCCGCGCAGCAGCTCCAGATCGTTCAGGATCTCGTCGCCAAGGGCGTCAATGCACTTGCGGTTGTTCCGATGGACCCGGCTGTTCTTGAAGGCACGTTCAAGCGCGCCATGGAACGCGGCATCGTTGTTGTGACCCACGAAGCCGACAACCAGGTCAACACCATGGCCGACGTTGAAGCTTTCGATAACGCCGATTACGGCACCGCACTCAACGAGCGTCTGGCAGAATGCATGGGCAAGAGCGGCAAGTGGACGACTTTCGTTGGTTCGCTCGGCAGCCGCACACACATGCAGTGGGTTGGCGCAGCGGAAGAAAATGCCAAGAAATATCCTGACATGCAGCTCGTCGATCCGAACAATGAATCCTTCGACGACGCCAACGGCACCTATGAAAAGGCCAAGGAAATCCTGCGCAAGCATCCTGACCTGAAGGGCTTCCAGACATCTGCCGGTAACGACGTTCTCGGCGTTGGTCGCGCAATCGATGAAGCTGGCCTGAGCGGCAAGGTCTGCCTGGTTGGCACGGGCTTGCCAAACCCATCGGCTGATCTGCTTGAATCCGGTGCGATCACGGCAATCGGCTTCTGGGATCCACAAAAGGCTGGCATGGCGATGAATGCCCTTGCCAAGCTTCTGCTCGAAAAGAAGGAAGTCAAGGACGGCACCGATCTCGGCGTTGAAGGCTACAACAGCGTGAGCGTCAAGAAGGGTGCAGGTGACGGCCTTCTTGTCATCGGCAATGGTATGGTTATCGCTGACAAGGCTAGCTATAAGGAACACCTGTTCTAAGAGCGTGGCTATTGGCTGACGCACTATCCTGTACAGATACCGTTCATCTGCACAGGATAGCGTCAAAGCCCGGATGCAGCCCCCGCGCATCCGGGCAATTCGGCCGGACCAAAAAACATTAAATCAAGACATTGGCGCGCGGCAATTATAGCCAGGCGGTCCTACAGCCAGCACAATCGCTTGTTCGAACGGTGCGGCGACAAAGGAATTCAACGTGTCAACTACAACGACGAATGGGACGAAAAACGACCGGTCGCCGGATCGTTTTCTCGAACTGCGCAACATTCATAAGCGCTTTGGCGGCGTTCATGCGCTGCGCGGCATCGACCTGACAATCGATCTTGGTCAGGCCTATCACCTGTTGGGTGAAAATGGCTGCGGCAAGAGCACCGTCATCAAGATCATGTCCGGCGCACACGCACCCAGCGAAGGCGAGATCATTCTCGATGGCAAAACATACACGTCGCTGAATCCGATCCAGTCGCTGGCAGCCGGTATCGAGACCGTCTATCAGGATCTGTCACTTATTCCCAATTTGACCGTCGCTGAAAACGTAGCGCTGAATGAGCAGCTCGTGGAAGGCAATGGTCGACTGTTCCGCAGCGTCAAGCTTTCGCAGCTTCGCGAGACTGCACAACGGGCATTGAGCACGGTTGGTCTGCCAACAGACAAAGCTTTTCTCAACACAATCGTTTCCGAGTTGCCGCTTGCCGTGCGTCAGCTGGTTGCCATTTCGCGCGCCATTGCAACACACGCCAAGCTTGTCATCATGGATGAGCCGACTACATCGCTGACCCGTCGCGAAGTGGACAATCTGATTGAAGTCGTTGAACGCTTGCGCGCTGAACGCGTTGCCGTCCTTTTTGTGACCCACAAGCTCGATGAGTGCTATCGCATCGGCGGCAATGCGGTTGTCTTCCGCGATGGCCAATGCGTGGCGCAAGGCCCGATCGAAAACTACACCAAGAAGCAGCTTTCCGAGCTGATGATCGGCAGGGAAATCGATGCCGAACGTTATCGCACGGGAAAGCCTAGTGATTCCGAACTGCTAAAACTCGACCACCTTTCCGCCTCGGGCTTCAAGGACATCGACTTTCGCTTACGCAAAGGCGAAATCCTCGGCATCACCGGCCTTGCAGATTCCGGCCGCAACGAGCTTGCGATGGCGATCACTGGCGTTGTGCCTGCGCATTCCGGTTCAATCCGCCTCGAAGGAAATGTAACCGAGGTCAAAAGCTCTGCGGAAGCTATCGAGCGCGGCATAGGCTATGTGCCGGAAGACCGGCTTGCAGAAGGCCTCTTCCTCGACAAGTCGATCTTCCAAAACGAGATCGCGCTGATCTTTAGAAAGCTCTGCAACAGCCTTGGCATCGTGGACCAGAAACAGGGCCGCAACATCGCCGCCTCGCTGATGAAAGAGATGCGACTGAACACCACCAATCTGGATCTGCCTGTTGGCGCGCTTTCGGGCGGCAATCAGCAGCGTGTTCTGATTGGTCGGTGGCTTAGCATCGCACCCAAGCTTTTAGTGCTGCACGGTCCGACCGTCGGCGTCGATGTGGGATCAAAAGACACAATTTACCGCGCAATTCAGGCGCTGGCCGAAGCTGGCATGGGCCTCATTATCGTCAGCGATGATCTGCCGGAGCTTCTGCAGAACGCCGATCGCATTCTCGTCATGAACTCGGGCAGCATTGTCGCGGAGCTCGATGCTGCAGAGGCCACCGAAGATCAGCTCTATCAAGCCATGATGTCGTCGCAGAAGGAAGTTGCCTAATGAGTGCGTCACAGTATCAACAGGATGTGGGTCAGGTCCAATCCTTCAAGTTGGGTGACTTCATTCGCAGGCGCCCGGAATCGATCACTTTCTTCCTGCTTGTGGCAATCTGTACGATTGTCTCGATCATCAACCCTGCATTCCTGCAAGCCTCGACATTGATCGATATCGGCCGTGCCAGTGTGGTGATGGGCCTGTTTGCGCTTGGCGTCTTCATCATTCTCGCCTCTGGCGGCATCGATGTTTCCTTTACGGCGATTGCGGCCACGACCGTCTATTCGCTGACGCTTCTGGTGCAAGCCTATATGCCGGAACTGCCGATCATCTTCATCATTCTGATGGCGATTGCGGGCGGCATTTTTCTCGGAATTCTCAATGGGCTTCTGGTGCATTACCTCAATGTGCCTTCATTGATCGTCACTATCGGCACGCAATATCTGTTTCGCGGCTTCCTGCTGGCTTTTGTCGGCACGGTCTGGATTATGTCCCTGCCCCCGACAATGGGTGCATTCGGTCGCCTTCCGCTGTTCCAGTTTGAATCCGCAACCGGTGCCACCATCACCATGCCGTTCTATTTTCTGGTTCTGCCTGCGGCTGCAATCCTGACATGGTGGATATTGAACCGCACTTTGATGGGCCGCGCGATCTTTGCGATGGGTGGCAACAGCCAGATCGCAAGCCGCCTCGGTTATAACCTGCGCACCATCCATATCTTCCTGTTCGGCTATGCCGGTGGTCTGGCCGGACTTGCAGGCATCATCCATGTCTGTGCCAATCGCCAGTCGAGCCCTTTCGACTTTGTTGGAACAGAAATTGCGGTTATCGCCGCTGTAGTTCTCGGCGGTGCACGCATCACCGGCGGCACCGGCACCGTCTTCGGCACCCTTCTCGGCGTGCTTCTCATCACCGTCATCAACAGTGTTCTGGTGCTCGTCGGCATCCCAAGTACGTGGCAGCGTCTCGTCGTCGGCTGCTTCATCCTGCTGGCTGCCGCCTTCTTCGTCACCCGTCAACGCAAGAAATAACCCGATACTCTCAAGAGGAAATCATGAAGAAATTCCTGAACGATCCCGTCAATTTCGTGGATGAGATGCTCGAAGGCATCTATCGGGCACATCCCGAGCTTACCTTTGTCGATAATGACAAGCGTTGCATGGTCACAGCCAATACCAAATCCGGCAAGGTCGGCATTGCAACAGGTGGCGGCTCCGGGCACCTGCCGCTGTTCCTCGGCTATATCGGTGAAGGCATGATTGATGGCGCGGCCGTCGGCGGCGTCTTCCAGTCGCCAAGCTCAGAGCAGATGTACCAGGTGACCAAAGCCATAGATCAGGGCGCTGGCGTGCTCTACATCTATGGTAATTACAGCGGCGACATCATCAATTTCGATATGGCTGCGGAACTTGCCGATCTCGATGGCATCACCGTCAAGCAGGTTGTTGGCAATGATGACGTGGCGTCCTCGATTGTCGGTGAAGAACACAAGCGTCGTGGCGTCGCCGGTATCTTCTTTGTCTACAAGGCAGCTGGTGCCGCTGCAGCCAACGGTCTGTCGCTTGATGAAGTGACACGTCTTGCCGATAAGGCACGTCTGCGCACCCGCACCATGGGCGTTGCTCTCTCCAGCTGCGTTGTGCCGGAAATCGGTCATGCCACCTTCTCCATCGGCGAAGATGAAATGGAAATCGGCATGGGCATCCATGGCGAACCTGGTATCAGCCGCAAGAAGCTTGCCAGCGCAGATGCTGTCATCGACGAGCTGATGGAACGCATTTTCGCCGAGCAGACCTATGCGAAGGGCGATGAAGTTGCTGTGCTGGTGAATGGTCTTGGCGGCACCCCGCTTGAAGAGCTCTACATCATGTTCCGGCGGGTTTCGCAGCTCTTTGACGAGCGTGGCGTCAAGGTCAAGCATGTCTGGATCGGCGAGTTTGCCACTTCCATGGAAATGGCTGGCGCGTCAGTTTCCGTGCTGCATCTTGATGAAGAACTGGAGCCACTGGTTGCCGCTGCGGCTAACACCCCATTCTTCAAGCATTTTGCGGGTTGAGGTGTAGACATGAACGTCATTACAGCATCCGATCTGATCAACCTCTTCGATAGCTGGAAGCAGCTTTTTGCTCAGCAGCGCGAATTCCTTATCGCGCTGGATGGCAAGGTTGGCGATAGCGATCTTGGCATCACCATGAGCAAAGCCTTTGCGAGCGCCGCAGAAGCTCTGCAAGCTGAAGGGGAAGCGGCTGGTATTTCCAAGCTGCTGCGCACGGCTGGTGCCACCATGGCACGCGTCGCGCCATCGACCATGGGTACGCTGACCGCAACCGGCTTCCTTCGTGCATCCAAGGCCTGCGACGGCATCGATGAGCTGGGAACCACACAGATTGCCGCTTTCTGGCGCGCCTATCGCGATGGCATTGCCGAGCGCGGCAAGGCAAAGGTTGGCGACAAAACGCTTCTCGATGTTCTTGATCCAATCGCGGTGACGCTTGAAGCACAAGCTGCAACGGGTGCTTCGCTGCCAGATGCACTTGCCGCCGCCGCCAAAGCTGCCGAAGATGCGCTTGAAGCGACCAAAACGATGGTTGCCCAGCACGGCAAAGCTGCCGCTTTCCAAGAAAAGACCATCGGTCTTCAGGACGCAGGCGCAACTGTCGGAATGCTGTTGATTACCAGCATGTCGGATTTTGTTTCCGCAAACTGATAACACAACCATATTTTTTCGAATTGAGCTCCGGGCGGCAACGCCCGGAGCTTTTGTTTTTCTAAAGTGAATAACGCAAAGCGGAGCTTTAATTACTCTTGTAATTATAAAAATACATCTGTATTTAGAGGTGAGTTCGCTATCGGGGCGAAGGCAGAGGAGCCTCCCGGGTGATCTTTCAAGCGGTCAGGCGGAGGATGTTTCGTCTGATTTCCAAGGGAGGAATTTATGAAAAAGCTTGCTATGTTGGCAGCCGTTGCTGCCTTTTCGCTGCCTGTTTCCGTCATGGCGCAGGACGCACCCGGAACAATCAAAAAAGACAGTTATCGATTCGTTATCGTTCCAAAGGTTGTTCATCCTTGGTTTGACAAGGTGAATGAAGGCGCCCAGCAGGCCGCCGCCGCACTCAAGGCACAGACTGGTGCCAATGTTGAAATCGTCTACTCGGCACCACAGAGCGCAGACGTTGTTCAGCAAAACCAGATTATCGACAGCGCACTTGCCACCCGTCCGGATGGTCTTGCACTCGATCTGCTCGATCCATCGGGCAACCGTGCATCACTCGAAGAAGCGCAGAACCAGAAAGTTCCGCTGGTCCTGTTCGATTCCGTGCCGCCGGAAGGCATGAGCATCACCCATATCGGGTCGGATTTCTGCGAGCAGGCCAAGATTGCTGCCCGTCGTCTGGTCGAAGTGCTCGGTGGTGAAGGCGAAGTCGCAATCATGATGGGTGTTCCAACCGCACCGAACCATTCGATCCGCGCTGAGTGCCACCGCGAAGTGTTCAAGGAACATCCGGGCATCAAGGTTGTTGCTGAAGGCATCGACAATGACAGCATCGAAATCGCGCAGCAGCAGGCCGCAGCCATCATGCAGGCCAATCCAAACCTGAAGGGCTGGGTTGCATCGGATGCAGCTGGTCCTATTGGTATCGGTCAGGCTATCGTTGAAGCCGGCAAGCAGGGCAAGGTTACGCTGGTCGGCCTCGATAACCTGCCGGAAATGCTCGACATGATCCGCAATGGCGTCGCTGACAGCTCGTCCGCATCGCAGCCTGAACTTCAAGGTTACTGGTCGGTGATGACGCTCTGGGCACAGGCGACCGGCGCTCCGGTTCCCGGTTATATCGACACCGGCAATGCTTTCCTCACCAAGGAAAACGTAGGCAACTGATCCGTTCCGATCTCGTTGCTGGAGCACGGGTTCTCCCGTGCTCCCTTTTTTCCTGTCCTATCGGCTATGACCGGCAGCTTGCCGGAAACGCAGCGATAGTTTTCCAAGGTGTCCATCATGGCTTATCTTGAAACAAGCGGATTAGGCCGGGACTTTCCGGGCGTAACCGCGCTGGATGGTGTTGACCTGAAAATCGAGCTGGGTCGCACGCATATTCTTGCTGGCGAAAACGGTGCCGGCAAATCCACACTCGTTAAAATTCTGACCGGAACCGACAGCGCATCGCGCGGTCAGGTGCTGATCGATGGTCGCGATCCGGTTGCTGATCCTGCGCTTTATAAAAACGTTGCCTATGTGCCGCAGGAGCTGACGCTTTTCCCGCAGATGAGCGTTGCGGAAAATCTGTTCATGCCATTCAGCCGAACCGGCCATGGCGGTTTCATCGTTAACCGCAAGGCGTTGATGGAAGAGGCGAAATCCTATCTCGACCGCTTCGGTATCGAAGCGCAACCGGATGATCTGGTCGCCAATATTTCCGTGTCCGATCAGCAGCTTTTGCAGATTGCGCGCGCCTGCACCAATGAGCAGATGAAGGTGCTGATCCTTGATGAGCCGACGTCATCGCTGACGCGGGTTGAAGTCGAGCGCGTCTTCAAGGTTATTCGCGGTCTTCTTGATCGCGATCACGCGATTGTCTTCATCAGCCACAAGATGGAAGAAGTCTTCCAGATTGGCGATGATTATACGGTTCTTCGCAATGGTACGAAGATCGAAAGCGGTCACATCAAGGACATCACTGAAGCCGATCTGATCCGGGCCATGTCTGGCCGCGATCTTTCCTTTGACGAACATTTCCGCCCGTCAAAGCCGACCACTGAAACCATCATGCAAGTGCGCGGTCTGTCCGGGTCGCGCTTTGAAGACATCAGTTTTGATCTGCGCAAGGGCGAGATTCTCGGCTTTGCCGGGCTGGTAGGCGCTGGCCGCTCCGAAGTGATGCAGACGATCTTCGGCTTTCTGAAAGCCAAATCCGGCGAGGTAAAGGTCGAAGGCGAAAACTGGACACTCAATGATACCTCACGTTCGGTTGCGGGTGGCATGCTCTATCTTTCGGAAGAGCGCAAACATCACGGCATTCTGCCTCTGCTTTCACTGCGTGAGAATATCGGCATTTCGATACTGGAGCTGACCAGCGGCAAGCTCGGCATTTCGGACCGCCGTGAACGCAATATCGTACAGAAGATTATCGACGACTACGGTATCCGCACGTCTGGAATGAGCAAGCGCATCTCGCAGCTTTCAGGTGGCAATCAGCAGAAAGCCATTATCGGTCGCGCCATGGCGACGCGTCCGCGTGTGCTGATCTTTGATGAGCCGACGAAGGGTATCGATATCCGAACCAAATCCGAGATCTATCGCATCATGAAAAATCTCGCCGAGGAAGGCGTCGGTGTCATCCTCGTCTCCTCGGAACTCAACGAATTGCAGAAATGCGCAAGCCGTATCATCACCATGCATAACGGCCATATCACCGGTGAGTTCTCCACCACCGATACCAACAATGAAACACTCGTGGGCGCGATCTTTGGAACAGAGGTAAAAGCCGATGCAAACTAATCCCCTTTCCAAACTCATCCGCACGCCGCTTGCCGGTGTCTTTGTGGCGCTTCTGGTGATCTTTGCTCTCTCGGCCATCATGTCACCATACTTCCTGACGCCGTACAATTTGTCGGTTGTTGCCCGCGGCCTCGCCTTTGTCGGCCTCATCACAATCGCACAGTCGATGCTGATGGTGCTGGGCGAGCTCGATCTGTCGCTTGGCGTGATCGGTGGGCTTTGCGGCGTGGTCTCCGGCATTTTGATGGTACGGATGGGTTTTGAGCCTTATTCGGCCATGCTGCTGGCAATATTGCTCGGCCTTTGCCTTGGTCTGTTCAACGGCTTCCTTGTCACTTTCCTCCGCCTGCATTCGCTAGTGCTCACCATAGGCACGGCAGGTATTTTTGGCGGTGCCAATCTGGTGCTGACGCGTGGTGTTGCCATCACCGGCATTCCGCGTGATGTGCAATATCTTGGCCGTGGCGATCTGTTCGGCATTCCGGTGCCATTCATCATCATGTTTGTTGCATTGTTGATCGCGACTTTCGTGATGCTGAAAACGCCGTTCGGTCGCTACATGTATGCGATTGGCAACAATCGTGACGGCGCCCGTATGCTGGGTATTCGCGTAGACCGTGTGCGCCTTATGGTGTTCGGTGCAGCCGGTGCCATTGCTGGCCTTGCAGGTGTGCTGATGGTTGCGCGTCTTGGAACCGCACAGCCATCCATTGGCGATAGCTGGGTGCTGGCGCCGATTGCGGCTTCGGTCATCGGCGGCGTTGCCACAACGGGTGGTATCGGCAGCCCGATCGGTGCGATCTTCGGTGCTGGTATTATCGCTATTATTGAAAACATTATCGTTCTGTTCGGTGTCTCTCCTTATTGGCAGGGCATTGTTTCGGGTGCAATCGTCGTGCTGGCTATTTCGTTCGATGCCATATCGCGTCGTTATCTGCGCCGGGATGCCCACTGATCTGAACACGCGACGAGTTTTAGAAAGCTAAAGACATGAATGAACAAGTCAAAACCAAGAAGCTGATCAACGCGCCGGAAAACATCATTGCAGAAATGATCGAAGGCATGGTCGGTGCGCATCCCGATATGCTGCGCGTTGAGGGCGAAACGGGGCGTGCAGTTGTGGCGGTCGATGGCCCGCGTGAAGGCAAGGTCGGCATTGTTGTGGGCGGCGGTTCAGGTCACGAGCCAGCTTTTGCAGGCTATGTCGGGCGCGGTCTCGCAGACGCAGCCGCTGTTGGCAATGTTTTTGCTTCGCCATCGCCTGCACATATTGCAGAAGCAGCACGGGCTGCGGATGGCGGCGCGGGCGTACTGATGCTCTATGGCAATTATACCGGCGACGTCCTCAACTTCACCATGGCTGCGGAAGAACTCGCACAGGATGGCATGGATGTGCGTCATGTTGCGGTTGCAGACGACGTGGCCTCCGCCCCGCTTGATCGCAAGACAGAGCGTCGCGGGATCGCCGGTGATTTCTTCGTGTTCAAGATTGCGGGCGCTGCCGCTGATCTGGGTGAATCCCTGCCGCGTGTGGAAGCCCTTGCACAGGCTGCCAATGAGGCGACCCGTTCGATGGGCGTGGCATTGAGCCCTTGCTCGCTGCCGCAGACCGGAAAGCCGAACTTTGCCATCGGTGACGATGAAATGGAAATCGGCATGGGCCTGCATGGCGAGCCGGGAATTCGTCGTCAGAAACTTGCGCCTGCTGATGAAGTGACCGACGAGTTGATGACCTCGGTCGTTGAGGAACTGGCGCTCAAGGCTGGTGATCGCGTTGCAGTTCTGGTCAACGGACTTGGTGCGACCACACATATTGAACTTTACCTGATCTTCCGTTGCGTGAAGCAGATTCTGGATGGCAGAGGCGTTCAGATCCACGCCTCATGGGTTGGCGAATATGCGACGTCGCTCGAAATGGCCGGTGCATCTGTCACGCTGATGAAGCTCGATGACACCTTGCAGACCCTGCTGGATCATCCATGCCATACGCCTGCCTTGACGGTTGGTGCTGTGCAGGCAGCGGATCGTGAACCGGCTTCACATCGCAAGGCAGCACGCGCTGCTGAACACAAGGAAGCGACTACGGACACGCCGCGCAAGCTCATTACCGAGGGCGATGTGACGCCTGCCCTTTTCAAGGCGATGATGATGAATGTCGGCAATCAGATCATCGCCGAGAAGAACTGGCTCTCGGAACTTGATGGCGTGATTGGCGATGGCGATCATGGCATCACCATGGAGATCGGCTGGAAGGCCGTGCAACATGCGCTTGAAGACGAGCAGGGCGATGAAACCATTGAAGCCATCTGCAAGCGCATGGCCAAAGCGTTTCTGGATGCGGTTGGCGCTTCGTCAGGTCCGCTTTATGCAACCGCGTTCCTGCGCGCAGGCACAGCTGTCAGTAATCGTCTGAACCTTGATGGTGCCGGCATGGCCGAATGGCTTGCAGCAGCATCGCAGGGCATCCAGGATCGGGGCCGTGCGGCACCGGGCGACAAGACGATGATCGATGCCTGGGTCCCGGCAGTTGAGGCTGCGAATGAAGCGGCAAAGGCCGGCAAATCCACGCTCGACGTGCTGATTGCCGCTCGCGATGGTGCCGAAGCGGGTATGAATGCGACGGCTGCAATGGAATCGCGCCGTGGCCGTTCCGCCAAACTTGGCGAACGCTCTATCGGTCATATTGATCCGGGTGCAGCGTCTACATTCGTAACCTTGCGCGCCATGGCAGAAGCGCTTCAAGCAAAGGCTTAATCAAGCAGCACCGGGGCCCGTGTTTAGCGTGGCCCCTGTAATAATGCGCGGGCGACGCCTTCATTGGTGACGAGGCGATTGACATAACCGCCGCGCAGAATGGCCCGAATGATCGGAATTTTGTTCAACCCACCCGAAACCAGAACAGATGCTGGTTTGAGTTTGAGCTTGTCCGGTGGCAATGCAATGATTGAATCATTGAGGAAATGGTCAATCGGACGCCCCTGAGCATCAAGAAAATACCCCAGAAATTCACCGACCGCCCCAAGCTTCAGCACGGAGTCCAGGTTGTCCTTCACCACGCGGATATGGGTGAGTGACGTTTCCGATGTCAGTGCGCCGCAAGAGACAAGGCCGATATCGGCAATTTCGGTGCGTGCCAGAACGTCCGTCAGCTCGTCGCTTAAAAGTATGGCATCGCGGCTTTCGCGGTTGGCGCAATAGATCGGTGCGGTAAGATAATGACACTCGACGCCAAGCGCACGGGCAAAATCGGTTGCGACTTCAAATGTATTGGTCGATGAGCCGCTGGTCACGCCGCCCGTCAGACTGACGACCCAGCTCTCAGCTTTCGGTCGCGAACGCAGATTTCTGACTGCGAAACTCAAAGTGCGGCCCGAAGCAATGCCCACGCCCATGTCCCGCCCTGCAATCAGTTCGCTTGCCATGGTTCCGGCGGCTTCGCCGATCACACGCTTCTGCTCCAGATAATCATCAAGATCCGGTACCACAACGGCGTCGGCTAAACCGTAGCGCGCTGCGACCTTCTCCGCCAGTTCGATGCAATCCACAAGCGGCAGGCTTACATTGACCTGTATCTGCCCGGACTCCCGAACCTGACCGATGATCTTGTTGACCTTTAACCGTGTGATGTTGAGCCGCTGCGCAATTTCCTGTTGGGTCTGGCCCCCGATGAAATAGAGCCACGCCACACGCGCGCGCTCCTGCTCTTCATCGACAGATGCAAAACTCTCGCTCATTCACTGGCCTTTGACCGTGGTAAAATCCGGCGCGACATCTTGTGACAGATTTACCGGATACAACCTTTTCCTTTTGATTTCTCAACTCATTTCACAAGTTGGGGTGAGCTCGCAAGGTCTTTTTGGGCATAAGGACAATGGCCGGACCAAACAGATCAGGCAGCCTCGGCAGGCGGCGCCATTGCGCCCGTCATCAGGGCGACGGCATCCGACATTGAATATTGTTTAGGATCGACAACCGTCAAGCGGCGACCAAGACGATGAATATGGATGCGATCAGCCACTTCAAATACGTGCGGCATGTTGTGGGAGATGAGCACAATCGGCATTCCACGCGCTTTCACATCCTGAATAAGCTCAAGAACGCGTCGGGATTCTTTTACGCCAAGTGCCGCCGTTGGTTCATCCATGATGACAACCTTGGAGCCGAATGCTGCAGCACGTGCAACCGCAACGCCCTGCCTCTGCCCACCCGACAAGGTTTCCACCGCTTGACCAATATTCTGGATGGTCATCAGACCGAGTTCCGACAGCTTTTCGCGGGCGATCTTTTCCATTGCCCCACGGTCAAGCATCCTGAGTAACGAACCAAGCGGTCCCTTGCGACGAATTTCACGTCCGAGGAACAGATTATCGGCGATGGATAGCGCAGGCGAAAGAGCGAGGTTCTGATAAACCGTCTCAATACCTGCATGACGCGCTTCCATCGGAGAATGGAAGCTAACTGGCTTGCCATCAAGCAGGATCTCGCCCTCGTCAGGGCGAATTGCACCTGACAGCGCCTTGATAAGCGACGACTTGCCTGCGCCGTTATCACCAATGACAGCGAGGATTTCCCCCGGATAGAGATCGAAATCGGCATGGTCGAGGGCAGTAACGCGTCCATAGCGCTTGACCAGGCCTTTAGCGGAGAGGACAGGCGTGAGTGAAGTTTTCATGCGGCGGCCTTTCTGATCCACTGGTCAATGGCAACGGCGGCAATAATAAGAACACCAATCAAAAGGTAGGTCCATTGCGGGTCTGTACCCCACAAGCGCAGACCCAATGAGAAAACGCCAACGATCAACGCACCAAACATGGTGCCGAGAATGGATCCTCGCCCGCCAAAGAGCGAAATCCCGCCGATCACAACGGCCGTAATGGATTCAATATTGGCGAACTGTCCTGCTGTCGGTGATACAGAGCCGAGGCGCCCAATCATGGCCCAGCCAGCAAGCGCACAGATAAGCCCCGCCAGAACATAGACCGACATCAGGATGGGCTTGACGGAAACGCCGGATAATTTTGCGGCTTCGGGATCATCACCTATGGCATAGACATGGCGTCCCCAGGCCGTATGGTTCAGCACAAACCACAGCAGCAGCACCAAAAACACCATTGCGATGACGCCATAGGTAAACACTGCCCCACCTATGCGGATACTTTCACCAAAAAACTGCAGGATCGGCGCCTCTGCCGTAATCTCCTGCGCACGAATGGTTTCGTTTGAGGAATAGAGGAAATTCGTGGCAAGGATTACCTGCCACATGCCAAGCGTAACGATAAAGGGTGGCAGCCGCACATAAGCAATCAAGAAGCCGTTGATGAAGCCACACAGCGCGCCGGTCGCAAAACCCAACAGAATGGAAATCTCTGCAGGCAGGCCATAGCGGAATGTGAATTGCCCCATGACAACGGAAGATAGAACCATGATTGCGCCGACTGAAAGATCAATACCGGCGGTCAGGATCACCAAAGTCTGCGCCGCAGCCACGATACCAGTTATCGCGACTTGCTGGAGAATGAGCGTCAACGCAAAGGCTGAAAAGAACTTCCCACCCAGCGTGATGCCAAAGACCAGCAACGAAATCATGAGCACAATCAATGGCACAGCCGCTGGATTGTGATGCAGGAAATGCCGGACGCGATAAAGCACCGAGTGATCGCCAGCGTCGAACGATGCGACATCGCTCGCACTTTGCAAGAGAGGTTTTTCAAATTCCTGCATTGATGATTTTACAGCAGTGGTCGTCGCCTGCGGCTCAGTCATGCCTGTCTCCTGCTTTATGGGGCAAGAGCATCCGGCAAAAACCGCCGGATGCAAATTATCACTAGAGCGCATCCCAAAAAGTACGAAGCGGTTTTGGAACAAGATGCACGTAAAAACAGATGGTTAGAGCATTTCCAAGGGTGCGATCAGAACAGGAAATGCCCTAAACCATTATCCCCAGCACTTGCCGAGCGCAGTTTTCGTGTCGATTGACTCAACACCTTCAACCGGCTTGTCCGTGACGAGCGCCACACCTGTATCGACAAAATTTTTGCCTTCGGTTGGCTTTGGCTTCTCGCCAGTATCCGCGAATTTTTTAATGGCCTCGATGCCAAGTGCGGCCATCTGCAGCGGATATTGCTGCGATGTTGCACCGATCACGCCAGCTTCGACATTTTTAACACCGGGGCAACCGCCATCGATCGAAACGATCAGAACGTCTTTTTCACGACCCACAGCTTTAAGCGCTTCATAGGCACCAGCAGCTGCCGGTTCGTTGATCGTGTGGACGACATTGATGGTCGGATCTTTCTGAAGAAGGTTTTCCATGGCGCGACGGCCACCTTCTTCATTACCATCGGTGAGATCACGGCCAACGATACGTGGATCGTCTTCATCGCCCAGCTTCGTTCTGTCTTTTGGATCAATGCCGAAACCAACGTCAAAGCCCTGGTCACGCAGAACGTCAACGCTTGGCTGCGCAGCGGTCAGGTTGAGAAAAGCCACACGCGCGTCCTTGGCCTTCTCTCCAAGCGTTGCCGCAGCCCATTTTCCGACCAGCTCACCGGCAAGGAAATTGTCTGTCGCGAAAGTAGCATCCGCCGCATCCGCTGGTTCCAGAGGCGTATCAAGAGCAATGATCAACGCACCGGCTTCGCGGGCCTTTTGCAGGGTTGGGACAATTCCTTTTGTATCGGAAGCGGTAATAAGAATGCCCTTCGTACCATCTGCGATACAGGTTTCGATGGCTGCAACCTGACTTTCTGAATCACCGTCGATCTTGCCGGCATAGGTCTTGAGATTAACGCCGAGCTCCTTGGCTTTCGCGATAGCCCCTTCCTTCATCTTGACGAAGAAGGGATTTGTGTCGGTCTTGGTAATCAGGCAAGCGCCGACATCAGCCGCATGGGCTTGGCCTGCAACAGAAGCAGCTGCACCCAGCGTTAAGGCAGCAATCGCTGCCGAAAGAACTGTCTTCTTCATGAACTCCTCCCAGAGTGAAACCGGTTCCTCTTTCCCCCGGCGTGATAAAAACAAAACACGGCTTCTTCGGAGAGTCAATTAATAAATCCACTTGATTTATTAATTTGTCGTGCCACTCTCTTACCTGGGAGATGAAACTTTCTCGTCAGCATTGGGGACAAAGCAGGCAGCTAACACGCTGTTTTAATTATCATGTTCTTAAAATAAAGGCTTTTTCGACACCGACGATTGGGATAGGCAAGCTGAATAAATTTGCAGGATTCTGGGAGAGGATATGATCAGGCACACTGCAGAACGTGGTTCTGAGCAGCGCAGCGATCCCGCAGCGACCGCTTCAGCTTTGCCGCAATTTGGCGGAGCCGGTGCCAGTATTAATCGCGGATCCAATCAGGTCGGCGTTCGCGCTTACAATGAGCGCCTTGTGCTCGATCTGGTGCGCCGTCATGGAGGAATGGCGCGGGCCGATATTGCAAGAAAGACCGGGCTGTCCGCCCAAACAATTTCTGTGATCATTCGCGAACTGGAAAGAGATGGTCTGATTACACAGGGCGAACGCATGCGCGGGCGCGTCGGGCAACCATCAATGCCAATGCGGCTTGCCGCTGACGGTGTTTTTTCCTTTGGCCTTAAAATCGGACGGCGCAGCGCAGAAATCATTTTGATGGATTTTCTGGGCCACATTCGCCAGCGTCGCCACGTCACATATTCCTGGCCCGTTCCCGACAAAATTCGCGAATTTGCTTTCGACAGCATCAATCAATTTACCGCATCACTGGATGAAGACAAACGCGAACGTATTGCAGGTCTTGGCATTGCGCTGCCTTTTGAACTTTGGAACTGGGTCGAGGAAGTTGGAGCCCCCGCTGCCGATATGAATGCCTGGCTTGATGCCGACCTGATTCACGATTTTGGATCATGTTTGCCATTTCCGGTCTTTTTGCAAAATGACGGCACCGCCGCTTGCGGTGCGGAGCTGACCTTCGGGCGTGGGCCTGAGTTTACAGATTTCGTCTATTTCTCAATCGGATCATTCATCGGCGGTGGCGTGGTTCTGAACAACACGCTCTATCCTGGCCGTACGGGTAACGCTGGCGCTCTGGGATCAATGCCCATGCGTATGCGTGGGAGTGACGACTCGCACAAAACAATTCAGCTAATTGATACGGCGTCGCTCTTCGTCCTTGAACGCATGCTGCATGAACATGATATCTCATCGGAAGAGCTGTGGCTTTCACCGGAAAGCTGGCCGGATTTCGGCGATTTGTTAGACGAATGGATTGCGCTGGCCGCACGCGGACTGGCCCATGCAGCCGTTGCTGCCGCATCGGTGATTGATTTTCCTGCTGCGATTATTGACGGCTGGCTGCCGCAAAATGTTCGGTTCAGAATCGTCGAAGCAACGAAACTGGAGCTTAAACGCATCGACCTGCAAGGGCTTTCGGCGCCCGAAATTCTCGAAGGCAGAGTCGGCATTCATGGAAAGACGATGGGCGCGGCAAGTTTGCCGCTTTCTCACCGTTATCTTTTCGATCAGAGCGTGCTTTTTAAAGAGAGATCGTAGACGGGCACGACGGCTGATTGCTTTTCGGAATGCGCTACAGGACGAAGTGCATGAATCCCGAGCCTCAGTATTAAAAGCTTCTTCTTCAGTTAATCAGTGTTTCATACACCTAAAAACTTATAGGCACCGCCATGATAAAGCAGTGGCTCGCCCTCGCCTGTGACAATTTTAAGTGCCCGGCCAATGATGATTGCATGGGTATGGCGCTCAATAACGTCTTCAACGGCACAATCAATCGACGCAAGTGCACCGTGAAGCGCCAAAGCGCCACTCTCGAGCGCGTACCATTGAGCATCTTCGTAGCGTGCAGCGCCCTTAATGCCACCCTTACCGGCGAAACGATCAGCAACAGCCTGTTGATGAGCAGACAAAATATTGACGCAGAAATGGTTATGACGGTTGATCACCGGCCAAACAGATGATGAGAGATTGATGTTCACAATAATTGTCGCAGGTTCTACCGACAAGGCCGTTGCTGAGGTCACAGTCGCACCCGAGCGCCCTTCATCAAAACCTGCGGTTACAATGCTCACACCGCCAGCAAGCTGACGCATCGCCGCTTTAAGCTCGGCAGGAGCAACTGTTTCTTCTTCGATTTGAGGAAGAGTTTCGCGCAGATAGGTTACGGTTGAAGCCATCTCTGTCCATTACTCCAGATATTTCATTCCATCCCAACGTATCAGCCCTCGGCGAGCGTACCCAGAATGCTAATTCTATATTCGACTAAACTTGTAGAAAATTAAAATCAACGAAATGCGAGATAAGAAACATCAAGCGGCAGAAATTTCGACCGCTTGATTGCACAGTTAACGATTTCAATCCGATAGACCAAGATTGCTTTTCAAAGTGCCTGTCGAATATTCCGCACGGAACACACCTTTCTCCTGCAAAATTGGCACAACCTTTTCGACAAACTCATCAAATCCACCCGGTGTAAGATGCGGAGCAAACACAAATCCATCGGCTGCATCCGCCTGCACATAAGCGTTGATTTCATCCGCTATCGTCTGCGGTGTGCCGACGAACTGCTGCCGTGCTGTAACCTTGATAATCAGGTCACGGATATTGAGCTTGTCACGTTCAGCAAGCTCGCGCCACGCGCGCGCCGTATCAATGCGGTCATCATAGCGTGTTGCACGGCCCAGAGCCAATTGCTCATGCGCAATATCCGGCTCAAGTTCAGGCAAAGGTCCATCAGGGTCATAGCTTGAGAGATCGCGGTTCCATACCTGTTCCAGAAACGTAATGGCAGATTTCGGGCTGACCTGCTGCAGACGGATTTCGCGCAGTTTTTCCTCTGCCTCTTGCCGGGTATCGCCCAAAACAAAATTTGCTCCCGGCAAGATTTTGAGTGAATCCGGGCTTCGTCCATACTTGACCAAACGCTGCTTCACATCGCGATAAAATTCCTGCCCTGCTTCCAGCGTCCCATGGCGGGAGTAGATGACATCCGCATGGCTGGCGGCAAGCTCACGCCCTTCCTGCGAGTCGCCCGCCTGTGCAATAACCGGCGCACCTTGTGGCAAAGGCGCGAGATCTGAATGACCCATAATGTCGAAATGCTTGCCTTTGAAAGCAAAATCACCACCAGCCCAGATTTTTTGCGCAGCATCCAGAAATTCACGCGCACGCTCATAGCGTTCTTTGAATGGCAGATGATCGCCTCGCCGGAAATTTGCGCCCGTAAATGCGCCAGGCGACGTCACCACGTTCCACCCTGCCCGCCCGCCGGAAAGAACATCGAATGTCGCAAGCTGCCGTGCAAGCGCATAAGGCTCGTTGAATGTGGTTGTCAGTGTTCCAATCAGCCCCACATTTTCAGTGATTGCAGAGAGTGCGGTGAGAATAGCCAGCGTGTTGGGACGACCGGCCACATCAAGCTCGTGAAGCTTTCCCTTTTGCTCACGCACACGCAAGCCTTCCGCGAGGAAGATAAAATCAAACTTGCCGCGCTCCACCGTTTGGGCAAAATGTCTGAACGAAGAAAACTCGATCTGACTGCCCGCTGCCGGATCGCTCCATACGGTGAAATTGTTGACGCCCGGAAACTGTGCCCCAAGAATAACCTGTTTAAGCTTTGTCATTTTCCCGGTTCCCTCATTCAGGCGGCTGTCGAGTAACGATTGATTGCATCCGGCAGGCCGAACCGCGACCGCAGCGTAGTGCCTTCACCGATGTGAACAAGCTTTTGCGCCTGCAATGCGGGCAGCAGTTCCTTGAGAACGAAATCGCTTTGCAATTGTGGGTCGGAGAGCACTAACCTTATACCCGAAGCGCCCCACGCTTGGATTTCGGTGGCAGCGTCGATGGTGTCCTGAACAGTTGGTTTGTCAGAAACCACGAGATCGGCGACGACAAACGGTGCGGCATTCGCAACACTGATAAGCTGCTCATCTGCTGGAACAAAAATTACATCCGCACCACGGGTGATATTCAGTTCATCAAGGTTTGAAAGTGTGGCGGCCACAACCGGCTGCCCCTGTGGCGGACGCGGTGTGATCGAAGGCCCAAGTATGCGGAAATTATCGCTTTCGAAATTAATGTAATGAAGCTTGGATGCGTCGAGAAAACGCTGTGTTTGCTGATCACGGATGACGGCATCGTCTTCCCAGCTATCCCAAAGCCTGCGAATAACTTCGATTGCGTCTTCGGTATCTGTTTTCAGCGACTGTTGATCAAGCGACGGATACCCATTCAACGATCCCAGCGCCTTGCGAGCTTCCAGATTGCGTTGATCCGTGAGCTGCTGCGCAAGAAGCCCGGCACGCCCCTCGCTGACATAATCAAGCGTAGCAATGGCGGTGGAAACGTGAAACGGTTCCAGAAAATTCAGCGAAGCGCCGGCGATAATGCCGATATTGGTGAGGCGTGGCGCCAGCCAGTTTGCCAGCAAGATGGCATCCAGCCCATCGCCCTCCTTGTGTGCAAACTCATCTTCCAGCGTCAGAAATGCAAACGCAGTATCAAACGGTTTTATCAGTTCCGTCCAGAACTGACGCGTTTGCTTTTTGCCTGTTTGAGGTGTGGTGGCGGCGCTGATACCCACGCCCAGAAGCAGAGCTTTAGACTGCGTCATGATTGTATTCCGATCATAATGAATGGATTGCAGGGCTACCCGGCGCGAACCACGCTCAACTCCGGCTTCCTTGTTTCCGAAGCAGGAAGAAGCCGCGCAAAGTCTGTGAGAATTTGCGCATAATCCTCCGCATGAAACTCGTATGGCAACTCCAGCCGGAATTCGGAGACAAGCGGTAAAACAGGATCGGCGGCCAGTGTTTCCAGAATTTGCTCTGTCGTCCCCACAATGTCAGGCAGAAACAATGTGCGGCGCGGACCATGCGCGAAACCGGTTCGCTTGTCGCGTTCTGCGGCAAATTCCGTATAGCGACGACGCGCATCAGGACTCGCGCTGTCCGTGGGCAGGATCACCCGGCCGAGCGCGACGCGCGGCGCGCGCTCATGCGCCCATTCCCTCTGAAAGCGTTCAATCAAGGCTTTTTGGGCCGTCAGGAAATCATCCGTATTTTCACCGCTGACAATGTTGCCCGTCAGAAGGTTAAATCCCGCCTGTCCCGCCCAACGTGCAGAATTCTGCGATCCGCCGCCATACCACAGACGGTCGGTCAGCCCCCTGGCAAAGGGTCTTAAACGCGGGATTTGTGCGCCAGCGGCATTGCCTGCTTCCGTTTCGTCCGAAAGCGGTTCTGACCGCAAGGCTTGAGCCAGTTTTTCTGCACGCGTATGACTGTAATCGGCGATCGGCGCTTCATCCACAAAATCTGCGATCAGATGTGCAAACGGTGGGGCACCGACAGAAACACCGACATTCAGCCTGCCCTTTGAGAGCAGGTCCACAGTTGCAAGGTCTTCGGCCAATCGGAATGGGTTTTCATAACCAAGCTGAATGACCGCAGTACCGAGGCCGATGTTTTTCGTCCGCTGCGAAGCGGCAGCAAGGAATGTCGCGGCAGATGAAATACCGCGTTCCAGATGCCGTTGCCGCACCCAGGCACTATCATATCCCAGCCGCTCTCCGTGCTCGAAAAGCTGAAGCGTATCCTCCAAACCTCGTGCGGGATCATTCTCGTGATGACTGCCGGGAATGAGGAAGGCAAAATGTTCAATATTTGAAAGTGGCATACTCATTTCCTTTTAGGCTGCTGCTTCGCGATAACTTTGAAGCCGCGCGAGAATTTTTGCTTCCTGCTTCGCTTTGCGTTCCTGCACACGTTGGGTTGCCTCTTCAAATGAGGACGATGGGGGATAAACCGGTGTGGAGACTGGCTGTCCCAGTTTGGTGCCGATGTGCTTTTCAAAGGGCAATGAGCGATAGTGCTGAACATCCGCTGATGTATCGAAAAGTGGACGATAGCCGAGCGAAATATAAAGCGCTGCTGCCTCAGGCTGGCGAAAGCCGGTGGAGAGATAGGCACGTGTGTAACCCAACTCCCCAGCGCTTTCTTCGAGGGCCAAAACGATACGACGCGCCAGCCCCTGCCGGCGCAAATGCGACGCCGTCCAGATACGCTTGAGTTCGACAGTTTCATCGTCGTGGCTCATGTAAGCGCCTCCGGCGATGGTTTCCCCATCGCGCTGAAGCAGCAGAAAACCGCCGAGTGGCGGTTCAAACGCTTCCGCAGGATAGCGCAGAATCTCGGCGCGCGCGCCACCCGGTCGATCCAGATTCGCATAACGGCTGTCATATTCATAAACCAGCCCGTCTATGAGAGGCTGCGCCGCAGGATCCAGAAGAGACGATTGAGAAATAATATCTACCATTAAAGGCCTCCGAGAAAACAGATACTTCAAAATCGACCATTCTAAGAAGAACATATCCAATCATATCGAAGTATCTAC
The DNA here is from genome assembly GCF_014397025.1 of Ochrobactrum sp. Marseille-Q0166. Classification (NCBI taxonomy): domain Bacteria; kingdom Pseudomonadati; phylum Pseudomonadota; class Alphaproteobacteria; order Hyphomicrobiales; family Brucellaceae; genus Ochrobactrum; species Ochrobactrum sp. Marseille-Q0166. Next base: position 1,067,314 of record NZ_JACJUO010000002.1, on the reverse strand, counting down.
CATTCAGATTGCATATTTATTTTTACATTTGCACGATATGAACGTTTAAATATTGACATAATATTGGAACAACGTTTCTCGATTAAAGATAGACAAAAACCATAGGCTATATCTTCAATAGGTTTACTGATGAGGATTACATGCCTTACGCGCTTAGCTTTCTTGATAAGAGCCCAATTCAAGGCGGAGAAGATGCCAGAGCAGCTCTAAGCCGAACGGTTGCACTTGCGCAGAGGGCAGAACAGGCAGGCTTCAGACGCTTCTGGGTAGCCGAACACCATAATTCTCCCGCTCTGGCGAGTTCATCGCCTGAAGTGCTGATTGGATTTCTACTCGCTCATACGAAACGCATCAGGATTGGGTCGGGTGGTGTCATGCTCCAGCATTACAGCGCCTATAAGGTTGCCGAAAATTTCAATCTTCTGTCTTCGCTGGCACCGGGGCGAGTTGATCTGGGCGTGGGAAAAGCGCCGGGTGGTTTGCCGCTTTCAACGCGTGCTTTGCAGGGAGCTTATGATCCGGCGAAAAAGCCTTCCTTTGAGACGCAGTTGACTGAACTGGATCGCTATCTCAGTCATGATAACGCAGGATCTGATGAGGAGAGTCATCTCGAAGCTTATCCGGTTCCACCGCAAAAGCCGGAAACATTTCTTCTTGGTGCCAGTATTGAAAGTGCCGAACTTGCCGCCCGCCTCGACTGGGAATTTGTTTATGCCGGGCATATTCAGGGTGATGCCGAAGCAATAAAGGCTGCACTTGTGGCTTACCGGGCGATTGCGCATCGGCCTGCAATACTTGCAGTCAGCATTATCGTGGCAGACAGCGATCAAGAGGCCGAACGGCTGATTGGCGATATTCGGCGATTCCGCGTTTCGGTTGAAGGCTTGCAACCTGTCAATGTGGGCAGCGAAGAGCAGGCGGTCGAATATGCAAAACAGGCAGGCGCCACGCACTATACGATCGAAGAACGGACACCGCATGTCATTCGCGGAACGCCACAGCATGTCCATGCAGAGCTAGCGCAACTTCATCGGGACTTCGGCGTCACAGAATTTATTGTCGATTGTCCGGTTGCTGATGGCGCCCACCGTCTCAGAACCATTGAGCTTCTCGCCAATGCTCGCCCGGCCATCGCGGCATAAAACCTTTCAATCCCCCAAACTGGATATTCAACGTGGTAACAAGAAGATTTTTACTGGGTGGGCTCAGTGCCCTTGCGCTCACTCTTTCCGCCGGAGCTGGTATTGCTTTCGCACAGTCGGGGACTGAACCGGTCAGTGGTGGCTCTTTCACATGGGGTGTGGAGACAGAGCCAAGCACGCTCAACCCACATTTGAATGGTCAGGCCAAGGCCAAGCTTATTTTACGCAACAGCTATGAATCCCTTTTGGCCCGCACACCGGAGGGTGGTTATGTACCATGGCTCGCCAAGAGCTACGAAGTCTCTGAAGACGGCAAGACCTATACATTTAAACTGCGCGACGGTGTGAAGTTTTCGGATGGGGAGAAATTCGACGCGGCGGCTGTTGCTCTCAACTTCAACAAACTTAAAGAACCGACCTATTCGGGTAGCATCAGTGCAGGCCATGTTGCACGCGTCAGCTCAGTAGAGGCGGTTGATCCCCTAACCGTCGTTATCAAAGTTGACCGTGTTTACGCCCCTTTTCTGGATGGCGCGGCGGGTATTGAACTGATCTCACCCAAAGCATTCGAGTCTGCTCAGCTGAAGGCCGGCGGAAAAGAAATCGCCGGAACCGGCCCTTTTATCATCGACCGATATGTCAAGGGTCAGGAAATCCGCTTCGTCAAGAACCCCGACTATAATTGGGCACCCGAAAATGCCGCCCATCAGGGTCCGGCCTATCTTGATGATGTGACCTATCGTTTCCTGCCTGAATCCTCAGTGCGTATCGGCGCGCTCACCTCCGGGCAGATCGATGCAGCCGAAGGCATTCCGGGCAATGATGCCCAGCTTTTCAAGGATAATCCGGAGTTTAGCTATCAAACTTCAATCAACACCGGAACACCTTACACGCTCTATCTCAACATCACCCGCGCGCCCACTTCTGACATCAATGTGCGCAAGGCAGTTCTGGCTGCAATTGATGTTGAGCGCATCATTCAGTCGGTTTATCGGGGTGAACGCGAACGTGCCTGGGGCATTCTCACCCCTGCCGATACCGACTTTTACGACAAGTCGATTGAAGGCACTTACGGTTTCAACCCGGACCTTGCCAACAAGCTTCTCGATGATGCGGGCTGGACAGAACGCGATGCAGACGGGTTCCGCACCAAAGACGGTAAGCGTCTGACGATTGAGGTTGTTCAGTCACAATCCACCGTGCGCGACCAGCGAGATATACTGTTGCAGGCGGTACAGGCACAGGCCCGACAGAATGCGGGCATTGATATTGCGCTGCAATATGTCGATGCGGGCACCTATTCCAACCGCCAGAAAGACGGCGAATACGGGATAATTCCAAACTCGACCACGACGCAGGAAAACGGCGTTACGATCTACTTCCATTATCTGCCACGCAATAAGGGTGGCTCGATCAACTACAGTCGAACTGAAGACCCGAAGGTTTCCGAGTGGCTGGATCAGGGCGCTTCCACGCTCGACGCTCAAAAGCGCTTCGAGACTTACGCAGAACTGCAACGCTTCGCACTGCTCGATCAGGCTTATGGCCTGCCGCTCTATGTGCCAGCCGATCAGATTGTTGCAGCATCGCGCGTAAAAGGCATCGGTTTCCGTCCTTTCAAGCGGCTTCCCGAAAATGCTTACGACATCTGGCTTCAGGATTAATTCCATTCCTCTCAAGAGAGACCGAACATGCTTAATCGCCGATATTTTCTAACACTTGGAACCGCACTTCTTGCAGCGGTCGCGCTGCCAAAAATCGCTTTTGCGGAAGATGTGAAACCCGTTGAAGGTGGCAAGCTGGTCTGGGGTGTTGAAACTCAGCCCGCAACGCTTAATCCTCAACTTAATGGTCAGGACAAGACCAAGCTTCTGCTGCGCAATGCTTATGAATCGCTTCTCGCACGCACGGCTAACGGCGGTTATGTGCCGTGGCTTGCGAAAGACCATAAGATTTCAGACGACGGCAAAACCTACACATTCACGCTGCGCGATGATGTGAAGTTCACGGACGGCGAGAAGCTAAACGCGCAAGCCATCATTGCCAACATTACGGCGCTCAAAGATCCGGCCTATTCCGGTAGCACGAGCACCGGGCCAGTGTCGCGCATTGCGGATGTGAAGGCGCTTGATGACAACACAGTCAGCTTCACACTCAAAAGCGTTTACGCGCCGTTTCTCGATTATATCGCCGGCCTCGAAATTCTCTCGCCCGCTGCATTCAAATCAGACGAAATCAAATCCGGCGGCCCTCAGATCGCAGGCACTGGCCCTTTCATTCTGAAACGTTATGCCAAGGGGCAGGAACTCAATTTCGTTAAGAACCCGGATTACAACTGGGCACCGGCAAATGCCGGCCATCAGGGTCCGGCCTATCTTGATGAAGTGACATATCGCTTCTTAGGCGAGTCCTCAGTGAGAACAGGTGCGCTGACTTCGGGTCAGGTTGATGTCATTGAAGGTGTGTCCGGCAATGATGCAGCCTTGTTCAAGGATAATCCTGATTTCACTTATCAGACAGCCTTGAATACCGGCACACCTTATTCGCTTTTCCTCAATGTCGAGTGGGGGCCGACGCAGGAGCTGAATGTTCGCAAGGCGCTGGTTGCTGCGCTTGATGTCGATGCGATTCTCAAGTCCGTCTATCGGGGGGAACGCACTCGCGCATGGGGCATCACTTCGCCGATTGATCCACAATTCTACGACAAAAGCATCGAAGGAAAATACGGTGCTGATCCAGAGCTTGCCAACAAGCTTCTTGACGAAGCGGGCTGGACCGAACGCAATGCGGAAGGCTTCCGCACCAAGGACGGCAAGCCGCTGACCATTGAAGTTGTTCAGGCACAGGCAACGGTGCGTGATCAGCGTGACGTTCTGTTGCAGGCTTTGCAGGCACAGGCGCGCCAGAGTGCGGGCATTGATCTCAAGATCGTTTATGTGGATGCCGGAACTTATACGGATCGCCGCAAGACGGGCGAATTTGGCTCAATTGCCAATTCCAACACACCAACCGATGCCATCGATATCGAGTTGCATTACCTGCCACTCGATAAGGGCGGATACATCAATTACAGCCGTGCTTCGGCACCTGAATTGGCACAATGGCTGAATGAAGCCGCCTCGACGCTCGACCAGGCGAAGCGGTTTGAGCTTTACAGCAAGCTGCAAAACTTCGCCATTCTGGATCAGGCCTATGCCCTGCCGCTCTATGAGCCTGAAGACCAGGTTGCTGCTGCGAGCTATGTCAAAGGCATCAGCTTCCGTCCGTTCAAGCAACTTCCTGAAAGGGCTTACGACATCTGGCGCAGCGAATAAACACGCCGTCCTGCGGACTTCGGCACAGAGGAGCTACAGATCATGGATGCTGAAAATACCACGACCATCGGTCGCGCACCCGCAAGCTGGTTGCCCCGGCGTTTTGGAGTCCCGCGCAACAGCCTTACGGGACAAATCACCCTGCGCATAAGTTCAGGCCTGCTGGTACTTTGGGCCGCGATCACACTGAGCTTCATCAGCGTCCATCTTGCGCCCGGTGATATCGTCAGCATCTTGATTGGCGAGCAGTTGCGTACGCCAGAAGTCGAAGCTGCCATTCGTGCAGAATGGGGTCTGGATGATCCCATTTTCGTGCAGTACCTCTCCTATCTTGGACGTATTCTGCATGGCGACTTCGGCCGTTCTTATTACCTGCAAACGGATGTTTCCCAACTTCTGTTCTCGCAGATGTGGCCGACACTCAAACTCGCAGGTGCGGCGCTTTTTGTGGCAATCGTTTTTGCTGTTGGCAGCGCTGTTTTGACAGCCGGTAAAAAACTGCCGCACTCAATCGCAGCCGGCACAGAACTTGTGCTGATTTCAACACCATCCTTCTGGCTTGGAATTGTGCTGCTCTTCGTCTTCTCCTTCACACTCAAGCTGTTTCCGGTATCAGGCGACAGGAATTTCGCAGCACTCGTTCTGCCCGCTTTGTCACTTGGTTTGTCTCTTGGGGCAGTCATCGGACAGGTGCTGCGCGAAGGTCTGGAACGCGCGCTGGAAGAACCCTTTGCGCTCACCGTTCGCAGCTGGGGAACCAGCAATCTTGTGCTGCGGTTGCGACATGGTTTGCGCCATGCATCTTTGCCTGCGGTAACGCTGACCGGCTGGCTGATTGGCGGGCTTCTTTCAGGTGCGGTCATTACCGAAGCCGTATTCGGTCGACCCGGTCTTGGACGTATCACGGTTGATGCAGTGCTTTATCACGACCTGCCGGTGGTGTTGGCTGTCGCTATTTTCTCGGCGTTTATCTATGTCTTGATGAGCACCATCGTTGATGTGCTCTATCTGCTGATTGATCCCCGCCTGAGAACCGAAGGCCGGAGATAAGTCATGAGTGTCACCCCCGCACTTGAAACACATTCGACGGCAAAACCGGCTGGTACAAGCTTACGTAATCTGGCCCAATTGGTCCTTTCGCGCCCGGCACTTGCACTGCCATCGCTCTTTCTGGCACTGATCGCGCTTGCAACGCTCTGGCCAGCTTTGCTTATAACAGCCGATCCGTTGCTAGCCGATCCACTACAGGCACAATTGCCACCTTCGGCAGAACATTGGTTTGGCACCGATCATCTGGGGCGCGACGTCTTTTCACGCGTGGTTCACGGCGCGCGCTATTCCGTTCTGATCGGCTTTAGCGCGGTGGCTATCGGAGCAATCGCTGGCTCGATTTTGGGGCTTTTGGCAGGATTATCGCGCGGTCTGATCGATGAAGCAATTTCCCGTTTTCTCGATGTAGTGTCTTCGTTTCCAGACCTGCTGCTGGCGCTGGTCTTCATCTCGTTCACAGGACCGGGCACCATCAATCTGATCTTTGCGCTTGGGGTCGCCATCATTCCACGGTTCGCCCGCGTCGTCCGAGCGCAGACCTTTGTTATTGCACAGAGCGGCTATGTCGAGCAGGCGAAGACGTTTGGATTGAAGCGCCATATCCTCGTACTGCGGCATGTATTGCCCCACGCCATTGCACAGGTGCCGATCCTCGCAACAATCGGACTTGGTACAGCCATCATCAGCGCTGCGGGCTTGAGCTTTCTTGGCATGGGACCGCAACCACCAGCTCCCGAATGGGGTGCGATGCTCTCAGAAGCGCGAAACTATCTGCGTGTTGCCTGGTGGATTGGCGTCTGGCCCGGCCTGGCTATCACGCTCACCGTCATATCGATCAGCATTCTCGGACGCCGCTGGCAACTTGCCTTTGAAGGCCGGAGGCAGTCATGACCTCCCCCCTTGTTGAAATCCGCAATCTGTCCATCAGCTTTCAGCGCGACGATCAATCCGTCAAAGTCGTCGAAGGCATCGATCTGACCATTCATCCCGGCGAGACAGTAGCGCTGGTTGGGGAGTCCGGTTCCGGCAAGTCGGTGACAGCGCGAGCACTGATCGGTCTTTCTGGAGCGGGAGCAGTCGTCGAAGCTGATCGCTTCGAGATTGATGGTCTGAATGTTCTCGATTATCGGGATAAGGAATGGCGCGGTTTGCGCGGTAACACGATCGGCTTTGTCTTGCAGGACGCTCTTGTTTCGCTTGATCCGCTGCGCCGTATCTCGCAACAGCTTTCCGATGCCTTCGGCGTGAAGGGCTTTTTCCGACGACCGGATGTCACGGATCGTAGCAAGGCGCTGCTCCGTTCAGTTGGAATCCCCGACCCCGATCGCAGATTGCTGCAATATCCGCATCAGCTTTCCGGCGGTTTGCGGCAACGCGCACTGATCGCAACAGCGGTTGCGCGTTCGCCGGCGCTGCTTATTGCTGACGAACCGACCACAGCACTGGACGCAACGGTTCAAAAGCAGATTCTTAATCTTCTTGCAGAGCGCCGCAGGGCAGGCCAGACACTTCTGCTGATCAGCCATGATCTTGCTGTTGTCTCACAGCTGGCTGATCGTGTGCTGGTCATGCACAATGGCCGCATTGTTGAGGAAGGCCCCACAAAACGGATCCTCAATGCGCCGAAGGAAGCCTATACGCGGCATTTGCTTGAGGCGGTTCCGTCGGCCGGATCACGTGGCTACAGGCTATCGCCAGCACTGCCGCACCAGCCGCAAATCAGAATAGCGTTGCCGGCAAAGCGCATTGATGAAAGCACCAATGTTCTGGAAGCCAAAGGGCTTTTCAAGCATTACGGCAAAGCCAACACGCCTTTGGCCGTCAATGATGTCTCGTTCTCGCTAAAAGCTGGCGAAGCGCTCGGCATTGTTGGGGAATCCGGCTCTGGCAAAACCACTGTTGCAAAGATCGTTCTGGGCCTTACAGAACCCGATCAGGGTACGGTGCATATTGATGGCAGGCTCTGGAGCAATCTGCGCGAAGAGCAACGCCGTTCGCAACGTGCCCATATGCAACTCATCGCACAGGACGCGCTAAGCTCGTTCGATCCGCGTTACACGGTTGAAAAAATCGTCGGTGAAAGCCTCGATTCCGTTCATGTCTATGGCGATGAACGGCGCAAGCGCGTGGTGGAAGTGCTCGATGCTGTGCGTCTGGGCGCACAGTTTCTCAAGCGCTATCCTCGTGAACTGTCGGGTGGCCAGCGCCAGCGTGTCGCCATTGCCCGTGCCTTTGCACCGCGTCCGAAACTTCTGGTGGCCGACGAACCTGTAAGCGCGCTTGATGTATCGGTTCAGGCTCAGGTGCTCGACCTTCTGGCAGAGCTGCAAGCTGCCTCCGGCACGTCGCTTCTGTTCATTTCCCACGACCTCGGCGTCGTTCATCATCTGACAGACCGTGTTCTGGTGATGAAAGATGGCCGCATTGTCGAGAGCGGCGCTGTTGAACGCGTCTTTTCCCAACCACAGCACAATTACACACGCGCGCTGCTTGATGCAGTTCCAACGATAAGCGCTGCTTAAAAAACGAGGAAGTTTCCATGACCAGAACACGTACCCGCCGCCTCAAAACCCTGTTCGGTGCCAGCAATGTTGTGTCCGCGGCCAACGATCAGGACAAAAGCTTTGGGTTCAAACGCGCAATAGAATTGGCAAAAAAGGCGGAAGCCGAAAGGATCACCGGGCTTTTCACCGCCGATCTTCTGCAGATTGATCCGGCAGGTCTTGCAGGCACCACCGGCACACAGGACCCGGTGATTGCACTGGCGGCACTCGCTCATGCCACATCGCATATCGGGCTTATTGCGACTGTCTCCACGACATTTCTGCATCCTTACAATCTCGCGCGCCAGATTGGGACGCTCGATCATTTGAGCTGTGGCAGAACCGGCTGGAATGCAGTCACCTCTTCGGTCGGGGAGGAAAATTTCGGCGGAGATCTGCCAAGCCCGGAAGAGCGCTACGAAAAAGCTGCGGAGTTTATCGAAATCGTCAATGCGCTCTATGATGCCAATGAGCGCGATGCGATCACCCGCAAACCATCAGGTAATATCGCGGTTGATCCAGCGAAATTTCATCCCATCAATTATGAAGGCAAGCATTTCAGTGTCAGAGGTCCACTGAATGTGCCGCCTCTGCCGCAGGGGCGTCCGGTTCAGTTTCAGGCCGGTCAATCCGATGCCGGTGTTACAGTTGGTGCACGCTATGCTGAGGTCGTCTATACCTCACAGCCAAGGCTCGAAGATGCCGTAGCCTTCGCCGCCGAGCTGCGCCGTCGTGCTGCTCAGTTTGGCCGTGGCAACAATCTGCCATTCATCATGAATTCGCTTCATTCGCTGATTGGCTCTTCTGAAGCCGATGTTGCCCGACGCCTGAAGGATAAACACGAGGCAATCGATTATGATCAGGGTCGTATCAAACTTGCCGATATGCTCGGCGGGCATATTGATCTGAGCGACCTGCCGCTCGACAAGCCGCTACCAGAAAACCTGCTACCGGAAGTCACCAGCATTAACCGCCGCCGGGGCCGTGTCGAAGTGTTCCGTCGCTATGCGCGTGAAGGCCTTTCCTTGCGTCAGTTGATCATTGAGGCGCAGGAAACCGGCCACTGGTCAGTGGCGGGCACGCCGGAACAGCTCGTCGATGCGATTGAAGAACGCTTCAACACAGGTGCTGTTGACGTTCTCTCGCTGCACGGCATTGGTAATCCCGATCAGGAAGATCTGCTTCTAAATGGCCTGATCCCGGAGCTTCGGCGCCGATCGTTGATTGATACGGATTATATCGGTTCTGACTTCCGCTCCAATCTGGAACTGCCACCCTTATCCGTTGCAACACCATCTCAGGCCCGGAGCGCCTGAAATGGCAAAGCGTGAGGGTTTTCTGCGTTTTGGCTTGTTCGTCTATCCGGTCGGCCACCATATTGCGGCATGGCGGCACCCGGATGCTGTTGCAAATGCTGGCATCAATTTCGATTATTATCGCAATATTGCCGGGCTGGCAGAAGCAGCCAAATTCGATCTTCTGTTTCTTGCTGATGGTGCTGGCACGCGTGGCGACAATCTCGAAATTCTGAGCCGCACAGCGCACAGCTATGTAGCACAGTTTGAGCCACTCACGCTTTTATCTGCACTCTCCACTGTCACCAGCCATATCGGTCTTGTCGCAACGGCTTCATCAAGCTTCAATGAACCTTTTCACATCGCACGAAAATTTGCGTCGCTTGACCATTTAAGCGGTGGTCGCGCAGGATATAACCTTGTGACCTCGGCCAGCGACTTTGAGGCACGCAACTTCAATCTCGACCGTCATTATGAACATGCCGACCGTTATGAACGGGCTGAAGAATTCGCCGATGTCGTCAAAGGGCTATGGGATAGCTGGGAAGATGACGCCTTTCTTTACGACAAGGAGCAAGCACGGTTCTTCCACCCGAACAAGCGGCATGTGCTGGATCACAAAGGCAAGTATTTCTCGGTTCAGGGACCGTTGAATGTGCCGCGTTCGCCACAAGGCCATCCGGTGACCGTGCAGGCTGGCTCATCTGCGGCGGGTAAGGAGCTGGCAGCAAAAAGTGCGGATGTCGTTTTCACCGCGCAACAGACGGTCGAGGAAGCTTCGGACTTCTACAAGGATGTCAAACAGCGTGCAGCACGCTATGGTCGTAATCCTGATGATATCAAAATCATGCCGGGCATTTTTCCGGTTGTTGGTCGCACACGGCAGGAGGCGCAGGATAAATTCGACCAGCTGCAGAACCTCATTCACCCATCGGTGGGGCTCAATCTACTTTCGTCAGGCTGGTCGGGTCCCGACCTTTCGCAGTTTGACCTTGACGGTCCCGTACCTGAGTTGCCGGAAACTCAAGGCAGCAAAAGCAGACAGCAGCTTCTGTTTGAATTGGCGCGGCGCGAAAATTTGACCATTCGCGAACTTTATCTACGGGTTGCGGGCGCGCGTGGTCATCTGCAAATCGTCGGCACTGCCAAGGATGTTGCTGACGCGCTTGAAGAACGTTTTGAAACTTATGGCGCAGATGGCTTCAATGTGATGCCATCGATCTTCCCAACAGGTCTGGAAGATTTTGCCGAGCTGGTTCTGCCGGAGCTTCGTCGCCGCGGGCTTGCCCGCAGCGATTATGATGGTGCGACATTACGGGATAATCTCGGCTTGAAAATTCCGGTACATCCGGCCACGATTATTTAGACCAAAGCTCGAAGAGTAAAACGGATCGAGCTTTGGTTGAACCTATGTGGCCACAGAACATTCTCAAGACGTGATGCATAAGCACCTTGAGCCGCCTTGTTATTAGAGCGCATCCCCAAAGCGTTAAACGGCTTGCAGACAAAGATACGCTCTAAGAAAGAATAATTTATTTATCTGTATAATATAAATAACGTTTATTATCATTCAATTACTGATAACAAATTCTATGTATTTATTTCAAATACATTTAAATATTAATTACATAAGATGTTGAACCTCCGGCATATCAATAATACCCAAAGAAAGGGCTGTAGCCACAGCTGATGTTCTGTTCGAGCAATTAAGCTTTATCTTAGCGTTTTGAAGATATGTAACGACTGTCCAACGAGCGATACTGAGAATTTCAGCAATCTCTCCGTCTGTTTTGCCATTAGCAGCCCAACGTAGACAATCTACTTCGCGTGGTGTCAAAAGAGAAGCAGCAGCGCTGGTGTCTTTACATCCGCAAAGACTATTATGAATAATACCAGAGACACTGAGCAAACGGGGGCGCAGCTTTGCGACGAATTGCTCTCTGTTTTCGCCTTCTTCCAAATCGAAGCTAAAAAGCGTACAGCCTACAGCTCCCTTCGGATTACGTGCAGAAACGGCAATCAGAACATTACCAATGCCGTGTTTTTCGGCATCCAATAGCATTTCCGCGACAGCAGGACATTTGTCCGCATCTTCTTTGAGGTCTCGGACAATGCCGCTGACATCGCTACGGAAATAAGGTGCATCTTCCTGAAAAATGGGATCTATAACAAAGTAATTTTTCGAAGAATATCGCGCCACCCAGCTTGGTGGAGAAGTCATAACGACCGTCAAATCCGCTGAATTGGGTTTTGAGCAATCCGCGATCCGTCCCCGGTAAGTATGAACGATATGCCGACATCCAATTTCATCGCGAATACGTGTCAAAAGGGCCAGTGTATCACTTTGAAAAGAGCTTCCGAAAAAAGTCTTTTTAAAATTTGGAAAATGAATCAAATCGAGAGTCATTGCATAAAATCCTTGGTAGTAAACAGAAGGATGTCGCTTCAACTTCCGCGTTAAAAAAATGAGCGGCGAATCGACTCCATTGAATATTCAATCGCTTTTCAGTCACATAAAAAATAGGCTGCCTGGCAACCCGCAATTAATTGATTGCCACGGATTACACACAAGAACTGTACGAAAATATGGCTCCCGCAAAGAAAAGCCGAATTGTGGGATACACAACGTCAAAACCCGCTCAATGCACCGCAGATTGTCCTATTTTGAAACACTCGCAGGTGTTTTTGCATGCGCCTTGAAAAACATATCGAGCGCCGATTCAACATTATCCCTGATCATTTCTGGCGATGGCGGCTCCTCCAGCACGCCGAACAGACGTGGACGATAGAGACCTGAAAGGAATAAATCTGTAAGTTGATACGCCTTTTGAATGGGGTCGAAGGGCTCAAATTTCCCAGCTTCAATCATTCTCGAAAAATAGTCCGCCATAATCATGTGGCTACGTTTGGGACCACGTTCATAAAAACGCGCAGACAGTTCCGGCTTTCTTTCGCTCACACCGAGGATAATACGTTGAGCACGAATGGCCGTGGACGACGTAATAAGCGTGACAAGTGTCACACCGAATTCTGCCAATTCCTCGCGATTGGAAAAGCCTTTGTCGATCTTGTCGACCATCTGGCTGAATGTCGTCTGGCGATAATGTTCACAAAGCGCAACAAACAAGTCTTCCTTGCTATTGAAATAAACGTAAATCGTTCCCTTTGAAACGCCTGCTTCGCGCGTGATGTCATTCATGCTTGTAGCATCAAAGCCCATCCGCAAAAAGACATTTTGTGCGCCTTCAAGAATTTGCTGGCGCTTTGCGGGGTCCTGCCCTGCACCGAGACGGGTGCGGCCACATTCCAAATCGGCACCACTCTCGGTTTGGACGGGTGTGCTTTCGCTAACCATCGATGCGTTCTTTTCTATGCGCTGATCACAATTCATTGTACAAAACTCATAATTTTCTCGAACCAATCGGTTCGATGAGACTTGATATGGGCAAGTTATTGCTCTAAGTCAACATCGAACCAAGCGGTTCGTTGAAGCGGTTATACAGAAAGTTTGTCTCATGTCCGCACACAAATCTGTCGATACAGCTGATATTCGACCGTTCCCGACGCCTGTTGGTCAGGAAGAACAGTCCAGAGTGAGCGCCGAACCAATGGGGGAACGGCCTGCTCCACAGACTTCTCCAGATACAACCGCACCAGCCGTTGCGCAGGGTGGTAAAAAAAAGGGCCTCGGCAAGCGCGTTGTTCTGCCGGTCGTTCTCATTGCTGCGGTGGCGGGCGGACTTTGGTATGGATATGAATGGTGGACTGTTGGCCGCTTCATGGTTTCAACGGACGACGCCTATGTGCAGGGCGACATTGCTTCCATTGCACCGAAAGTCACCGGCTATATCGAAAATATTCCAGTTGTTGCCAACCAGCACGTCAAAGCCGGCGATGTGATCTTCCAGCTTGATGCCGGTGATTATCAGATCGCACTCGACGATGCGGAAGCCAAGCTCAACACGCAGAAGCAGACACTTGCGCGCATCAACGCGCAGATTGACGCGTCAAAGGCGAGTTTGCAGCAGGCTCAGGCGGACGAACAGGCTTCGCAGGCTGTTTTGAAGAATGCCGAGAGCACAATGGTACGCGTCCAGAAGCTGCATGATACGCGCTTCTCGGCGCAATCGGAACTGGATAATGCACAGTCTTCGCTTGATCAGGCCAAGGCAAAGCTTGCCGGCTCGAATGCGCAGATCGCTTCTGCAAATGCCAATATCGAAGTGCTGAATGCGCAGTATAAGGAAGCGGAAAGCACCATGCGTTCGCTGGAGCTCGCCCGTGACAAGGCCGCCCGCGATCTTAACTTCACCACCCTTCGCGCACCTTTCGATGGTGTCGTCGGCAATCTTTCTGGCAAGAAGGGCGATCTTGTTTCGGCTGGCCAGAAGATTGCGGCACTCGTTCCTGTGAATGCACTTTATATCGATGCAAACTTCAAGGAAACGCAGCTCGGCCATATCAAAACTGGCGAAACTGTACGCATCTATGTTGATGCCATCGACGGCCCTTATTTTGAAGGCAAGGTTGCATCGGTTGCACCGGCTTCGGGCGCGGTCTTCTCGCTGTTGCCACCTGAAAACGCGACGGGTAACTTTACCAAGATCGTACAACGCGTCCCGGTGCGTATCACGATCCCGCAGGACGCACTCGACTCTGGCAAAATCCGTGCAGGCCTTAGCGTAACCGTTGAGATCGATACCCGAACGGCCCCAGAAAGCTAGGGCACCACACGGCCTTTCAACGAATAGTTACGTGGTGCGCACTTCATCGATGCACCACCTCCTTTTTCCTTTTCGGAGTGCGCCTTCATGGCTGCAAGCACCACGATGGGGCCTATGGCTCCCGCAGATGATCGTATCGATCCCAAGAAGGCGATTGCCTTTCTTGCGATGGTGTTCGGCATGTTTATGGCCATTCTGGATATCCAGATTGTGTCTGCATCGCTGTCTGAAATTCAGGCAGGCCTGAGCGCGAGTTCCGATGAAATCTCCTGGGTGCAGACATCCTATCTGATTGCGGAAGTCATCATGATTCCGCTTTCGGGCTTCCTCGGGCGCCTTGTCTCCACCCGCGTGCTGTTTACCGTTTCCGCTGCGGGCTTTACGCTTGCCTCCATGCTCTGCGCGACTGCCACCAATATCGATCAAATGATCGTCTATCGCGCCATTCAGGGCTTTATCGGCGGCGGCATGATCCCGAGCGTGTTTGCGGCAGCCTTCACGATCTTTCCGCCATCCAAGCGCTCCATTGTGTCACCAATGATCGGCCTTGTTGCCACCCTTGCGCCAACCATCGGCCCGACCATCGGCGGCTATCTCAGCCATGCTTTCTCATGGCACTGGCTGTTTCTGGTCAATGTCGGTCCCGGCATCCTCGTCACAATCGCAGCATGGAACCTTATCGACTTCGACGAAGGCGACAGCTCACTGCTGAGCAAGTTCGACTGGTGGGGTCTTGCCGGGATGGCAGCTTTCCTCGGTTCGATGGAATATGTTCTGGAAGAAGGCCCCCGCAATGATTGGTTACAGGATGAAGCCATCTTCATTCTGACCGGTGTTATGATGATCGGCGGTCTTTTGTTCTTTTACAGAGCGTTCACCGCCGAAGAGCCGATCGTAGATTTACGAGCCTTCAAGAATGTCAACTTTGCCTTCGGTTCGCTGTTCTCATTCGTGATGGGGGTTGGTCTTTATGGGCTTACCTATCTTTATCCGCTCTATCTCAGTCAGATACGTGGCTACGACGCTCTCATGATCGGTGAAGCGCTGTTTGTCAGCGGCCTTGCCATGTTCTTTACAGCACCGATTGCAGGGTTTCTGTCCACGCGCATGGACCCGCGGCTGATGATGATGATCGGCTTCCTGGGCTTTGCCGCGGGTACGTGGATGGTTACGGGCCTAACCGCGGACTGGGATTTCTACGAACTTCTCATCCCACAGATTTTGCGTGGTTGTTCGCTGATGCTGTGTATGGTTCCAATCAACAATCTGGCGCTTGGAACTTTGCCGCCGTCTTTAATGAAAAATGCTTCCGGCCTTTTCAACCTGACGCGTAATCTCGGCGGCGCTGTCGGCCTCGCGGTGATCAACACGATCCTGATGCGCCGCAGCGATATGCATTACGAACGGCTGGCCGAACATGTGCGCTGGGGCAATGCCGAAGCCGAAAAGATGTTGGCAAACCTGACTGCCAAATATAACGCAGCCGGTCTCGACGGCCCGACTGTCGCCATTGCCAAATTGTCCGGAATGGTGCGCCAGCAGGCGACACTCATGTCATTTATCGACGTGTTCTTTATCCTGACGGTGATGTTCTGCTCACTGGCTGTGTGTGCGATCATGCTGCGCAAGCCGAAACAGGCCGCGGGTGGCGGTGGAGGTCACTAAAAGCCATTTTATGACATAAGGCACGGTTTCATACGAAACCGGCTTCGCTTCGATAATTCTTCAAATATTTTCATTCGAAACCAATCTGTGCCGGCAATGCCGCGCGCAGGCAAACTCCTGTCGTTATGAGAAAAGCGTCTTTTTAAATTATGACAGTGACGAAACCTTTGTCATATTAATTGTCATAAAAATGCAGTTCATCTGTTAGGGTCAATTGCTAAGTCTCTGAAAACGTGTTTCACTTTCCGTCGTTGATAATTTGTGACAAACAACAAACTGTCATCCAACCGTCATCTAGGACGGCTATCGGGAGTGCGCGAACACTGGAATCGACCGGGAGCGTTCGCCCGACTTAACAGGGGAGTTTAACATGCTTGCATTTACTGCGCGTCTGCTGTCGCTTTCGACGGCAATCGCTGTCGGTGGGGTTTCGATCGCTGCCGCTGAACCATCAGCTGAACTCATCGCCGCTGCGAAGGCTGAAGGCGAACTGACCACAATCGCGCTGCCACATGACTGGTGCGGCTATGGCGACATCATCAAGAGCTTCAAAGACAAGTATGGCCTCAAGGTTAACGAGCTGAACCCTGATGCCGGTTCGGGCGACGAGATCGAGGCCATCAAGGCAAACAAGGATAACAAGGGCCCGCAGGCTCCTGACGTCATCGATGTTGGCTTTGCTTTTGGCACAACTGCCAAGAAAGACGGCCTGATTCAGCCTTACAAGGTCGCGACCTGGGACGAAATCCCTGATAGTGCCAAGGACCCTGAAGGTTACTGGTATGGCGACTATTACGGCGTTCTTGGTTTCGAAGTGAACAAGGACATCGTTAAGGACGTCCCACAGGATTGGGAAGACCTGCTCAAAAGCGATTACGCAAACTCTGTCGCACTGGCCGGTGATCCACGTGTTTCCGCACAGGCAATCCTCGGCGTTCACGCTGCAGGCATCGCACGCGGCGCTGAACCAGGCGCTGAAGCCGGCAAGAAAGGCCTTGAATTCTTCAAGGAACTCAATGCCGCTGGCAACTTCGTTCCAGTGATCGGTAAAGCAGCTTCTCTGGCGCAGGGTTCAACCCCAATCGTCATTCGCTGGGATTACAATGCACTCGCAGACCGTGATACGCTCAAAGGCAATCCGGAAATCGAAACTGTGATCCCGAAGACTGGCGTCGTTGCTGGCGTTTATGTACAGGCAATCAGTGCCTATGCACCGCATCCAAATGCTGCAAAGCTCTGGATGGAGCATATTTATTCGGATGATGGTCAGCTTGGTTATCTGAAGGGTTACTGCCACCCGATCCGCTTCAACGCGATGGCCAAGGCTGGCAAGATTCCACAGGAACTGCTCGACAAGCTGCCACCAGCAGAATCTTACGAAAAAGCGATTTTCCCAACTCTTGAACAGATTGAAACCGCTCAGGAAGAAATCACCAAGAACTGGGACAGCGTGGTTGGTGCAAACGTCCAGTAAGTCAATTTAGCTTACCCTGTTTATGATCTGTGGCGGCCAGAAATGGTCGTCACAGTCTTTGCTTTCACGCCGATTAATCAGGAAGTCCTGTGGTCTTTTCGAGATTTTGCTTTAAGCCGCATAATCCGACCGGAGTGAAACGAGGATCAATTCGATTATGCTTTAAATAAAGGATATAGAGTGCCGATTTGATCCCATAAGATCGAAAACGCGCCCTAAGAAAGAACATATGAGTTCAACAGCCGATACAGACGTACCTTTTAAGCAGGTGCGAAAGCGTCAATTGCCGCTATCGTGGCTTGGCGTTGCTCCGTTCTTCCTCTTTGCCATACTTTTCCTTCTTTGGCCGACGATGTATCTTATTGTCGGCGCTTTTCAGGATCCGGACGGCAATTTCACTCTTAAAAACGTTCAGGATCTTTTCCAGCCGCAGATTCTCAGCGCCTACTGGATTTCTATCAAAGTGAGCCTTGCATCCGCGCTCGGTGGCGCGTTGATCGGCTTCTTTCTGGCCTGGGCCGTGGTGCTGGGCAATCTTCCGCGCTGGCTGCGCCCAACGGTGCTGACATTCTCAGGCGTTGCATCCAATTTCGCTGGCGTTCCGCTGGCTTTCGCCTTTCTTGCGACCCTTGGCCGTACCGGCTTCGTAACCATTCTGTTGCGTGAGTGGTTCGGCTTCAATTTGTATTCGACCGGCTTCAATCTGTTGAGTTTCTTCGGTCTGACAATCACCTATCTGTTCTTCCAAATTCCACTGATGGTGCTCATTCTGACCCCTGCTCTCGATGGCCTTAAGAAAGAATGGCGTGAAGCTTCTTCGATCCTGGGTGCAACCAACCTGCAATATTGGCGAATGGTTGCTTTCCCGATTCTCTGGCCAAGCCTGCTCGGTACGACGCTGCTTCTGTTCGCAAACGCCTTTGGAGCAATTGCCACCGCCTATGCGCTGACCGGCTCATCGCTCAACATCGTTCCGATCCTGCTCTATGCACAGATCAGAGGTGATGTGCTGCATAACCAGAATCTAGGCTACGCGCTGGCGCTGGGTATGATCGTCATTACCGGCATTTCAAACCTGATCTACATCTGGCTGCGTATGCGTGCCGAAAGGTGGCAACGATGAAAAAAGGCCTTAACGCCCAGAAAATCGGTGCATGGATCGCCTTTTTCATTGGCGCGATCTACTTCCTCGTACCGCTGATTGGCACGTTTGAATTTTCGCTTCGTATGCGTCGCGGTGAATACTCCTTTGATGCCTATAGAGTCGTTTTCAGCGATCCGAATTTTCAGGCAACCTTCAGCTATTCGATCATTCTCGGCATTCTGACGATCATCTTCGGTGTGCTACTCGTGGTGCCGACAGCCTATTGGGTTCGCCTGCGTCTGCCGCATTTGCGCCCGCTGATTGAGTTTATCACACTGATGCCGCTGGTCATTCCGGCCATCGTTATCGTGTTCGGCTATCTGCGCATCTATAATTCTTCGTCATGGCTGCCATTCACCTCATCAACGCGGGCCACCGACCTGCTGCTGATGTTTGGCTATATGACATTGTCGCTGCCTTACATGTATCGTGCTGTTGATACTGCCATGCGCACCATTGATGTACGCACGCTCACCGAAGCAGCCCAGAGTCTCGGCGCGGGCTGGGGCCGGATCATGTTCAAGGTCATTTTTCCGAATGTGATCTCAGGTGTCATGAGCGGTGCCTTCATCACTTTCGCCATTGTTATTGGCGAATTCACGCTGGCTTCGCTGCTCAATCGTCCCGCTTTTGGTCCCTATCTGCAGCTCGTTGGCGCCAACCGCGCCTATGAACCTTCCGCGCTGGCGATCATTTCCTTCGGTATTACGTGGCTCAGCATCATCATGTTGCAGCTCGTTTCCCGCCTCAATAAATTCAAGACAAACGCCGGGTAACAGTCATGGCTTTTCTTAATCTCAAGCACCTGAAAAAAAGCTTCGGCGCCAATACCGTCGTCCACGATTTCAACCTTGCTGTCGAAAAAGGTGAATTCGTTTCCTTCCTCGGCCCGTCAGGCTGCGGCAAGACAACCGTGCTGCGCATGATTGCAGGTTTTGAAAGTGCCGATCAGGGTGCAATCGAAATTGACGGCAAGGATGTGGTTGATCTCAAGCCGAACCAGCGCAATATCGGTATGGTGTTTCAGGCCTATGCACTGTTTCCCAACATGACTGTTGCGCAAAACGTAGCCTTTGGTCTGCGCGTTTCGGGTAAGTCAAAAGCGGAAATCGACGCAACCGTCAAGGAAATGCTCGGTCTGATCCGGCTTGAACATCTAGCAGACCGTTATCCTTATCAGATGTCCGGCGGCCAGCAGCAGCGTGTGGCACTGGCGCGCGCGCTTGCAACCAAGCCGCAAGTTCTTTTGCTCGACGAACCGCTGTCAGCACTTGATGCGAAAATCCGTATCTCGCTGCGTCAGGAAATCCGGGCAATCCAGCAGAAGCTTGGCATCACCACGGTTTTCGTGACCCATGATCAGGAAGAAGCACTGTCGATCTCTGATCGCATCGTTGTTATGCATGAAGGAAAGGCTGACCAGATCGGTACGCCTTTCGACATTTATAACCGCCCTGCATCGCGCTTCGTCGCTTCCTTCGTTGGAACGCTCAACATGCTTGAAGCATCGGTCGCCGAACCGGGACAGAACAGCATTGAACTCGATGGCCGCGTGATCAAGGTGAATGAAGAACTTGGCCATCACGAAAAGGGCAAAGCGGTTACATTGGCGCTGCGCCCGGAAGCGGTCAGTATGGAAGCGCGCAAGAGCCACGACACTTCACTTGAAGCCACCATTGAGGATGTGCACTTCCTCGGCTCCGTCATTCGCACGCGCGTGGCGCTTGGCAAGAACCAGTTATCATTCGACACGTTCAACGATCCGGCACTCACACCGCCTCAGCGCGGGGACAAAGTGACGGTGCATTTTGCATCGCATGATCTGCTCGTTTTGGCCGATTAAGACCAAAAACAAACGAAAAAGCCGCCAAAACTGGCGGCTTTTTTGTGAATCCTGTGTTTAAGTCATGTTGAGATTATGGCCCTTTTGTGATTATCCTCGCTCAGGACCATAACTTCAGGCTCTTAATTACCCCAAGGGCCGTGGAAATCACCATCCTTGTCCACACGCTTGAAGCCGTGCGAACCGAAGAAGTCGCGCTGGCCCTGAATGACGTTGGCCGTACCCTGCGACTGCGTAAAGCTGTCGAAGTAGCTCAATGCCGAGCCAAGCGCCGGAAGCGGCAGACCCGCTAATGCAGCCTGTGCAACGATCTTGCGAAGCCCCTTCGATGCCTTGCCCATACGTTCAACGAATGCTGGAACCAAGAGAAGATTCTCGATTTCCTGACCTTCAAAAGCCTGCGCAATGTCATCGAGGAACAGCGAACGGATGATGCAGCCTTCGCGCCAGATACGGGCGGTGGTTGCAAGCGGAATGTTCCAGCCATGCTCTTTGGACGCTGCGGCCATAACCGCGAAACCCTGTGCATAGGCTGCAATCTTACCAGCCAACAAACCCTGCTCAAGATCTGCAAGGAACTGAGCCTGATCAGCAACATCAAGCTTGCGCGGCGCAGGCTTGTAAGCCTTTTCCGCAGCCAGACGTTCTGCTTTCAGCGACGAAATCGAACGCGCAGCAACAGCCGCTTCAATGCCGGTTGCCGGAACGCCCAGCATCTGTGCTTCAATCGCCGACCAGCGGCCAGTACCCTTCTGACCAGCTTCGTCAAGGATCACATCGACCATCGCCTTGCCGGTTTCAGGATCAATAGCCTTCAGAACTTTTGCAGTAATTTCAATTAGGTAGGAGTTAAGTGGACCCGTATTCCACTTCTCGAACACATCACCGATTGCAGGTGCAGACAGGCCGAGGCCATCGCGCAGGATGCCGTAAATCTCGGCAATCATCTGCATGTCGGCATATTCGATGCCATTGTGAATGGTCTTTACGAAATGGCCTGCACCATCCGGACCGACCAGCGCACAGCAAGGCTCGCCCTTATATTTTGCGGCAGCAGCCAGAAGTATTGGAGCGATGCGATCATAGGCTTCCTGCGTGCCGCCAACCATCATCGACGGACCATGCCGTGCACCTTCTGCGCCACCCGATACACCCATGCCGACGAAAGTTGGATCGTTCGGACCAAGTGCCTTGAGACGACGCATCGTGTCGCGGTAATCGGAATTACCGGCATCGATCATGATATCACCCTGCTCAAGATAGGCCTTGAGGCGCGTGGTTTCAGCGTCAACGGGTGCGCCAGCCTTGATCAGAAAGATGATTGGGCGTGGCTTGCGGATATTGTCAGCCAGTTCTTCAAAAGTGGCGCAAGGGATGATCTTGTCACGCAGCGCGCCAGCTTTTTCGATGAATGCGTTCAGAACAGGCTCGTCGCGGTCATACACGGCTACAGTGTAGCCCTTCTCGGCGATGTTCAGCGCAAGGTTCGAACCCATGACGCCGAGTCCGACCATTCCGATATCTGCTTTTTCCATTTTTTGCCCTTTTGAACCAAAGCCAACTGGCTTGTCATACAGAAATAGAGAGCCGACAGACTGGACTGTCTTAGCTGCTGCTGTCGCATTATCTAGCGCCAGCAGAGCCAGTCTGTATCCTATTGTTGGATGATCTAGGGCATATGACGCAAATTTGATAGGCCTTTTTCTAAAATACTAACCGATTTAAATGCTCAGACACGCTGGAGTTTCTCATGTGGCAGCGGCGGCAGTTCAATCTCGATATTATCACCGGCTTGTACATTTCCACCCGCAAGAACGATCGACATGATGCCTGCCTTGAGCACAAGTTCACCATTCTTCGTTTTATCGAGCACGGCGTTTAACAACCCTTTTTCGAATTTCTCAATCTGCGAACAAGGATTGCGCAAGCCCGTGATTTGGAGAACAACCTCGGGACCAATCTTGAGGATTGTCGATTTGGGCAGTGCGAGCAGATCAATTCCGCGTGTGGTAATGTTTTCACCCAGCTGCGCGGGCGCAACGTCAAAACCCTTCTGGGTCAACTCATCAAAAAGCTCTGCCTGAATGAGGTGGACCTGACGCAGATTGGGTTGCGTGGGATCTGCTCTCACACGCGACCGATGTTTGACGGTCACACCCTTGTGCGCATCGCCTTCAACCCCCTCTCCCGCGACAATGGTTATCTCTGAAACGAGCTGCTTCGAGAAGTGATGCTTCGCATCGCGTGCAACGGCTACAACAATTCCACCCATGTTTTTACCTTGATCACATGAAGAGACACCCGGCAGGCAAAGCCGGTCGTAATCGCGCATATCATGCGATATACAACAGATGAATGACAAGGGTTTCGCGAAGGGGTTGGCGGTAAAATCATGACGAGTAAGCAGCGCGACAGCAAGGATTTTCGCTGGGGCATCTGGGGCACAGGCACGATTGCCAGCGCCTTTGCAGCCGATATTCAGGCAAGCAGTGATATGCGCGTGAGTGCTGTTTGTTCGCGCTCAATGCAGAGTGCAGAGGATTTCAAAAGCCGCATCGGTGCAGACAAGGCTTTTGATGATGCCGCAGCATTCTTGAATAGCGCTGATATCGACGCCGTTTATATTGCAACGCCCAATGCCATGCATGTTCCGCAGACATTACAGGCAATCGCCGCAGGCAAAGCGTGCCTCACGGAAAAGCCGCTGACACTTGATGCAGAGGGTGCAAACGAGATCACATCCGCAATCAGGGCACATAATGTCTTTGCCATGGAAGCTATGTGGAGTCGCTTTCTGCCGGCGATCCATGCCACCCGTGAGCATATCAAAGCCGGGCGCATCGGAACGATCAAGCGCATCGAAGCAGACCTTTCCTATTTCCGAGCAGAAAATCCGGAAAGCCGGTTCTTCAATCCGGCACTTGGCGGCGGAGCGGCCTTCGATCTCGGTGTCTATCCGGTTTCGCTTACGCTCAGCTTTCTGGGCCTGCCCGAGAGTGTCAGCGGGCGCTGGAAAAAGGCCAAAAGCGGCGTCGATATGCGCACGGAATTTATGCTGACATATGCGAATGCCAAAGCTGAGCTCTCATGCGGCTTTGATCGGGATGGTCAAAACCAGATGCTGATTGAAGGCACAGACGGTGCCATCCTAATCCATGCGCCATTTCTCAAAGCACAGCGTCTGACGATTTTTTCCAACAATGTGCTAAATTCAGCCCTTGGTCCGAAAGGACCGGGTGGGTTGATTGGCAAGGTTCTGAACCGCCTGCCTTTGCCGGGCAGAACGGTTGAACACCATGCTTTTGCTGGAAACGGATTGCAGTTTCAGGCGCAAGCCGTGCGCGATGCCGTGACACGCGGCGAGATTTCAAGCCCGATCATGCCACTTGAGCACAGCGCAGCGGTGGCAAACATCGTCAGCACTGTGCTTGCAAAGCAACCGGATTAGAAGCTGCTCTGCACCTTATAAGGCGCTGCATTTTCACCGGCATTGTTGAGTGCGAGCGCTACTTCGGTGATGTGCAAGGCCACCGCACCGGAGAAAAAAGCCGTCTTACCGGTTTCAATGGCGCGCGCCTGATCAGCCACGCCACGCATGAAATCAATCTGTGACGGGAATGAAGGCAGGCTCAACGTATCGCCTTTTGGATAGGCGAGCTTGCTGCCGACAGCCGGTTTCCATGGCAGCGTTTTGCCAAGCTTTGCTTCCACGCGACCAAAAACACGCGACAGAAGAGAACGCTTTCTTTCCGTCGATTCAAGCCTGACAGCAGAACGGTTATCCCAAAGATCATCAACCGTGATGGAACCCTTGTCAGCTACAATTGTCAGGCTGCGATCCTTCGGCATTGCAAGGCCGGACGTCAGACGCGCAACAAGACCGGATTTGAAACGCAGGCAACCGACGGAGAAATCCGGCGCCATGTGCAGATGCTCTGTTCCCGGCCCCTTGTTCTGGAAGGTGATCGAGGAGAAGGCGTTTACGCTTTCAACGGGACCAAAAAGCGAAACCAGCCATGAGAGCGCATAGCCTGCATGTTCCAGCGTACATCCAATCTCAAACTCATGCAGACCCGGCCACGGCGCGCCCGATTGCGAGCGCCATGTCGCCCATTTGTCGCGAAAAACCGGACCATCTTCCATTTCGGCATAAACCAGACGCGGCGTGCCGATCTCGCTCATCGAGTTTGAGACCAGTTTTTGCGCGTCACTGAGACCATTGGCCGGAGCAGCCGCCAATGTCAGTCCATTAGCGGCTGCAAACTCAACCAGCGCCTTGGCATCGTTGAAATCCATGGCAAGCGGCTTTTCCGAATAGACATGCTTACCCGCCTCAAGAGCGGCGCGTGAAATCGCATAATGGTTTTCCGGCGTCGTCAGATTAAGCACAATCTGCACGTTTGTATCCGCAAGAACGGCCTCGAAGCTCTCATAGGCGCGCACGTTATAATGCGAAGCAAACACTTTCAGGCGCTCTGCCGAGCGATCAAAGGCACCGAGCAGCTTCAATTGCGGATAATTGCGCAGCGTGGTCATGTAGTAATCGGCGACGAAGCCCGTGCCAATGATCGCAATATTCATAATTAACTCCGGTTAGAGCATTTCCAGCAAAAGTGTGAAGCGGCTTTGCATAGGATAATGCGTAAAAACAAAAAGATAGAGCAGTTCCTGCAATTCCTTTATAACAGGAACCCCTCTATACAGACCGTTTCGGAATGGTGACTTTGGCCGTCATGCGAAGGCCAAAAATCGCAAAGATGAGCATGAGCCAGACCGGGTCCATGCGACGGAAGAAGAAGCTTTCCAGCATCGCATTGAGCGTACCGAAAAAGACAAACATCAAAAAGAAATCCGCCAACAACAGGTTTTCGCGTGTTTGCCTGCACCGCATATAGTTGACCAGCGGCATGATGATGATGACGACAATCGCGCAGATGAGCCCGATAAGGCCCATCGAAAGCGTGATGTCGAGATAGCCGTTATGACCGTGCACGATGCCGCGCACATCCCAATCAAGATAATAGGGATTGGCAGCTTCTTTCGCAGCATCCGCACTCCAGAAGCTTTCATAGCCAAAACCCCGCCATAAATGACTATGCAGCGCCTCAATTGCAAAAGCCCAGATCGACGTGCGGCCGGTGAAGGTCGGATCGACAGAGAACTTCAATAGCATCTGGTGTAACGGCTCGAACAACACAGTGCCGATGGTGAACAGCGCAAAAACCACTTGAATGGTGAGGATCATCAGCGGTGCCAAGCCACGCATACCGACCCAACCCGGACCAATCACCAGAAGCATGGCGAAGGGAATTAACGCTACCGTGGTTTTCGAACCGGTATGCGCCACGAAAAACAAGGCAAACAAGGTAATCAGCGCACCGCTAACCCGCCAGCCGCGTCGCCACAGATAAATACCCGCAAAGGCAAAAATCGCCATGACCGGACCGGCGATGTTCTTGTGTGTAAAGACACCGCGCCAGAGATAGGAATTCTGCGGCTCCACCTCATCAAAACCATGCGTACCGAGATTGGGGAGCGCCACAACGCCCCCATAAGAAATGATGATTACAATCGATGCCGCACTCAACAGCATCCATGAATAACCATCTGCATCCTGCGGCAAAGCAAGAACGGCCATGATCGCGAAAATGCCGATCAGTGTCAGCATAATCCCGCGAATGGCCGTTGATGGATCGTGGCTGGTGAATGCTGAGGCCACAAGAATGGCAAACATCAAAAGCCAGCCAAGGCTGACCAGACGCACAACTTTTACGGGCTGGGCAAACATCGCAAGCGACAGGAGCGAAACGACACCTACGATGCCGAAACCAAGCTGATTAATGGTATCACCGGATGCTTGGCCGTCGGAGACTACAGCCGACGAAAATGGGCGAAACGAAATCAGGAGAATGCACAGAATCACCGTAGCGATGACGAGCGCAGTCTTACGCATAGTCATCCGAATTTGATCGGAAGCACCGTTAAGAATGCCTGTTCTGGTTGCGATACCGCTCATTCAGCTATCCGATAAAACAGGTATAGAGCTATCTCTAAAGATAAAGCTCCAAGCCCTTGTATTTTAACCAGCACCTAAAAAGTGATACAACCAAATTGATTGGAGAATCGTTAAGCTGAAAAGCCGATTTCTTTATGTCTCAGTTTTTGGCTTGTCTCTATTGTGGAGGTCGCTTGGCCGTTTCACGCAGAACCAGTTCAACCGGCCATAACTCATTGACATCTTTTGGAACAGTCCCGTCGAGAATATCCATCAGAAGATCAGCACAACGCTTACCCGCTGCCCGCATAGATGAGCGCGTGGCGGTCAACGAAGGCGCCATGTTGTCAGCGCTCAAAAACGATATGACGTCATCATGCGCAATGACTGAAATGTCTTTCCCAACCACAAGCCCAAAAGACCGCGCGGCTCGATAAATACCAAGTGCCGTCATCATCGAGCCAGCAACAAAGGCCGTTGGCCTGGGATTTTGTTCGAGCAGCTTTTTGGCCAAGCGATACCCGATCTCATCCGTAAAGTCTCCGTGCTCCACCAGGCATGGATTGTATGTAAGCCCTTTTTCTTCCAGTGCTCTGCGATAACCAGCATCACGGTGCAACGAAAATGTGAAACCAAAGCGACCGTTGATCATTGCGATACGTGTATGACCAAGGTCCAGCAAATGCTCGGTAGAACGATAAACCGCACCTTCATTATCAATATCCAACCAGGCATAGGGAATATCGATTTCAGATCGCCCATGAACCAAAAAAGGCATGCCGATTTCATGCAATAGTCTTATGCGCTCATCATTTGGTTTGGGGGATGTAATTATAATCGCATCAACGCGCCGGCTGGTAGCAAGTCTCCGGCACAGCTGCACCTCGTCATCGGTACCATTGCTGGCAGTGGGGCTAACGAGAATATCAACCTCGTCAAGACTAAGCCGTTCAGCCATCCCACGCATGAACTCTGCGAAATGAAACTCGCTGTTGCGCCCCATCACCACGCCGATCGCTCCTGCCCGGCCAGTCACCAACCGTACCGCGTTCACATTGGGCCGGTAGCCGAGACGAAGAGCCTCATCCATCACACGCTTACGTGTGCTCTCGGAGACCTCTGGATAACCACTCAGAGCACGACTGACGGTGGTGGCAGAGAGGCCGACTTGTTTGGCAAATTCACGAAGTTTCATAGGAAGAATAATTCTGAAAACTGTGCTGATAACGGAATGGATAAAAATTACAGTAGCTCGTAATTTTCGAAAAAACACGAACATAACGCATGAGTTGTAATAGTATTTCTAATTTAAAACGATTTCAATTTATTTGCACCTTTCTCATCCTTTCATGTTGAAAGACGCACCTTTCGTCAATCTATGTCAAAGACCAATAATTTAAAAATATTATATAATATCCAATTTTTATGCGAAATATTAGCTTAAAACAATGAGTAGGTTGACATAAATTCCGTTATCTGCAACCTTTTTGCCATCCAAACCGTTTTCAATTTTATGAATTTGAATGACTGAATGGATAGGAGGAGGAACGAATGAATATGCTGAAAGGTGGACTTACAGCTTGTGTCGCCCTTGGGCTGACGACAACGTTTGCTACAGCCGCTGAAATTTCAATTGCCGCAAATTCAACCGGCGACAATATAAAATTCCTGCAAGAGCAGATTTCGAAATTTGAAAAAGACACCGGCAATAAAGTCAATATCGTTGCCATGCCGTCATCCAGCAGCGAGCAATTCAGCCAGTATCGACTTTGGCTTGCAGCGGGTAATGCCGATATCGACGTTTATCAAACAGATATTGTTTGGGCGCCACAGCTCTCTGATCAGTTTGTGGATCTGACCGAAGCCACCAAAGATGTGACTGGCACACATTTTCCTTCAATCGTTGCCTCGCAAACCGTGAATGGAAAGCTGGTCGCTCTGCCATTTTACACCGACGCACCAGCGCTTTTCTATCGTAAGGATTTGCTTGAAAAATACGGCAAACCCGTCCCGAAAACTTGGGGTGAAATGACGGCAACTGCCAAAGAAATCATGGATAAAGAACGTGCAGATGGCAAAGCCGACCTCTGGGGTTTTGTGTTTCAGGGAAATGCATATGAAGGTCTGACCTGCAACGCCCTTGAATGGGTCAAATCATCGGGCGGCGGCCAAATCGTTGAGGCCGATGGTACAATTTCGGTGAATAATGAACAGACCGCAGCAGCACTTGACCGAGCAAAAGGCTGGATTAACACCATTTCGCCGCAAGGTGTGCTTGCCTATCAGGAAGAAGAATCTCGGGGTGTCTGGCAGACAGGCAATGCCGTTTTCATGCGAAACTGGCCTTATGCTTATGCGCTCGGCAACAATGACGACAGCGCGGTGAAGGGCAAGTTTGACGTCGCACCTTTACCCGCAGGCGCGGACGGCGAGGCCCCCTCCTCTGCACTTGGCGGCTGGAACCTAGCCGTATCCAAATATTCGACAAAGCAGGATGCCGCGATTGCGCTGGTGAAATATCTCGCTTCACCCGAAGTGCAAAAGACACAGGCTATTGAAATTTCTCGCCTTCCAACGATTCAAGCTCTGTACGATGATCAGGAAATCATCGCAGCACAGCCTTTTATGGCGAACTGGAAACCAATATTCCGAAACGCAGTCCCTCGCCCTTCAGCTGCTACCAAGGTGAAATACAATGAGGTTTCGTCCAAGTTTTGGAATGCGGTGCATAAAACGCTTTCCGGAAACGGAACCGCAGCTGAGAACCTTGAATTGCTTGAAGTCGAACTGACCGAACTCGAAGGTTCTGGCTGGTAAGGACTGTTCAAGCGGCGTTCGGATTATCGACCCAAGCAATCCGAACGCATATTTTCAAGCGCAAGATTTTTTAAAGGAAAATCATGACGGAGACCTCTCTTGATGCATCAAGAGCGGCATCGGGAACCCGACGCCACTCGGACCTCCACAAGCAGCGTATTCAGTCTGCGTGGTTGTTTCTTGCACCGACACTTCTTGTTTTGGCGCTCGTTGCTGGATGGCCGCTGCTCCGTACCATCTATTTCAGCTTCACCAATGCATCGTTGACCAGTCTAGCGACTGCCGAATTTGTCGGCTTCAAGAATTATCTGACATGGATAACCCTCAAGAGCGGCAAGACAGTTTATCGCGGGCTTCTAGCGGACCCGGCCTGGTGGGATGCCGTATGGAACACCATCCGATTCACAATTTTCTCGGTCAGCCTTGAAACACTGTTCGGCTTGATCGTGGCTTTGGTGTTGAATGCGCAATTTCGAGGCCGCGGACTGGTGCGTGCCGCAATCCTCATACCATGGGCCATCCCGACCATTGTGTCGGCCAAAATGTGGGGTTGGATGTTCAACGACCAGTTCGGCATTTTAAATCATATTCTGCTCAATCTCGGCATTATCAGCCAGAAAATCGCCTGGACCGCCAATCCGGACACGGCCATGATTGCGGTTCTGATTGTCGATGTCTGGAAGACGACGCCTTTTATGGCGCTGCTGATCCTTGCCGGTTTGCAAATGGTGCCATCTGACATTTACGAAGCCGCTAAAATCGATGGCGTTCACCCGATCAAAGTTTTCACGCGCGTGACACTTCCGCTGATACGCCCTGCCCTGATGGTCGCCGTTATCTTCCGTATGCTGGATGCGTTGCGCATCTTTGACCTGATTTACGTACTGACACCAAACAATGCCCAGACAAAAACCATGTCGGTTTTTGCGCGCGAAAATCTCTTTGATTTCGACAAATTCGCTTATGGGGCCACGGCATCAACGGTGCTGTTTCTCATCATTGCAGCCATCACTGTCCTCTACATGTTTTTTGGGCGTGTAAACCTCAGCGGCAAGGGAGAGTAGCATTATGCAACATGCGAAAACCTTCAGCTTCTATCTGCTCGTTGCCTTCATCATGCTGATTGCAGTCTTTCCGTTCTATTACGCGATAATTACGAGCTTCAAATCCGGGACCGCCCTGTTTCAGATCGACTTCTGGCCCGAAAATTTTTCAATCGCCAATTATACCGGCGTTCTGACCCATGGCAGCTTTATTGAAAGCCTTGGAAACTCACTTCTTGTAGCGACCGTCGTGGTAGCGATTTCATTATTGCTTGCCGTTACCGCCGCCTATGCGCTGGCGCGTGTGAATTTCAGAGGACGTGGGCTGTTGCTACTTACAATCTTGTCAGTGTCGATGTTTCCGCAAATCGCAGTACTTGCGGGCCTGTTCGAGCTGATCCGTTTTCTCGGCATATTCAACACGCCGCTCGCTCTAATATTTTCTTACATGATCTTCACGCTGCCCTTCACCGTTTGGGTGCTGACCATCTTCATGCGTGACTTGCCAGTCGAGATCGAAGAAGCAGCAATCGTCGATGGTGCCTCACCTTGGGTAATCATTACACGGGTTTTCATGCCACTGATGTGGCCTGCACTGGTAACAACAGGCCTGCTTGCCTTCATTTCAGCATGGAATGAGTTCATCTTTGCGCTGACCTTCACCTCGTCCGCAGGGCAGCGCACGGTGCCGGTTGCCATCGCACTTTTATCTGGCAGCAGCCAGTTTGAAATTCCGTGGGGTAACATCATGGCCGCATCCGTCGTCGTCACCGTACCTCTTGTCATCCTCGTTCTCATCTTCCAGCGGCGGATCGTTTCCGGTCTGACAGCTGGTGGCGTCAAAGGCTAGGAGTTTAACTTATGGCTCAACTTCAACTGCGCAATGTGCGCAAATCTTTCGGAAATTTTGAAGTCATCAAGGGCGTGGATATGGATATCCGGCCCGGCGAGTTCATGGTTTTTGTTGGCCCGTCAGGCTGTGGCAAGTCAACACTGCTGCGTCTGATTGCCGGACTTGAAGAGATTACCGACGGCGACCTGTCCATTGACGGATCAGTAGTGAACAGTCTCAGTCCTTCGAAACGCTGCATTGCGATGGTGTTTCAGTCCTATGCGCTCTATCCGCATATGACTGTCTATAAAAACATGGCCTTCGGGATGCAGCTTGCTGGAAAAACCAAGCAGGAATGCAAAAACCGTATTCAGTCAGCGGCTGAAATGCTGCAATTGACGCCCTATCTGGAACGCCTCCCCCGCCAGCTTTCCGGTGGCCAGCGCCAACGTGTTGCCATCGGCCGCGCCATTGTGCGCGATCCAAAAGTCTTTCTGTTCGATGAACCTCTGTCCAATCTTGACGCGGCCTTGCGCGTCGCAACTCGACTTGAGATCGCGAAGCTCCATCACAGCATGGAAAATACCACCATGATTTATGTCACCCATGATCAGGTGGAGGCTATGACGCTGGCTGACCGTATCTGTGTTTTGCGTGATGGTCGTGTGGAGCAGATTGGAACGCCGCTCGAGCTTTATGAAAAGCCAAATTCGCTGTTCGTAGCTGGCTTTATCGGATCACCAAAAATGAACTTCCTGACAGGCGAACATGCGCAAGGTTTTGATGCACACACCATCGGCCTGCGCCCTGAACACCTAACGGTAACGCATGAAAGCGGACGTTGGACAGGAAAGGTAATTCATACCGAAATTCTTGGGTCCGACACATATATCTACATCAATCTCGGCCTTGAGGAACCGCTTGTGGTCCGTGAAAACGGTGTCGCAACACGCAAGTCTGGCGAGACACTCTCCATTTCTCCCGCAGGGGAAAATATTCATCGCTTTGATGAAACCGGCCGCGCGCTCAATTGACAGCCATTTGACGCAGACCTCCCAAGTTCAATGACAGAGGCGACAACGCCAAAACAAGGAGAATAATCGTGCTTATTCGCACTATCGTCTGGGGTGAAAATGTTCACGAGAAAATCAACGAAGATGTCCGTTCAATTTATCCGGATGGGATGCACAACACGATCGCAGCAAGCCTCAACGTGGATGCGCACATTGAGGCGACAACCGCGACCTTGCAGGAGCCGGAACACGGCTTAAGCGAAGAGCGGCTTGCACAGACCGACGTGCTTGTCTGGTGGGGCCATAAGGATCATGGTGGCGTCAATGACCAAATCGTTGAACGCGTTGCAAAGCGGGTCTTCGAAGGCATGGGTCTCATCGTTCTTCATTCAGGACATTTTTCCAAGATATTCAAACGCCTGATGGGAACGCCGTGCGCATTGAAATGGCGTGAGGCAGGCGAACGCGAGCGCGTATGGGTCGTCAATCGCGGTCATCCGATTGCTCAAGGTTTGGAAGAGAACTTCGTACTTGAAAACGAAGAAATGTATGGTGAACAGTTCTCAGTACCCGAACCGCTCGAAACCGTATTTATCTCATGGTTTGAGGGCGGCGAAGTATTCCGCTCGGGCATGACCTGGCGTCGTGGCGCTGGCAATATTTTCTATTTCCGTCCCGGCCATGAGACTTATCCAACCTATCACGATGCAAATGTGCAGACCGTTCTGCGTAATTCTGTCAAATGGGCTTATAACCTACAGCCTGCCTGGACGGGAGTTCACACAGCACCAAACGTGCCCGTTGATAAGGCCCCAGAGCAAATCGAAGAACGCAGCCCGAAACTGCATAAGGCCGGCGAAGCCGGTTATCGCTGAGGTGCATGATGAGGCTTCTAATTATCGGAACGGGCGGCATGGCGAAAAGCCATGCTGAAGCCTTCAAAGCCATTGATGGTGTTGAACTGGTTGCAGCCTGCGATGTATCGGCTGAACGCGTCGATGGCTTCTCTGAAAACCACGCCATTCACGATCGCTTCACCCGACTTGAAGATGCAATCGCATGGGGCAAGTTTGATGCAGCGGCAAACGTGACACCTGACCCCATCCACCATCCGACCACACTGGCTCTTATTGATGCTGGCAAACATGTTTTCTGCGAAAAACCATTGGCGGAAAACTATGCGCTTGCGGCAGAAATGGCCGACGCTGCGGAACAGGCTGGTATCGTCAACATGGTCAATCTGACCTATCGCAATGTCGCCCCGTTGCAAAAGGCGCGTGAGGTGGTTCTTGCAGGAGAGATTGGCGAGATACGCCACTTCGAGGCATCCTATCTGCAAAGCTGGCTCGTATCAAAAGCATGGGGCGACTGGAAAACCGAAAGCAAGTGGCTTTGGCGCCTTTCCACCCAACATGGTTCCAACGGTGTTCTGGGTGATATCGGCATCCATATTCTGGACTTTGCATCTTATGCCATCGGTAGCGATATCGAGCGCGCCTCCGCGCACTTGAAAACATTCGAAAAAGCTGAAAATAATCACATCGGTGAATATGTGCTGGATGCGAATGACAGCTTCGTTATGAGCGCTGAATATGCCAATGGCGCGCTGGGTGTCATCCATGCAAGCCGTTGGGCGACAGGTCATCTCAATGAATTGCGCCTGCGCATCCATGGTGACAAGGGCGCATTGGAAGTGCTTCACACGCCTACAGGCTCAAGCCTGCGTGGCTCCATCGGTGATGACGTCGAAACAGCCACGTGGCGCGATATTGATGCCGGAACAGTTGAGACAAACTATCAACGCTTTGCACGAGCCGTCGCCAGCGATGTCGGGCTGCAGCCAGATTTCCGTCACGCAGCCAATCTGCAACGCATGCTTGATCATGCAATGAAAGTAGACAGTATCTTGCCTTCAATCTCTGGAAGTTAATCGGCCAAATGCGGGCAGTTTTCATGGATTGCCCGCATAAAAACTTTAATCTGTCAGGCCTAAGTGTTGCGCGAAAGTATTGCCTGCATATTCAGAACGCAGCAAGCCAATTTCAGATAAGCGTGGCATTAATTCATCAAGTGCCAGATGCATGGACGATGTTGAACCGCCGGGAGCGGTAATAAATCCATCGATTGCATCGACCTCAGACCATTTCTGGATTTCTTCTACCGCATCATCGACAGTACCAATAACCTGCCAATGAGCAGCGCTGATTACTTCAGGCCGCCGCAAAAGATCATTAATGTGAAGTGTCTCTTTCAACAACAGACGCTGCAACAATCCCGCATGGGTTTTGCTGCGCGTCTTTTCCGGCGGAGGTGGTAAATCGGATGGTCGGATAAGACGATCTTCAGGCCAGTCAGTCAGATCGAGGCCTGTCATTTCGCGAATATAGGAGATCTTACGCCCCCGATCTCCACGCGCATGCGTGTAGGAGAACAACTCCCTTGCTTCCTCGCGTGTAGAAGCCAGATAAAGACTCAAGCCCGGAAGCAGGCGCACATCATCGGCATGACGGCCATAGGATTGCGCGCGTGAACGCAAATCGCCACGCAGACTGATCGCAGCATCGATATCGGGTGTTGCCGAGAAAATGCCGTTTGCAACGGAGGCCGCAAAACTGCGCCCGGCAGGCGACGCCCCAGCCTGAAAGAGCGGAACGGGAACTTCTTCAAGCGAAGGAATATTCAGCGGCCCTTTGACTTTGAAGAACTCACCTTCGTGGTCTATCGGCTTGATTTGCGATGGGTCGGTGTAATGCCCAGTGGCACGGTCGCGCTTCAAAGCAGAGCCCGGAAAACTCTTCCATAACGCCTCTACCACCTGCGTGAACTCTGCCGCGCGCGCATATCGTTCGTCCGAGGTTGGCATCTCGTCGAGACCGAAATTTACATTGCCGTCGAGTGCTGTAACGATGTTCCACCCTGCCCGACCATTGCTCAAATGATGCAGCGAGAGAACCTGACGAGCAACCGCATAAGGCGGCATGAAGGTGGTGGAAACGGTGGTCAGAAGGCCGATCTTTGATGTTTCGCGGGCGATTGCTGCCATCAATACGGTCGAATCCAGACTGGCAAATCCCGGTGTGGTTTCCATGATATGGCTGTTGAGAAACAGATTGTCAGGACGAAACACAAAGTCGAGCTTTGCTGCTTCCGCGCGGCGCGCAATATCAACATAAAAGTCGGCACCAAATACACCTTCAATATCGCTGTTCTTGTGTCTCCAGCCGTCATTGCTCAGCCATGTTGGGGCAAGTGACATACCGATATGAAGCTTTTTGCGCGCGGTCATTTTCAAATCCGGTTTCTTTTCAAGACAAAAGCCGCGGACCCGAAGGCCGCGGCTGGTAAACCTGTTACGACGACAATCAGAAACTGCCTTTTAGACCAATGCCGAATGTACGTGGCATCGTCATACTTGCTTCCAAACCGCCTATACCGCGGTTTTGCTGCAGATATGTTGGCGTCCGCTCGTCAAAGATATTCTTTACGAAACCGTAAAGTTGAACGGATTCATGAAAATCATAACTCACACGAGCGTCGGCAATCGTATAGGCATCAACGACATAAGTCGGTGTGTTCGCTATGTCCGAATAATAGCCATCGGTATGGCGAACCTGCCCTGACACGTTGAGTTTCTCTGTCGCATTCCAGCTCGCGCCAACGCTGAACATATATCCTGGAGATTTTGCGAACTCATTGCCCTTATAGTTAAAATTGCTTGATATCTCGTCGATCTTTGTTCTGAGAATACCTGCGCTGGTCTTGATGGATAGATTATCCAATATTTGATAATCGAGCCCAAGCTCAAGTCCATAAGCATGAGCTTTTTCGGCATTGATCGTGTAGGACTGAACGAGGTTGTCGGGCAGAATAACGGGAATGTTATACTGCGCATTCTTGAAATCCATGTAAAATATATTACTCGTGAGCATGATCTTGTCATCAAGAAGATTAGCACGCGTAAACAGCTCGTAGTTCCAGAGCTTTTCTTCATCAAAATAGTGCCAATCACGAGAAGAAAGATTTAAAGAAACACCGCCTGGATTATAGCCTTTACTCACCATCGCGCCGACGGTTAGCTCAGGTGTAACCGCATATGCCAATGATATCTTTGGCAAGATTGCCGAAAATGTTTCATCATAATTGAGAGGCTTGGTTGTTAGCGCGGAAACACCGACACGCTCAATGCTGTCCTGTTGGAACCTCAAACCACCGGTTAAGGTCCACTGATCATTGATGCGGTAGCTCGTTTCAGCAAAAAGGCCAAGATTTGACTTGGTATCATCAAAAGTCGTTGTGCCTTGAAGCAAGAGCAATTCATCAGATTTTGTGTGAGCATAGAAGATGCCAGCGACGCCGCTGATTGTATCTTCTTGCTCGCCGTAAGTTACCCGCGCTTCGTTAGAAATATTCTTCTGATTGATATCAGCCTTACCGTATGTCGGCGTGCCGGTATGTCGGTGAACGCCCGACGCTGAAAACTGCGTCTGATTATACAACTTAAAGCCATTATCCAGATCGTAACTGATATCCAGAATGCCTGTATTGGTATCCTGCTTCCAAGTCGGCATGGAAGTCGTTAGGTGCTCAAGGTCCTCAAAACGTCCCGAAGCTGCTTCCTGGCTTGGACGATTACTGCGCGCATGAGAATAAGTGAGCTTTGCTACTAATCCCGGGATTTCCGCTGGCTCCCAAAGGAGCTTAAGACGCGCAGTCAATGCCTTGAAGTCTTGATCCGTACCTTCCGTCAGAAAGTCTGGGCTAATATAATCAATAAATGTGTCGCGTCCCGAATAATCTACAGCAAGACGTGCAGCGAGCTCATCCTTATAAACCGGGCTATTCAACATGATCGACGTGCGCTTGGAATTATAGTTCCCAATTTCTACCTGATATGCACCTTCGCGTTCAAAGGTTGGATCATTCGTATTAACTATGATCGCTCCGGCGATCGCATTTGCACCCTGCGATGTTGTCTGCGGACCTCGAAAAACTTCGATGTTTTTTACATCCCAAACAGAGGTGCCACCGTAATAATATTCATTATAGTTGAGATAGTGACCATCCATATTGATGGTAGCGCGCGGAACGGTACCACCCCAAAAGACGTTCTGACCATTGTGTGGGCCCTGCGTATCCTGACCGCGAATGACAGGCGCGCTCACCGTATCCGTGTAAACAACGTTCGGGGTACCGCGCACTACGTCAGAAACCGAAGGGTCACCCGTTTTCTGGCTGGAAATCTCATTTGCGGTAATCACCGTCACCGAAGAAGCTGTGTTTTTAATATCCCGGGCCACCTTTTCGCCGGTGATAACCAGAGTATCAAGAACCAATCCCTTGGAATCGTTCGTTTTCTGGACGTCTTGTGCGAAAGCAGGCGTTGCAGAAATTGCGGCCAATGTCAGCACACTGACATTATAGAGGAAGCCACGGGTAAAATGGATATTCATAGGTCGCCCCAAAACATGAGTATGTAGTTCATGTTCCGTTATCCGCATGGAAACAATTCCGCAATAAGGAATGCATACCGCAATACAGTATGAACGTAAGCGGATTTTGGTTGTTGCAGTTTGGCAACGCTTCGGAATATCACAGGCAACAGGCGGGGTTTGGTCTGTCATGATAAAATGCGCATTGTGTCGCGTATGATTTTGAACATAGTTCACGCTACACATGCCCCCAGCGGAATAAAGAATGACAAATGGGCATTGGTTCATCTGGCGGGAGGCTAGGCATTTGAAAGAGCAAGACGGCATTTCGTTAGAGCAAGCAGAAAGCGCGAGCGATAAACGTTCCGGTACAATTCAGTCGGTATCGATTGCCGCAAAATTTCTGAAAATTCTGGCCAATGCAGAAAATGAGCTTCCCCTTGGCGAAGTCGCCAAGCGCGCCGGTACGGGTGGATCAACTGCGCACCGTTACATGCAAAGCCTCGTCAAAGAAGGTCTGGCAAAACAAGACCCTGTCAGCGGCTTTTATGATCTGGGACCAACGGCTTTAAGTATCGGAATTGGCGCATTGAAGCGGGTCGATGCTGTCGAAATTGCGGCCCATCATATGAAAGCGCTATCGCAGCGCCACGCCATGAGTGGCGGGGTCGCGATCTGGACAGATCGAGGTCCAACACTGGTGCGCTGGTATCGCAGCGCTTATTTTTCGATCAACCCTCTGGCGCTCGGCGATACGCTGCCCGTGGACAATACAGCCTGTGGTCTGGTGTTTCAGTCGTTCTTGCCTAAAAGCAGCATTGATGCGGTGCGCAAAGTACAGCCTGCAAGCTTTCGCGGGACGCCACCTTCCAAAGCGGTGCTGGAAAAAGTTCGCACCGACCGCTGGTCTGAAATGACCAGTCACCTTCTCTCAAACGTCACCGGTCAGGCTTCACCTGTGCTTGATGCGCAAGGCGAAATCGTTTGCGTTATGACGACAGTGGCTGATCTTGGACAACTGCGCACCGATGAAGAACGCCGGGCACTGTTTTACGAAGCGTGCAAGGTCAACGAATCGACCGGCGGACTGATTGTGGATACCACGCTCGAAATGCCGGAAATCTAAGAAACTTCGTCGATTGAACTGCTGCTTTTCGGCACAATCAGTGGTGTGCCGGAAACAGGATCAGCGATAATGACTGATGCCAAACCGAAAACTTCTCCCACCAGTTTTTCGGTCACAATATCGGCAGGCTTCCCCTGGGCAATCAGAGCGCCATCACGCATCGCGATAAGGTGCGAAGCATAACGACAGGCATGATTAAGTTCATGCAAGACGGCAACCACCGTACGCCCTTGTTTGTTCAATTGAGCCAGAAGATCAAGCAGCTCGATTTGATGGGCAATGTCGAGATATGTGGTTGGCTCATCCAGCAAAAGGATAGGCGTGTCTTGTGCAAGCACCAGAGCAATCCAGACTCGCTGGCGCTGGCCACCTGACAACTCATCTACAGGGCGGTTGGCGAGTTCTGTAATCCTCGTCGAAGCCATGGCCTGCGCGACTGCTGCCTCGTCTGCTGCTGACCATTGCCGCAAAAATGACTGATGTGGATACCGTCCACGCGCAACCAGATCAGCAACCGTGATGCCTTCGGGAGCAATAGAGCTTTGCGGCAACAGCCCAAGCCGGCGCGCCGTTTCCTTTGCTGGCAGATTTGCAATATCCCCCCCATCCAGCACGACCCTACCGGTTGAAGGCTTAAGCAACCGCGACAAGGCGCGCAAAAGCGTGGATTTCCCGCAAGCATTCGGACCGACAATCACCGTAAAGGATGCATCTGGAATTGACACAGACAAATCTCGCGCAACAGTTCGCTCATCATATTTCAATGTGACGGTTTCAGCGCGAAGGCGGTGAGTCATGTACTGGGTCCTAATGGCAGATAACCACAAAATCGAATGCAGGCCGTGAAGGCTCCGTATTGCATTGTAGAATGCGTTCTGCAATATGGAGCGAAATATTCATATTTTAGCAAAGTGCCCTCACTTAGCCGGAACCGCAGAATAACGATCTCAGATAAGGATCGGCCGTGAAACCCACAAAAATCATCGTCTCAGTTTTCGTTATGCTTGCAGCTCTGATGCTGCCGCTGAAAAGCGCTCAGTCTCAGGATGACACCTGGCCACGAACTGTAAAACACTATTCGGGCGAATTGACATTAAAGTCAAAGCCGTTGCGCATCGTTTCAACAGCGCCCAGCCTGACTGGTATTCTGCTTGCAATCAATGCACCGCTGATTGCCTCGGCAGCGACGACGCCGAGCATTCTGACCGATGATAAGGGCTTCTTCTCTCAATGGGCAAAAGTCGCCGATGAACGTGGCGTTGAAGTTCTTTACTCGAATCTTGATTTTGACATTGAAGCAATCATTGCACTTGAGCCAGACCTTGTTATTGCATCTGCAACGGGTGCAGACAGCGTTCTACAACATTATCCTGAACTTAAAGCGCAGGGCATTCCAACAATGGTTGTAAACTATTCCAACCAGAGCTGGCAGGAGATTGCAGCAGAGATTGGAAAGGCGACTGGCCTGGAACAGGAGGCTGATGCTGCGGGCAAGCGTTTTAACGACTATGCTTCCAAAGTGGCCTCTGAAATGAAGCCCTCTCAAGAGCCGATCACCATTGTTGGCTATAATATCGGCAACAGCTATTCAATCGGCAAGGTGGATAGTGCGCAGGGCCAGCTTCTTCAGGCTTTGGGCTTCAAAGTCGAAGGACTTCCAGCATCACTGGCGGGACAAGTTACCCGAAGCTCAGATTTCGATTTTATCTCCCATGAAAATCTCTCTGCTGCTATAACGGGCAAAAGTGTCTTCCTGCTGCGTGGCCTTGATCCCGATGTTAGTGCTTTCCTGAAAGACCCTGTTTTAGCAAATCTTGAGGCTGTGAAGAGCAAACGGGTTTATCCGCTCGGCGCGACCTCTTTCCGGATCGACTACTATTCCGGCATTCAGCTGATCGATATTGTGGCAGCCAATTTTAGTCAATGACTGACGCACACACCGCTCCCGCCACCTCCTACAGGGCATCAGCAACAAATCTGCGCAAGCGTAGGATATTGGGGCTGGGCGTGGGGCTGTTGGCGCTGTTTATCGCAATCGGTTTAAGTTTCACGCTCGGTTCCCGCACCATCCCGCTCGCGGTTAGCATAGAAGCCTTATGGAATCCCGATCTTCATAATGATCAACACCTGATCGTTCAGGAACTGCGCATCCCGCGAACGATGGTTGCAATTCTTGCAGGGCTGGCATTGGGTGTTGCCGGCGCAATTATGCAGGCAGTTACCCGCAATCCGCTCGCTGAACCGGGATTGCTTGGGATTAATTCAGGCGCGGCGGTCGCTGTCATCCTCGGAATTGTAGCATTCAATCTGACGAGCATGGCGCAATATGTCTGGTTTGCTTTTGCCGGTGCAGGGCTGGCAGGCGTTGCCGTTTTTATGCTCGGACAGGGTCATGGAACAGGAACCAATCCCGTACGCCTGGTGCTGGCTGGCGCAGGACTTTCAGTTGTGCTCGCTTCGATAACCGGCATTGTCATCATCAATGCGCCAACGGACGTGCTCGATCAGTTTCGAAACTGGTCGGCAGGATCAGTCGAAGGCCGGGGTTACGATGTAATTCGGGTGCTGGCTGTCTCGATTTTCTTTGGGTTGCTGATCGCCTTTTCACTTGCAGGAAAACTGAATTCCATCGCTCTCGGTAAGGAACTGGGCGCAGCTCTCGGCGTCAATGTCTATGCGACCTGGTTCTTGTCCTGTCTCGCAGTCATGCTGCTCGCAGGATCAGCAACAGCAGGCGCTGGACCAATTGGCTTCGTTGGATTGGTAGCACCGCATCTTGCCAGAACGATTGCTGGTCCGAATTATCGCTGGATACTACCCTATTCTGCACTGTTCGCCGCTATATTGTTGCTTGGAGCCGATATTCTCGGTCGTATCGTTGCTGCCCCTGCAGAAGTTGCGGCCGGGATCATCGCAATGCTGATTGGTGGGCCTTTCTTCATCATTATCGTGCGCCGGTTTCGATTATCAAAGCTATGAGCAATCTCCACAAATCCGTCATCAGATTAGGCAGCATTTCCATTCAATGGAGAGCGCGAACGCTCATCGTCTGTGCTTGTTTGATATGTGCATTATTCTTATTCGCAATATTGCATATCGGCACCGGTACGATGGCTTTTTCGCCTCAAGAAATCTTCAAAAGTCTGCTGGGTGATGCAGCCAATCCAACTGCCGAGCGCATTATAATGCGTGTTCGGCTGCCTCGTCTGGTGACTGCCATTTTCGTCGGTGCATCCCTTGGCATGGCTGGATCCATTTTCCAGTCCATATCCCGCAATGCACTTGGTTCGCCCGACATAATCGGATTTACAACGGGAGCCGCAACCGGAGCGATTGTTCAAATTATTCTCTTTAACGCTGGACCATTTGAAACAGCGCTGGCGGCGGTACTTTCTGGTCTTGGAACAGCAATAATTGTTTTCGTGCTGGCCCTCAAAGGACGAACAACCGGAGGCTATCGGCTTATTCTGATAGGACTTGGTGTCGGAGCGGTTCTTTCCGGTGTCAACACAGTTTTGCTGGTCGCAGGCGACCTTGATCAAGCTGCTTCCGCCCAACTTTGGCTGGCGGGATCATTGAACACCCGAACATGGGCACATGCAATTCCGGCCGTCGTCGGCTTCTTTATCACCGTACCGATCGTGGTCACCTATGCGCAACGCATCAGTTTGATTGAAATGGGCGATGATGCGGCGCGTCAACTGGGCGTATCGGTCGAAACCACACGGCTCGCGATGGTGCTTGTTGCAGTGACGCTCACTTCGGTCGCCACTGCTGCCACAGGGCCGATTGCTTTTATTGCATTAGCGGCCCCGCAGCTTGTGCGTCGGCTGACACACGCACCGGGTGTGCCATTGATTGCAAGTGCGCTGCTGGGAGCAGTTTTGCTTGTCGGAGCGGATTTATTTGCGCAACACTTTCCTTTAAACATCAAAATGCCAATTGGACTGACTACCGGTCTTTTAGGAGGAATTTACCTTCTTTGGATACTTTCAACCCGCAAATAGAAATTGTACATTTTTAATCAGTTCAGGCACTGAAAATTGTCACTACAATCGAGACAGGTCAAACCGTCTTCATTTCTCAAAAATACCCAGTAATCTTTTTTCCTAGGCAACACATTTATACTGGTCAACGCGCTTTCCAAAAATATCGGATCATACTTGGATTCGACATGTACTCTGAAGATTCCCATACGCTTAGTAGTACTTTTAGCTTCATTCAGCTCTGAACTGTATCGTTGCATAAACCAGTCAGGCAGGACTTGATCTTCGCTGTTTGGGCTAGGCTCACCACGAAGAGAACCCGTCCACTCCGGCTTATTACCGGTATAATAACTCAAATTAAGCGAAACGTTACGATCATTTAAGGGATAATAATTCTTGGAACCCACCTTAAGCAGAGCACAGATTTTTTTTCTGCTCGTACTTACTTTGTCCGAACCTCTGTCAGAATAATTTGAATTCGGTTCATATATTAGTTCGCTTGCAAGATCTCCAGTTGTTGAAGCAACCAGGTCTAATTTCCTATGAAAATCAATTAGGTTCGCCAATTCAATTAACCCAAAAAGCAGGATTACCAATACTGGAAAAATAATCGCGAATTCGACCGTGACAGAACCTGATTTTGAACGATCATATGACACTAAACTATTCATTCACCCAAGTCCTTATCTCGTACGACTCCCGGAAAGAACGCACAGGCGCAAAATGCTCATCAAACAAACCAAAAACACTATTCCAGCGGTAGGAAACAACCAGTGTTACTATCTGCCCTTGTTTTATTCTCTCAATCGAAAATTTAATATTATTAATTCTTCCTATTTTTTTATCATCTATATTATCATAACCATGTAAATCTACGCGTATTGAATTACAATCAGTAATTAAAAAATAAGAAAGTTTACTACATAGCTTCTTGTCTATTTCATAATTATTTTTAAAATCCGCTTTTCTTGTATTTATTTTTAAATCCCTCACCTCGTCATTAACAAAGCTGCTCAATAATTGCTTACCAATAATTAGCAACGAAATATTTAATATCATAAAAATTACTAAGATGAACGGAACGGAGACGAGCGCAAATTCCAAAGCTGAAGCCCCACGCTCATCTTTTATAAACTTATAAAATCTACTGAACATTGTGCATAAATCAATGAACAAGCTTAAGATTCATCGAAGCTTTCTCGAAAACACTCCTGATCTTTTCGTACATATTACCGCTGAAATCAGAAACCTCAAAAAGACCCGGGCTCGCACACTTTTTCAAATGATCTTCAACGAGACCCAATTGAGGGAGAACAATATTTTCAAATTCTTTATCTCCCTCTTTTAGCCGATCTCGGTATCGCGTATAGACGATAGCTATTCCAACCCCACCGCTTTTAATTCTCTCACACATTTCGATGTCGATTGGACCAACACAATCCCCTAGTGGTCCGTCGGAATGTTGATCTACAGAACTTCTGTAGTTCCCAGTGTTTTTTTCGTAACACCGACCTATATTATCTTTATTAAAATTTGCCATTCCGTCTGTGATAATAAAAAGAATATCCTTCCTTTTTTTGTTATTATTTAATTTATTCTTTATATCACCATTAACATATGACATTGCCCGCGCTAAATGACTAGAGTTTCGAGAACCAACATAAAAACCGGCCATATATTTATTAGCAGTTCCTACCTCAATACAACCATCCTCGTAGCTTGCTTTAGTGCAGATTTCTGAACCCGGCTTAATTTGTAACTCATAACCTACTTTCTGCACATCAAATCT
The DNA here is from genome assembly GCF_014397025.1 of Ochrobactrum sp. Marseille-Q0166. Classification (NCBI taxonomy): domain Bacteria; kingdom Pseudomonadati; phylum Pseudomonadota; class Alphaproteobacteria; order Hyphomicrobiales; family Brucellaceae; genus Ochrobactrum; species Ochrobactrum sp. Marseille-Q0166. The sequence continues at coordinate 1,023,090 of NZ_JACJUO010000002.1, read as the reverse complement.
AGTGTAATCTGACATGATACTGATCAATTCATTATATTCATCCGATAGTCTAAATATATTTCTTATTGGTTCATTTTTTGCTAGATACTGCGCTTCTGCGAATGAATAAGCAGAAAATCTTATTTTGTCTTTTGGAGAAACAATACCTGAAGTACTTTGATTTATTTCAACATTTTTGACAAAATTTGCAACGGCTTCTCGAAGCTCATCAATTCGAAGCTTTAGAGCGTTTCCCTATCTGAATGAATCGGATGGCTTTGCAAATCAGCTCGTTTCTGATTCAAACTATCTGCCGATGGAGGTCGGCAGATATGTCAAAGGCCCTTTCTGTTGATCTTCGTACCCGTGTTGTTGCTGCCGTGTCGGCTGGTGCATCGCATCGAGAGGCTGCAGAGCGGTTTGGCGTTGGTGTGGCGAGCGTCAGCCGTTGGCGCACCTTGCAAATTCAAAAAGGGAATGTTCGTCCCGGTCCCCTCGGAGGTGACCGCAATTCCCGCAAGACGGAAGCTTACGCTGATCTGATTATGGCTTGGCTCGGCGAGCATCGCGACGGCACCTTGTTCGAGTTGCGTGATGCTCTGTCTGCGCAAGGTGTCGTCATCAGCAAGTCGGCGTTACACCGTTTCCTTGTCCGGCACGACCAAACACGCAAAAAAAGACTGGCCATGCGGTAGAGCAAAGCCGTCCGGATCTTTTGGAAATGCGTCAGTCCTGGTTTGACAAACAGCTCGATCTCGATCCTGCACGGCTGGTTTTTATCGACGAGACATGGACCGCAACCAATATGGCCCGCACGCACGGACGCTGTCTCAAGGGCGAGCGGCTGCGAATGGGCTTCCCACACGGTCATCGCAAGACAACGACACTTGTTGCCGGATTGCGAAACACAGGAATGGTCGCACCCCTTGTCATTGACGGACCGATCAATGGTGAATGGTTCGAGGCTTATGTCGGTCAGGTTCTCGTTCCGACATTGAAGCCAGGCGATATCGTCATTCTCGACAATCTTTCCAGTCACAAACGACCGGCAGCACGTGAGATAATCGAAGCCGTGGGTGCGAGGCTGATGTTCCTGCCGCCATACAGCCCAGACTTCAATCCCATAGAAAAGGCGTTCTCCAAGTTGAAAGCCCTCCTGCGAAAAGCCGCAGAGCGAACCGTCAGCGACCTTTGGGACAGGATTGGAAAAATCGTCGAACTCATTGATCCGCAGGAAGCGCAAAACTACTTCGCATCTTGCGGATACGATCCACTATGATAGGGAAACGCTCTAAGCCTTGCTGCCTAAATATTGGTATATCCCGTGGATACCAATTATTCATTTTCTCGGCTCCAATGTGGCATGCGAAGGCACAGCCCTGTTCATCTTTTATCGGTAGTTTCTGAAGCCATGCGATATCTTCTTCTCTGGCACCAATGCCCATGGAAGGTGAATTATCGAGAAAAAAATGGATATCAAGCGCTGGATTTTCGCTTTCAACTTTATTCAGCTCACGCCTTGCTTCCGCATGGCCCTGCACTGAGAAATTCTCGTAACCAATAATACGCGCAAACGTGGCATGTATTTTTGCAGTATAGGTGATTTTGGAAAACAAAACAGAATTTTCGCTACCAACTTCAGCGTTGATATTTTCATCTATCACACTTAACGCGTGGTCAGCTTGAACATTCTGAATAAAGAAAGACGCGACGTCTTTTCTACCCAACTCAGCAAAAGATACTTCGTCCACACCTCCCCCACTAAACCGGCGATACGCTTTAGAAGACTGTGAAATGGAAGCCAGAACAGCAGCGTCCGCTGCATGCTGCAACTGAGATTTGTAGTGAGCGATGCGCGCTACTTCTACCGCCGCTCCCGCTGCAATGCACAGCGTGGTAAGAACCAACGCCGAGATTATCGCTATTCCTCCACTCTCATCACTAAAATAATTTAAATATTTTTTTCGGCTTGAAGTTCGATAATTCATTTTATACTTTTTTCGACAATGATTTTATATAGTTAATATTATCAGCAGTCTGACTTTCAGGTAAGTCTTTTAAGTATATGCTTTTGGCTTCTTCATAGCGCCCTTGCAGCCCGACAGCGAGCGCCAGATTTTGACGAGTAATTGGCGTCGCATCTCTATTTTCGGCTGCTTTTCTTAGATTTTCTTCAGCCGCCTTCAGATCGCCGGACAACAGGTAGGAAATGCCGAGATTCGATTGAATGGAGCCATCGGAGGGGTTAATATCATGGGCCTTCCGATAAAGGGAACGTGCTTTTTCGTACTGCCCCAATCTGTCCCAGACAGACGCCTCGGTGGACAACAGTCGCCAATCAGGCTGCTCTGGCGTTTGGGCTCGCGTAATAGCCTGCAAAGCCATTTGATACTGGCCATTTTCTGCCAGTGTTTTACCATATGCAGCCAGCACTTCTCTGTCGTTAGGGTAAGCTATCACCAGCTTTCTGACAACAGCCAGCGATTGCTCATAGTTGCCACGTTTATCAAGCACCTGCGTATAAGCTAACGCTGTTTTTTTATCGCTTGGATGCTTTTTGTATGCAGCGCCCAAATCACTTGCTGCATCCGGAATAGCAGCACTACCACTACTCAGTCCGGCATCGGTCGGCGTGTGCGTTGTGCAGGCACAAAGGAGCAATAATGTTGAGGATATAAAAAATCTATTTAAATAAAAATTAAATTGTGTGACACTTTTCATTTATGTTTCTTTACTTATTAATAAAAATACAGCTCCTAATTACATAGGATTAAACCATAACTATCACGTCAGGCAGAACAATAAGCCCCGCAATACCCAGCGCCACACCATAAGGAACACCAGCTTCTTTTCTGACCACCCAGTCTGGAACCCACGCTGGTAATGGTAGATATTGCGCCAGATTGCGGCTCGCTAATGCAGCAAGCGAGAGTATTCCGCCCAACACACTAGCTATGACCAGATACTCCAACAAATGCGCGCCCCACCCCAGCCATAACGCAACAGCAGCGATCAACTTGCCGTCACCGCCGCCAATTATTCCCTTCGCAAAAAGCAAAAATGCTACGAGGAAAAGGGCCAGCCCAACTAAGACACTACAGATTATATCAAAGGTTTGCTGCCGTGATAAAAACACCCATACAAAGTACAAAAATAAAATCGATATGGGTATCCAATTAGGTATATGCATTGTGCGAGCATCCCAAATGATCGCAAATACCATCAATAGAGATATAATATATAACATCTAATTTAAACCGAAATGGAAGCCGTTAATATTTAACGACTTCCACGACTTTCTTATATCACATTATGGTTTATTAGAACCTTGAACTGCTTTGCCCAAGACATCCGAAATTCGTTTAAAAGTTGCGCTTAGATTATCTCCAAGTGTAGTCGCAGCAACAATAATGGCAACAGAGATCAATGCTGCAATCAACCCGTATTCAATTGCAGTAGCGCCGGATTCATTTTTAAGAAATTCGTTAAATAAACGCATTTTTAGTCCTTATAAAAACTATTACTAATAATACCCATATTAATTAGGTATAAGGCAACTTTGATTCTGCCTTATGCCGCTTTAATACACATTTATATTTATTTGTTAATGACTAATTTCGATTTTTATGTAAAAGACACATGGATTTTGATATCGATTCGCATTTTAGAACACCTAATGAATGTTTAATAAAAATTGAATTAAAGAGCCTTTTATGACATTGCATATTGAGAATATTGAGGTGACGCGGTGAGATTACAGCGCGGAACTCTCCTAGCTTTTGCTGGCATTGCGGCCGGTGTAACCGGCTTTCTTGCCTACGCGCAAAAAGATGATGCTATTGTAGCTACCGAGCAGAAAGCAGAGACCCAAAAAGATGTGGACGTTCTCGTTACCGTCAAAAGCATCAATGCGGGTGAAAAACTCGACGGCGCAATTACTTGGGAAACCAGACCCGTTACGAGCGTTGGTTCAAACGCAATCTTGAGAAACGATGAGCCTGCGGCAATTGCTGATATTTCAAGACTTTCCGCAAAACGCCAACTCTCAAAGGGTGCTGAACTAAGACACGAGGATCATATCGGCGCCGAACAACGTGCGTTGTCTTTGCAAATTCAGCCTGACAAGCGAGCGATGGCCGTTAAAGTGGAGGTCGACACCTCCGCAGGCGGCTTTATTCTTCCTAACGATCGGGTGGACGTTATTATTGGGCGCCTGCGCGCCGAACCTAACAATAAGAACATTGCGAATTATAACGGGCTCCCGCGTGTAGTCACCGAAACTATCCTCCATGACATACGCGTATTGGCGGTTGATCAGACTGCAAGCAGTAATCCTGAAGAAGAACCTGCCATAATTGGTAAAACAGCAACGCTAGAGCTCACAGAAAAGCAAGCCGAAATTATGGTAGCGGCCCAACAGGTGGCGCAGACGATCGCCCTCTCATTGCGCTCTTCCATAGACAAGGACACTAAGACCGGCAGTCCATCATCCGATGCTAATTATCTTGTCTACTCGCCCGGCCCTACAGGTGGCGTTCGATTAATTACCAGTTCGAAAATTGTGGAAGTAGGCATTCGTAGATGAACGATATATTTTATATGAAAACGCGAAATTTTTTAATACGGTCGACGCTGATATTTCTAAGTTCAGCCAGTTTTGTGAACCCTACACTGTATTCCAGCTATGCAGCGGCTGATGAAGTATCAGTAAGCAACTCTCATTCAAAGTTCGAGCTAGGTCTCAATCAGTCATCAATCATACACCTCGACCGCGATGTCAGCGACATAATCATCGCCAATCCAAACGTTGCTAATGCTGTGGTCCGCTCCGCACGCAACATCTACCTTTTTGGGAAAAATGTGGGACAAACGAATATTATTGCAATCGATAGCGATGGCAAAACGATATCCGATATTTACGTTTCCGTAGAGCGCGATCTTGCGCAGCTCCGCCAAACATTGCGGCAATACTTACCCTCGAGTAGAATAAAAGTCGCACTTATGAACGATAACATCGTCCTTTCCGGAGAAGTCGATAAAGCTAGCGATATTGAGCAAGCCATATCTCTGGCGAGCGCATTTATTTCCGGAGGCGAAGCGAGTGTCAATCAAAGCAGCTTATCCGATGACGACAATGTAGGTTCAGCTATTCGTACAGGAGACGCGGCAACCCGTAACAGTAAAATTGTCAACCTCATTAAATTAATAGGCGGACAACAGGTAACTTTGAAGGTTACCATTGCTGAGGTTAGTCGCGAGATTAAGAAAGAACTTGGAATAGACCTCCTAAGTAGTAAGGCGGGTTTCAGCTTTAATACACTACCCGGTATGATTTCGAGTGCTTCGCCATATGTTAAAGTAGGTACTACTCTCCAAGCTTATCTGAACGCAATGGAACAAGCGGGAGCAATGAAAATTGTTGCCGAACCAACATTGACGGCGATCTCGGGCGAAACGGCCCGGTTCAATGTAGGCGGTGAATACAACGTGATTAACAGCCTAAGTGAAAGCGGACGCAGTTCATCAAGTCTATCTCTTATAAAATATGGTATTGGTTTGGAGTTTCTACCCGTTGTACTTTCCCCAGGTAGGATAAGTCTAAAAGTTATCACAGAGATCTCAGAACCTAATCCGAGCCAAACATCTTCAATTAGTGGCACGCAGATGATTCAGCTGAATAGACGCAACGCCTCTTCAACTATCGAGCTGCCGTCCGGCGCCGCAATGATGATTGCAGGCCTTACTATGAACCAAGCATCTCACGGTCGCAATGCGGTACCAGAAATATCAAAACTTCCTGTATTGGGTGCGATGTTTCGCAAAGACACCAGACATCGTTCGGACAAAGAGCTTGTTATAATAGTTACTCCATTTTTATCGCAGCCAACAAAAGAAGAATATCTATCGCGCCCAACAGATAACTTGCAATTTGAAAATGATAATTCTGCGACGTTTCTCGGAAGAATAAATAAGATATACGGAAACAGCCGTGGTGATACGGCGAACAAACCGTACCACGGTACAGTCGGATACATAAATAAATAAATAGATAAGCATCATAAATATAATGAAAAATTTATTTTACCTATTGTTTTTGATAAATTTAGCATCTTGCTCACAAGAAACAATTAAATCAATTGAAAGTGATGACAGTCATTTTTCCTTTATTCATCAGGAATCACCAAGTAATTTCTATATACCAGTAAACTCAAGCAATTCCACACTCAGCAATGAGCAAAAAAGAATAATAGACCAAACTATTTTAGAGTTTAACAATCGTCGTAGATCCAAAATCAGTGTATATGTCCCAGATCCAAGTACATCTGAAGCGGATTTTTCACGCCTTGCGGAAATGTTAAAAACATACCTCCATCATAGCGGTATTAAAAAGAACGAAATTAATTTCGTTCAAATACAAAATACAGGAAATAAATTAAATAAAATAACTGTATCAGTCCATGGTCTGACGGGCATACAACGTAAGAATTGCGGTAATTGGCCCCAAGACATTTTGAACATGGAAGAAATGCAACCTTACGCAAATTTTGGTTGCTCAGTGACCAATAATCTGGCCGCACAAATGGACAACGTTGACGATCAGTTTAAACCTCGAAAAATTTCTCCACCCGATGGCGAACGCGTTAATATGACACTTGAGAAACATCGCATTGGAAAAATGGAGTTGGGCTCAGAACTAAAAAGATAAGTTAGATAAATGAATATAAATAATGATTCTACTAATTTAAAAGACGATCAATTTATTCTTCCGTCTATTTCTATCGGGGCTTTTTTATTATCTGACGAATTAGATGTAAATTTGACGGAGCTATGCACGGATGAAGGGGCCAGGCGAGCAAAAGTACACCGCTTTTGGGGTGGAAGCCAAGCGGCATTAAAGCAGCTGAATATCGAAAGCTATGATCTTATTTTGGTGGAATTCGATGAAGAACCAAAGAATATCGGACGCATAGTCGAAGAAATTGCCTCAATGTGCCCGGCTGATACCAAAGCAATTATTGCTGGGCAAGTAAACGATATCACTCTATATAGGGGTTTAATTGAACTCGGTGTTTCTGAATATATCCCTGCACCATTTTCTAAAGATAAAATTTTAAAATCTCTTAATAAGATATATAGTAATTATTCCTATGACCAATGTCGGACAACCGTTTTTATTGGATCAAAAGGTGGCGTAGGTACATCTGTATTAGCAAATAATGCTTCTTATTACACATCTAAATCTCTTAAAAATAATACAGTTCTACTAGATCTAGATTTTAATTTTGGTTCTTCTAGTTTATACTTTAATCTTCCCAATAAGAATCAGTTCCAAGATGTAATTTGCGGCATAAATAGTATTGATAGCGTTCTCATGAAAAGGATAGTTTTCGATATATCCGATAGGCTATCCGTTTTTTCCTATAGAAGCCCCATAGATAAAACTCAAAATATAAATAAAGATATAATTAATAGTATATTTGAAAACTGTAAGAAAATAAGTAATCATGTTATTATTGATTTAGGAAATGATCTATCGGATAAATATAATGATGTTATAATTTCAGCGAATGAAATCGTAATCGTTACAGAACCAAACATAATAAATTTACGAAATACGGCATTTATAATAGATTTTATACGAAACATAAGCGTTAAAATTCCTAATATTAATATTATTATTAATAATGTTAATAGGAATAAAAATTATGAACTATCTGAATCCGAGTTTATAAAAATAACAGGTATAAGTAATTGTTTTAAACTTTCACACTATCCAATTGAATTCTCTCGTGCTGAAGATAGAGAAACTGTAATACTATCAAAACAAGCCAATACTAAATCGTCTATCGATTTGCGTCTTATTTTAGATAAAATTTTTGACACAGATTCGAAACAGAATATTAAATTTCGATCAAGCATATTTGATATTTTCAAGAAAGCATGACTTGTGTTTGGAAAAAAAATATCCGTTACCAAAATCAGTGAGCCTACTGAATTAAATTATACTAATACAATTATTCCTGTAGATGTAAATAATAGTATCTACCATATTAAAGATAAAATCATCGAGATAATATATGAAGTAATTGATTTATCTGATCTTACCTCTATTAGAGCGTTTCCCTATCATAGTGGATCGTATCCGCAAGATGCGAAGTAGTTTTGCGCTTCCTGCGGATCAATGAGTTCGACGATTTTTCCAATCCTGTCCCAAAGGTCGCTGACGGTTCGCTCTGCGGCTTTTCGCAGGAGGGCTTTCAACTTGGAGAACGCCTTTTCTATGGGATTGAAGTCTGGGCTGTATGGCGGCAGGAACATCAGCCTCGCACCCACGGCTTCGATTATCTCACGTGCTGCCGGTCGTTTGTGACTGGAAAGATTGTCGAGAATGACGATATCGCCTGGCTTCAATGTCGGAACGAGAACCTGACCGACATAAGCCTCGAACCATTCACCATTGATCGGTCCGTCAATGACAAGGGGTGCGACCATTCCTGTGTTTCGCAATCCGGCAACAAGTGTCGTTGTCTTGCGATGACCGTGTGGGAAGCCCATTCGCAGCCGCTCGCCCTTGAGACAGCGTCCGTGCGTGCGGGCCATATTGGTTGCGGTCCATGTCTCGTCGATAAAAACCAGCCGTGCAGGATCGAGATCGAGCTGTTTGTCAAACCAGGACTGACGCATTTCCAAAAGATCCGGACGGCTTTGCTCTACCGCATGGCCAGTCTTTTTTTGCGTGTTTGGTCGTGCCGGACAAGGAAACGGTGTAACGCCGACTTGCTGATGACGACACCTTGCGCAGACAGAGCATCACGCAACTCGAACAAGGTGCCGTCGCGATGCTCGCCGAGCCAAGCCATAATCAGATCAGCGTAAGCTTCCGTCTTGCGGGAATTGCGGTCACCTCCGAGGGGACCGGGACGAACATTCCCTTTTTGAATTTGCAAGGTGCGCCAACGGCTGACGCTCGCCACACCAACGCCAAACCGCTCTGCAGCCTCTCGATGCGATGCACCAGCCGACACGGCAGCAACAACACGGGTACGAAGATCAACAGAAAGGGCCTTTGACATATCTGCCGACCTCCATCGGCAGATAGTTTGAATCAGAAACGAGCTGATTTGCAAAGCCATCCGATTCATTCAGATAGGGAAACGCTCTAATAACGAAGAGGGAAGAATTGAATTAAGATCTTCAATAAAGGATATAATAGAGCGAGAACGTTTTGCATTATCGAGCGCTGAACAAATAAAAATTATAAATGATATATGTGATGACATCCTAGGGTTTGGGCCTTTGGAAGAATTACTTCAACGCGATGACGTTTCGGATATCATGGTAAATGGTTCACAGAGTGTATTTATTGAAGTGGGAGGCCAAGTTCAGAGAACAAATGTCAAATTCCGCCACGAAGATGAACTGCATAATATCTGCCAGAAAATTGTCTCCAATGTCGGGCGCAGAGTTGATGATTCATCTCCCATTTGCGATGCCCGCCTAGCCGATGGCTCGCGTGTAAATGTTATCGTTCCACCGCTTGCGATAGACGGAACAATATTAACTATCCGAAAGTTTCGCAAGGACAGTATAACCCTCGATAAGCTTCAAAGTTACGGTACTATTTCGCCGAATGGCGCTAATCTCCTTAAGCTGATCAGTGCAGCGCGCTGCAATATAATTGTTTCGGGTGGAACCGGTTCTGGAAAAACAACGCTACTCAATTGCCTCGCCAGCTATATCTCCCCTTCGGAGCGAATTATAACATGTGAAGATGCAGCTGAACTTCAATTACAACAACCGCACGTAGTACGTTTGGAAAGCCGCCCTATGAATTCAGAGGCCAAGGGCGAGGTTAGTATGCGCGACTTGGTTAGGAATAGTCTTCGCATGCGACCGGATAGGATTGTAGTCGGGGAAGTTCGCGGTCCGGAAGTTATGGATTTGCTGCAAGCTATGAATACAGGCCACGCTGGCTCAATGGGAACGATACACTCAAATAGCCCAAGAGAATGTCTTAGTCGAATAGAGACCCTCATTGCAATTGGAGGTTATCAGTTACCCCAAAAAACTATAAGGGATATAATTGTCAGCGCCGTTGACATCGTCATTCAAGTATCTCGACTTCAAGATGGCAGCCGAAAAATTACTCACATAAGCGAGGTTGTAGGAATGGAAGGGGAGACAATAGTAACGCAGAACTTGTTAGAATTTTACGTAGAAAGCGTAACAAAAGATGGATTAATTTGCGGAAAGCACAAGGGAACGGGAATATCACGCCCGGCATTTTTTCATAAAGCAGCAGCTTTAGGTCTTGATGACGAAGTTCGAAACGTATTGAACCAATTAAATTCTGATTAATATTATGGTTATTTTATTATTTGTATTAATATCATTATTATTAATATTGGTATATTATATATATCAGAATTATACATATAATTATAAATTAATTCGCCATGTCAATAAATTAAAAAAGACAAAATCAAAAAGCTTTAATTTAAAATATAAAATTTATAACAATAATTATGCAAAAAAACTTAATAAATATTACATCAAATCTGGTTTAGACATAGATAGAAACTACTTTTTTTCTAAAGTTACTTTGATAGTAACAATTAAAACACTAGCAATCTATATGATAACGTCAAGCTATTTTATAGCTGCGTGCACGCTTCTGATAGCAATATTTTTAACGCCATTATTGTTAATAAAGAGATGTATTAGACTTAGAAAAGAAAAATTTATTTCAGATTTTCCGCATGCAATCGATAGCATTATACGTGCCGTGCAAACAGGTTTACCGCTTGCTGATGGGTTCGCTCTCCTTGCACGAGACGGTAAAGGCCCTATAAAAATCGAATTTAAACGTATCGTTGAAGCAAGGCAATATGGCCTCACTTTGCATGAAGCGATCAGCGGCCTAGTTGAGCGAATGGACTGCCCGGAGACGCGTTTTTTTTCTGCTGTTATACAGATTCAGTCCCAATCAGGTGGAAATATATCTGAATCTCTTTCGAATTTGAGCAACCTTACTCGGAGTAGAAAAAAAATTATCGAAAAAATAAAGTCAATGTCAGCAGAAGCAAAGGCATCTGCTTACATTATAGGATCTCTACCGTTATTTATAGTTGGTGCTACATATTTCACATCACCAGAATATATAAAACTACTTTTTACCACTGATAGCGGGATATTAACTATCATCGCAAGCGCAATATGGATGCTTATTGGATGCGCCATCATGAAAAAAATGATTAATTTCGAAATTTGAATTATTATAGATATGTATTTTTCTCTTTTTGTTTCAATAACAATGTTATCTATATTTATACTTTACCCCTACCTTAATATAGATAAAAAGTTAAACGAATTAAACCCAAGGCGAACACGCAAAAAAAACAATATAAATTATGAATTATTATACCCGAAAAATGTCAACATTATTAATAAATTTATTGCGGGAGACGCGGTAAAAATATCAACAAAATTAAAATCTGCGGGATTATATGATCTTAATTTGATTAATAGATTTATTAAATATAAATTTATATTATTTTTTATTACTATATTATCAATATTAACTTTTGCATTTATAATTGATAAGAGAGACTTATTATATTTTACATTAAAAATTATCGCAATAAGCTCTTTTTTATTATTAGTTTACTTATCTCCTGATTTATATTTAAAAAATAAATCAATAAAGAGAAAAGCAAACATTAAAAAATATTGGTCAGACGCTTTGGATCTTATGCTTGTTTGTGTCGAGTCCGGCAGCACCATCGAATATTCCTTGATAAAGGTAATTAGTAATATTAAATATGTTTGTGAAGAAATTTCAAGCGAACTAGAATACACGGTCAAAGAATTGAATCTCCTCAACGACAGAAGGGAAGCATTTCTGAACCTTGCAAAGAGAACTGGTGTTGATAGTATTGAGACATTCGTACAATGTGTTGTACAAGCAGAACGCTATGGCACACCAATTAGTCAAGCACTTAGAGTCCTCGCGCAAGAACATAGAGAACAACGTATGCAACTGGCAGAGAGAAAAGCGGCTGCATTACCTCCAAAACTCACAGTACCTATGATACTTTTTTTTCTTCCGGTCATATTTGCCGTGATACTAACGCCTGCTATTATTCAAGTCAGTGCACAGGGCGGAATTATGGGAGGAAATTAGATATTATTCGCATAAAACTTACTTGAGCATGAATTGATTGATTTCAGCAAGTCTATTGTGTAATTGGATTTCTAAAACACGATAGGAAGTCTTTGACTGAAATCTATCATCCCCAGTATGATCTTCGAAATTCACGTATAGTCGTAGAAGCGACTTAACTGGCGCCGACGGTCAACAATAGAACATTATGACGGGTAGCGAGCACGTGAGTTGTGGTAAAGAAGCTGATTGACCAGTTGTTTGAAGGACGACTGCAGCTACAGACTTCATTGTGCTTGAAACACTCGGCTTTCTGACGCGCCTTGTGATCCGATCTGCTAGTGGCGGGAACCTCGACTGCGTAAAAATCTTATTGAGAACCATAGTCTATATGGTTGGTACTGCGGGGTATCTTTTGACCGTGAATACGCAAAGCCAAAGGTCGCACACAGCCTGAAAAAGCGTTTGGAAGTTTACATGGGAAAGCACTAAACGATTTTATTGTAATATGAAATTCTAACTCATACGACGCAAACGGGTTGTTGTGTTGATTTCTACATCGCTTAAAAAATTCCGCTAGCGAGAAAAATGTTTACCCGAACAAAGATTCTTAGCTTTAGGCCCTGTTGACCAAGCGGATTCCCAAATCAGCAGAAGCGTGATTCAAGACTGCTTTTGAGGAGGCAGTTTTGGCTCGCGGCGACCTGACAGATATGGAATGGCGGATCATCGTGAGGTTGTTGCCCACCGAACGCGGCAGGAAGTCCCGACCGTCGCACAATAATCGGCAATATCTGAACGGTATGTTGCATGTCCTTCGGGTCGGATGCCCCTGGCGCGACATGCATAAGCGATACCGAAAGTGGAATTCGGTCTATGTGCGCTTCCGCCGTTGGGCCGAACAAGACGTTTGGGACGCCCTGCTTGAGCCCCTCGTTAAACTGGGGCTGACGGATGACTGGCAGCACATGATCGACAGCACCACTGTTCGCGGCCATTCGCAGGCGGCGGGCGCAAAAGGGGGACTTATCAGGAGGCTTTTGGTCGATCACGCGGCAGCCTTACGACGAAAATCCACGCCCGAGCAGATGGTCAGGGCCGCCCTCTTGGCTTCGTCCTGACAGGCGGCGAAGCTTCGGACTACCACGCCGTTCCTGACTTGCTGGCGATACCGGTCGGCAAGCCGAGGCTGTTCCTCGCCGACAAAGGCTACGACGGTGACTTCCTCCGTGACGAGCTCCTGATCCACGGTATCAGGCCGGTCATTCCGCCAAAAGCTAACCGAAAGAACCCGCCTGCGTGCGACTTTCGGGCTTACAAGGATCGAAACCGCATCGAGCGGATCTTCAACTGTCGCAAGCAGTTCCGGCGCGTCGCGACCCGATACGACAAGACACGAAAATCCTTCTCGGCATTCCTCGCCCTGGCAGCCGAAAAGATATGGCTGCCATACTTTGTCAACAGGACCTAGGTCACCTCAGGTATTATGAGCATAGAGGATAGTCTCCGGCGCCCACATTTCTTTATTCATGATAACTATGCCGACTACTACTGATACCAATACCGTACAACAAGGTGAAGAACGTCTTTGAAAAACCGCGTAAACTGTGGGGTTAATTCCGTAGGATAATACCTGAATGAATTAACCCTAAAAATCGGAATATAACTCATACAGTAGCAGCCGGTAGCCCATGCATATGCTTATAAAGCCGAAGTGACGAGAACCGGAAGCGTGTCCTTGTCAACGGCTATGGTGACATATGGACCTCATCAGGATTTGACACACCGTTCCGGATAGAAATGTAACGCCTTGAAATCACCGGCGTGACTTTTCACAATCTTCAAGACACGGCTTTCACCTACGCATATGCTCCTGGAATGGACATAGAGCGCATTGCAGAAATCTCGTGTCATTCCAAGTAGGAATGTGACGACATTGTACGGAAGAATTGCCTCGCTGGAAGTGAGGTCATTGAGGCGATCAGAAAGGAAACGAAATAAGCGCCAAAGTGTAAAATATCTGACGAGGTGTAAAATGGCTTTTTTGGAAGGGTGCTAAGTGCTTGATTTTGGTGAGCGCGCAGGGATTCGAACCCTGGACCTACTGATTAAAAGTCAGTTGCTCTACCGGCTGAGCTACGCGCTCCCAGAGGGATCAAATCATCTCAGGAAGTGCGGCGGAACATAAAGTCGACTTTTCGATTGGTCAACACCATAAAGTCAAGTTTCTCCAACATAATTTCCAAAATCATCATCTGATCAAAGAAAATTCACAAACGCTCGGCATATCGGTGAAAAAACGACGAAAAATCCCTCTCCTTTATCCATTTTTCTCCATCTTCGCGTTCAAAAAGTCAGAGATTCGTCTAACTCAACTCAACTTTCAGCAAAATAGAGTTTCCAAAAACGATTCTTGCTGTTGAAATGTCGGCACGCGGATTCACAAATAGCAACCATTCCAGCAGTCTGGCTTTTCATGACTTTTTTCACAAATGCACTCTCTCGGTTCCGACACTCGTTGTCTGGCATAGGGCTGGCGCTGGGTACTTTGTTATTTGCCGCAGCCCTAACCCCAAGCCTTGTGCCGAGAACATACGTTATGCAGGGTGTATTGTGTGGCGTGGCCTTTGGTTCTGGATATGGACTTGGCGTCTTCTGGCGTTGGGTTTGGCACTATTTGGAACTGCCGGAACCCGCTGATCGATTACGCAGCGCAGTCAATCTTGTGGTCGGATTCATCTGTCTGACTATCGCAATTCTCTCACTTTATTTTTCCGCTGGATGGCAAAACTCTGTGCGCTCCGTCATGGGAATGGAGCCTGTTCCGAGCGCATACCCGGCAAGCGTATGCGCGCTGGCTATTCTCACTTTTCTGATTCTTTTGCTTTTGACGCGGGCATTAATTTGGCTGGGATTGTTTATCTCAGCAAAAATATATCGCCTCATACCGCGCCGCGTTGCAAATTTCGTCGGTGTGTCTTTGACTGTCGTCCTCATCTGGACAATCGCAAACGGTTTGCTGATACAATCCACATTCCGTTTACTTGACCGCTCTTTCCGTGAATATGACGCTTTGATTGAGCCAGATCGAGCACAGCCTCTGGCGGCTGAAAAAACCGGCAGCGCAGCATCCATATTGCGGTGGGATGAACTAGGGCGCGCAGGGCGTGAATTTGTGTCATCTGGTCCGACAGGGGCCGAAATCTCATCATTTACAGGACGTCAGGCAATTGATCCTATTCGGGTTTACGCTGGTTTGAATGTGGCCGACACGCATAGGCAGCGTGCAGAGCGGGCATTGGATGAACTTAAGCGACAAAACGGGTTTGAACGATCCATCCTCGTAATTATTACCCCAACCGGAACTGGCTGGGTCGATCCGGCCGCTATGGACGGCCTTGAATATCTTCATGATGGCAATGTCGCCAGCATTGCTATGCAATACTCTTATCTTAACAGCCCTCTTTCACTCCTGTTTCAACCTGAATATGGCGCGGAAGCGTCTCGTGCCTTGTTCACGACGGTTTATAGCTACTGGAAAACACTACCCAAGGATAAACGACCACGCCTCTATCTCTATGGCTTGAGTCTTGGCGCTATGAATTCCGAAAAGTCGATTTCTTTTATCGAAATGCTCGAAGATCCCATTAATGGAGCGTTATGGAGTGGTCCTCCCTTTCCTAGTCGGGACTGGAAGCAGATCACACGCGACCGAAATCCGGGAACCCCCGAATGGTTGCCTGTATTCAAGGATGGTTCTTTTGTTCGCTTTATGAACCAAAATGGCGAAGCGCCGGGCAATGGCGATCGCTGGGGGCCATTGCGTATCGTCTATCTTCAATATGCCAGCGATGCCGTCGTCTTTTTCGACAGTCACTCCTTCTATCGACAGCCAGACTGGATGAACGATCCGCGCGGTCCTGATGTTTCACCACAGTTACGCTGGTATCCTGTCGTCACAATGTTACAGTTGGCGTTGGATATGGCGTTTGCAACCACCACACCGATTGGACACGGTCACGTCTACTCGCCGCAAGATTATGTCGATGCATGGATTGAAGTTGCTGATGTGGATGGCTGGAGTGCAGAACAAATTGCACGCCTGAAACAGTACCTGCTTCATAAAATGACAGATGCTGAAGCTGAAGGATATGATGAGCGAGGTGGCTAGTGGGTTGAATTTGAAGTTTGAATCCGCACTGACACATATGCTGTTTCAAACGTCAAATTCGTAAAATCCACTAACGGCAACCCCCATCCTTGAATGAAAAGAGCCGCCCTGTAGAGGCGGCTCTTTTTCTCCAATTTCAGATTTCCATTAACGGTACGGCGAGTAGCACTGCTGACGTGGGCCGTTATAAGGCTGGAACGTATTATCTGAAGCCCGATAAGACT
This sequence comes from Ochrobactrum sp. Marseille-Q0166, assembly GCF_014397025.1. Classification (NCBI taxonomy): domain Bacteria; kingdom Pseudomonadati; phylum Pseudomonadota; class Alphaproteobacteria; order Hyphomicrobiales; family Brucellaceae; genus Ochrobactrum; species Ochrobactrum sp. Marseille-Q0166. Next base: position 1,006,553 of record NZ_JACJUO010000002.1, on the reverse strand, counting down.
TATAGCGATTATAGCACCACTGAACATGACTGTTGCTAGCGCGGTAAACCGGCTGAGGTGCTGGCTGTGCAATTGCTCCACCAATGATTGCACCAGCGCCAAAAGCTGCAAGCGGATACCACCAACCATCATTATGGCGACGATAGCCATGGCGATAATGGTTATAGCCGCGATGACCATTCCAATAACCAGGGCGCGGGCGATAGTTTCCATTCCAGCCCGGCCGAGGACCAGGACGATGACCATTCCAGCCAGGGCGCCCCGGGCGATGGCCATTCCAATTGCCATGGCCACGGCGGTCCCAACGGTCATTACGGACTGGCATTACATTATTACCGTCCACAATCTGAGCAGTTGGAAGGACCGGAGCAGCAGAAACCGGCACCATCGCACCAATCATAAAAGTTGCGCCCACCAAGCCAACCATCATCTTTTTCAAGGCGTTTATCATCTTGTTCTCCAGTTCAACTGCACACATCATGATCCAAGCTAGATGAACGTGTGCTGAATGATAACGAAAGATATATTGCGCCCTATCTATCCGACAAGTGATTGGCACAATTTGTATAGCGCAGCCGTCCTCATCCAAATAGTGCAATGGACAATCCTCATTCGACATATGTCTCAAGACGATTTTGTTCGCTATAGTCGCTAATATAAGCTAGTTTCGCCTTAGGCTGACGAATGTTGTAACGGCTTGTTTAAGGTGGAGTTTGTCGTGTCAACTGAGTTTCAACCATCCAGATTAATTGCTGTGGACATGATTTCCAAAGACGCCGATCCTTTTCAGGCGGCGGTGGAACACACACCCACGCCTATGGTCATCACAAACCCGCAATTTTTCGACAATCCAATTGTCTTTGCAAACAAGGCTTTTTTGCAATTGACGGGTTATTCCGCGGAAGAAGTGATCGGCCATAATTGCCGCTTCTTACAGGGAGCCGCCACCAGTCGCGATCACGTAGCTGCGATCAAAACCGCGATCGCATCAGGCACGTCAATTGACATAGACATATTGAATTATAAGAAATCAGGGGAAGCATTTTGGAATAGGCTGCATATTTCTCCGGTCAGAGGAAATGACGGCGTAATCAAGCATTTCGTTTCGACACAGCATGATGTTACCATTGAACTCAAACATCTGGTCGAGTTAAAGCAAGAGCGCGACACGCTTTCGAGTGAGACCAGGCAGCACCGGAACCACCTCGATTACATCGTCAATGCCGCTAATATCGGCTATTGGACCCGGGATCTGAAGTCAGGGCGCGTAACCGCTTCGGCGGAATGTCGCCGGATTTTCGGTTTTCGTGACGATGATCAGATCAATTTTGACAACATTCTGGCGATGATCGCCGTCGAAGATCGTATGACGGTAATTGAGCAGACTGAAACAGCATTTAGCACGGGCGAACCGTATTCCATGGAATATCGGATCATCAATAGTGCCGGGGAGACCGTCTGGGTTGAAACTCGTGCAAAAGCCCTATCAGGTGATAAGCCAACTTTGATAGGGGTTATGTTGGACGTGACAGAGCGCAAGCGCAATGAAGCTGAAAAAGCGCTCGTGACGCGCGAAATTTCGCACCGATTCAAGAATTCAATGGCTATGGTTCAATCGATTGCCAATCAAACCTTGCGGAATGCCCGCAATCCCGATGAGGCAAGCGATTTGTTTAATGAACGCCTGCAAGCATTGGCACAAGCCCATGATATGTTACTTCAAGATAATTGGGACGGAGCGACAATCAAACAAATAGCCGATACGACGCTGAAACCTTTCAGGAGAACCTTTGGTAACCGCATCCGCATGAACGGCCCTTCGCTGTTTGTAAGTGACCGGGTGACGGTGTCTCTTTCTCTTGGTCTCTATGAGCTTGCCACCAACGCGGTAAAATATGGCGCATTGTCCAACGAGCATGGAAGCATCGATTTCAGCTGGAATATTGTCGACGATCAGGGCGTCAATAAATTCCAGATGCGTTGGCTTGAGACTGGCGGCCCCTCCGTCAAACGACCTTCGCGACGCGGCTTTGGGCAACGGCTGATACGGCTTGTTCTCGCAGAAGAACTCAAAGCTCGATGCGACATCGACTTTGATCCCACAGGCCTGAAAATCAATGTGCTCGCACCAATCACGACTGATGTATTTCCGGCCTTTGATCACAGTACGAGTGCGGGACCGATGATCGCTTGATGCCTCACTTTCGGATAGAGGCATTTTGACATCTGGCGAAGAGTCGCAAAAAACGCCATATGCTGACGTCATGAACGATAGCTCTGCTCATTTTTCCCGACAAACTGAAACCTATTCATCTTCAATGCGCGACGTCGCCGCGCAAGAAAATGAAACGCATTTCCTCCCTGCTATGGCCGGCACACCACCTGTTGATTGGTTAATATCAGACGGTTTAACGGATTACGAAGAGGCGCTCGCCTTTATGGAAGCGCGGGTCGCAGCTATTCGTGAAGGAACTGCCAATGAACTTGTGTGGCTTGTCGAACATCCCTCGCTTTATACAGCGGGCACCAGTGCTCAATCAGCAGACCTGCTGACACCGGATCGCTTTCCCGTGTTCAATACGGGACGCGGTGGTGAATATACCTATCATGGCCCAGGTCAGCGGGTTGCCTATGTTATGCTCGATCTAAAGCGCCGCCGCGAAGATGTACGAGCATTTGTCACCGCGCTTGAGCAGTGGATTGTCGAAACGCTGGCGCAATTCAATATCAAAGGTGAGCGGCGCGCTGACCGTGTCGGCGTCTGGGTTGTCCGCCCGGAGAAGCCGCTGCTTGCCAATGGCGGCGTGTGCGAAGACAAGATTGCCGCCATTGGCATTCGTCTGCGCCGCTGGGTGAGCTTCCACGGTATTGCCATCAATGTTGAGCCGGAGCTCGAGCATTTCGGTGGCATCGTACCCTGCGGGATCGCTGATTATGGGGTTACCAGTTTGGTCGATCTCGGCCTTCCGGTGACGATGGGCGATGTCGATGTGGCACTGGGCAAAGCTTTTGAAAACGTCTTCGGACCGCGCCACACCAAATAATCACACGCTCTTCATACGCCGCTCGCGCATGAAGACATAGAAGCCTGATCCTACGATGATCGCGATGCCGAACCATTTGGACGGCGTCGGAAAGTCACCGAAGATAATTAAACCAACCAGAACCGCATTGACGATCTCCAGATACTGGAACGGCGCCAGCATAGATGCTGGTGCAAGCTTGAATGCCTGCACCACGAGCAGATGACTGACAGTTCCGATCGTGCCCAGCAAAAGCAGCAACAGCCATGGCTGAAAGCTATTTGGCAATGCAAAGCTGAGATCTTCAATGCCCACCGCGGTACCAAAAATCATAAACAGCCCCGCAATCAGCGATCCGCCGATACCTGCATAGAATTGCATGACGACGGGGCTTTCTTTTGCACCATATTTACGGTTCAGCATCAGATAGATCGCAAAAGTGACAGCAGTTGCCAGAGGCAACAGGGAGACCGCACCAAAGATCTCGAAACTTGGCTGAATAACGATCATCGTGCCGATCAGCCCAATACCCACAGCGCTGAAACGGCGCCAGCCGACTTTTTCCTTCAGGAAGACAGCCGACAACAGCGTCAGGATCAACGGTTCGGCAAAAAACACAGCCATGGCGTCCGCCAGCGGCATATATTTGACCGCGGTGAAGAAACACGCTCCTCCAAAACCCATCAGCGCACCCCGCACAAGATTGCCGACAAGATGCGTCGTCCGTAAGGACGCGAAACCACTCATGACGATCAGCACGAAGAACATCAGCACTGATTGAATGAAAAAGCGCATGAAGGTGACGGTGGCCGGAGGCATGTTATCCATCATGGCAAGCCATTTGCCGATGGCATCCATAAGCGGCAGCAGCAACACTGAGAGCACCATGATCGCCATGCCCTTTACGTGCGCTTCTGTACCGCCTGCTGCCCTGATCTGCATTTCCATCACTCACAATTTCTTTGTGTCAATGCGCTTACGCGAATGGTCTGCCCGTTTCCATCTTAATTCGCTTATCAAAGGCCATGGTTTGACTTTCGCCATGTTTCTGGTGCAAATCGGCTTCACTGTGAGCAAAATCACTTGATAACTTCGGGCAAAAGCGGAACGTAAGGCGAACTTTGTTCGCATTGCGGGGTTTCCCGTGGCATTATCTATGTGATTCGCAGATAACTTTTCTTGCCCCGTTCAGTGGGGCGGTTCTTTCGGTTTCAGACAGAAAGCTTTTCGGACAAAGATGGACGACAGCAACGATCTCTTTTCTAGAGTAGTTAACAATGCCCGTGAACGGCAGATGGAGCAGCAGCCCAAGAAGGTTCCTGCATCAACGCCTGTTGCGAAAGCGGTAACAACACCATCTGCACCAAATCCAACGCCTGTTGCAACCAAGACTCCGCCTGTTTCATCAGGCAGTGATGATTATAACGCCTCCTCCATCCGCGTTCTCGAGGGCCTTGAGCCGGTTCGCCTGCGTCCCGGTATGTATATCGGCGGCACTGACGAAAAAGCCCTGCATCACCTTTTTGCAGAAGTCATCGATAACTCAATGGACGAGGCCGTTGCAGGACATGCCAATTTTATTGAAGTCAGCCTTGATGCCGAAGGCTTCCTGACTGTCAGTGATAATGGTCGTGGTATTCCGGTTGATGAGCATCCGCAGGTGCCGGGAAAATCGACGCTTGAAGTCATCATGACCAAGCTGCATGCAGGCGGCAAGTTTGATGGCAAGGCTTATGAAACCTCGGGCGGTCTGCACGGCGTGGGTGTTTCGGTGGTCAACGCACTTTCCGACGTTCTGGAAGTCGAAGTCGCACGCAATCGCCGCCTCTATCGCCAGCGCTTTTCGCGCGGTATTCCGCAGGGTGGCCTTGAAGATGTCGGCGAAGTCCACAACCGTCGTGGTACACGAGTCCGCTTTCATCCAGACCCGGATATTTTCGGCAAGGCTGCACATTTCGATCCGCACCGGCTTTATCGCATGGCGCGCTCGAAGGCCTATTTGTTTGGCGGCGTAGAAATTCGCTGGAATTGCGATCCGGCACTCCTTGATCCCAAGAAGGAAACCCCTGAAAAGGCCGTTTTCCACTTCCCCGGTGGTCTGAAGGATTATCTTTCTGCCTCGCTTGGCAAAGAACATCAGGTAACGCGTGAGATTTTCTCGGGCCGCACCGAAAAGCAGGGCGGGCACGGTGCCGTTGAATGGGCAGTGTCGTGGTATGGCGGTGACGGCTTCGTCAACTCCTACTGCAACACAATCCCAACGGGCGATGGCGGTACGCATGAAGCCGGTCTGCGCATTGCGTTGACGCGTGGCCTCAAAGCCTATGCAGAGCTAACCAACAACAAGCGCGCTTCGATCATCACCACCGATGACGTGATGATTTCGGCAGCCGCTATGCTCTCGGTCTTCATTCGGGAACCGGAGTTTGTCGGCCAGACCAAGGACAAGCTTGCGACCGTTGAAGCGCAGCGTATCGTGGAAAATGTCATCCGCGATCCGTTCGATCACTGGCTTACAGCTTCCCCACAGGAAGCATCCCGCTTGCTCGATTGGGTTGTTGATCGCGCCGAAGAGCGTCTGCGTCGTCGTCAGGAAAAGGAAACCGTCCGCAAGAGCGCGACGCGCAAGCTGCGCCTTCCGGGCAAACTTGCAGACTGCACGCAGAATGCTGCCGCAGGTGCTGAACTTTTCATTGTCGAAGGTGACTCGGCTGGCGGTTCTGCAAAGCAGGCACGCAATCGTTCCAATCAGGCGATCCTGCCACTACGCGGTAAGATTCTGAACGTTGCCAGTGCTGGCCGTGAGAAGCTGACAGCCAACCAGCAGATTGCCGATCTGGTTCAGGCACTGGGGGCCGGCACGCGCAAGAATTATCGTGAAGACGATCTGCGTTATGATCGCGTCATCGTCATGACAGATGCTGACGTTGACGGCGCCCATATCGCATCGCTGCTCATCACATTTTTCTATCAGGAAATGCCTGATCTCATCCGCAACGGCCACCTGTATCTGGCAGTCCCGCCGCTTTATCGTCTCAGTCAGGGTGGCAAGGTAGCCTATGCCCGTGACGACGCGCACAAGGACGAACTGCTTCGCACGATGTTTACCGGACGTGGCAAAATCGAAATCGGTCGCTTCAAAGGCCTCGGCGAAATGCGCGCCGAACAGCTGAAAGAAACGACCATGGACCCGAAAAAGCGCACGCTGCTTCGTGTTCATGTCGATGAAGATTATGTCGATGAAACGCGCAGCACTGTTGATGATCTGATGGGTACAAAACCGGAAGCCCGCTTCCGCTTCATTCAGGATCGTGCCGCATTCGTGGAAGAACTGGATATTTAAGCTTTCTGCCTGCGCGAGCCAGAAAGATAAACGTCAGCGCATTATTCACGCTGACGTTTTTTCTTTGATAATTCAGCTTTTCACGTCAATGCCGAGCTTGGTTTCGATTTCCTTGGTCGACTCTTTAACGAAAAATGTGAGGTCCGCACTAAGCGTAACGATACGGGTTCCAGTACCGTAAGCGTTGTATGACAGGACGTGGTTGAAATTCACCGCAACCCGTTCGCCACTAACATCCGTAAGCATGATCCACATTTGCCCCTCCTCCTGATAATAATTGCTATGAGAGAGGATAGGAGTTTGTCCTGAAATGGCAATGCTCGCCTAAAGCTTTACCTGCATTCTGACCTTTTCAACCTCACGACCAAAACTCTCCGACCATTCTTCGCTGCGGTGATAGGTCTTGAACCCAGCTTTTTCGTAAAGCCCAATTGCTGGAAAATTATCGGCATGAGTGCCGATTTCAGCTTCCGCAAAACCATCAAGAAGAATCTGCGCCATCAGCGCACCAAGCAATGCGCCGCCTACGCCCTGACCATGGTGGGCGGGATCGACCCAGAGGTCGGAAATATAGTTTGATTTCGGGACGAGAGCGCCCCAACCATATATTTCGCCGCGCCGTTCCGCCAGCAGAACACCATCGGCATTTTCGCGCAAGTCGCGCAGGAATTTGGCCTGGAGTTCCGACCGGGTTTCATTCGTCAGCGCAATGTCTTGGGCTGCGGTTTGCCATGCGCACACCGCGATTTCAGCCATAAAAACAAATTCGCCGGTCATTTCTGGCCGGCGAATAAGAGTTTCAGATTTTACCACCATTTCTTCGGGGTAAAGCGTCCGGCCGCCTGCTCAATTGCACCAGCTGCCTGGAAAAGCGTTTCTTCCTCAAACGGGCGACCGATCAGCTGCAGACCGAGCGGCAGCCCCTGATCATTGAGTCCAGCAGGAACAGCGATACCCGGAAGACCAGCCATGTTGAGCGTGATGGTGAAGATGTCGTTGAGATACATCTTGACCGGATCGTTTGCGAGTTCCTTGTCGCCAATGCTGAATGCGGCAGAAGGCGTAACAGGTGTCAGGATTGCATGAACACCGCTTGCAAAGACATTTTCAAAGTCTTTCTTGATCAGCGTGCGAACCTTCTGCGCACGCAGATAGTAAGCGTCGTAATAGCCAGCCGACAGAACATAGGTCCCAGTCAGAATGCGGCGCTTCACTTCCTTGCCAAAACCTGCAGCGCGGCTCTGTTCGTACATATCGGCAATATCCTTGCCCGGCACGCGCAGACCGTATCGCACGCCATCATAACGTGCGAGGTTGGAAGAAGCTTCCGCAGGTGCCACAATATAATAGGCAGCAAGCGCATATTTGGTGTGCGGCAGCGAAACATCGACGATTTCTGCCCCGGCATCCTTGAGATACTGGACACCCTTCTGCCAGAGCGTTTCGATTTCTTCCGGCATGCCATCGATACGATATTCGTTTGGAATACCGATTTTGAGCCCCTTCAGCGATTTGCCGATCGCTGCTTCATAATCAGGCACAGGCAGATCAACCGAGGTTGTGTCTTTCAGATCAAGCGATGCCATGGATTTCAGCAGGATTGCCGCATCCCGAACGTCGCGAGCAATTGGGCCAGCCTGATCAAGCGAGGATGCATAAGCAACGACACCCCAGCGCGAAACGCGGCCATAGGTCGGCTTGATGCCGACAGTACCAGTGAAAGCTGCTGGCTGACGGATCGAACCGCCCGTATCAGTTGCCGTCGCACCTGCGCAAATATGCGCAGCAACAGCCGCCGCTGAACCGCCTGACGAGCCGCCCGGAACCAGATCGACGTCTGAACCGTTCGCACGCCAAGGGTTTTTCACAGGGCCGTAATAAGAACTTTCATTGGACGAGCCCATGGCGAATTCGTCCATGTTGAGCTTGCCGAGCATCACAGCGCCGTCAGCCCAGAGATTGGCAGTGACGGTGGATTCATATTCAGGCTTGAAACCATCGAGAATATGCGAGCAGGCCTGTGTGTGAACGCCCTTGGTCGCAAACAGGTCCTTCACACCAAGCGGAATGCCTTCGAGAGCACCGGCCTTGCCTTCGGCAATGCGTGCATCGGAAGCTTTTGCCATTTCGCGCGCCTTTTCAGGCGTTACAGCGACATAGGCATTGAGCTTGTCATTGGCGGAATCAATAGCCGCAATATAGGCTTCAGTCAGTTCCGTCGCGGTGAAGGCTTTGGCCTTCAACTTGTCGCGCGCTTCGGCAATGGTCAGTGCGGTCAGTTCGCTCATCATCAAATCCTGTAAAGTCACGCCTCAGCGAGACGCTTTTCAAAAAAGGCGCTGTACTCGGAGTCAGGATAATCCAGAACCACTCCGCAACGCGCAAAACCCGAATTTTCATAAAGCCGCCAGGCACCATCAAAGCCCGGACCGGTGCCTGTTTCAAGCACCAGACGTGAAGCACCCTTGACTTTTGCCATCTCGACAATCGCGTCGACTAGATGTGAGCCGATACGCTTGCCCCGAACTTCCGGGCGCGTGAACATGCGCTTGAGTTCACCCACACCGTTATCGTGCATCTTCAACGCACCACAGCCGACGGCCTTGCCGTCTTCATCCCGTGCGACGAAAACCGTCGTGTCCGGCTCCGCCATCTGTTCAACAGTCATCTTGAACTGGAACTCGAGCGGCGAAAGCGGCAACATATGCGCGTTCAATGCTTCAACAAGATCGCGCACATCGTCCTGCAATGGGGTCTCGACGGAAACCCGAATAGCCATCGGATTACTCCACGACCTTTGGCACGACGAAGAAGTTGTCTTCGGTCACAGGCGCATTGGCAACGACGGCATTAGCGATATTGCCGTCTGTCACGGCATCTTCACGCAGACGCATCTTCATCGGCGTTACAGAAGTCATGGGTTCAACGCCTTCGATATCGACTTCGTTCAACTGTTCAACAAAGCCCAAAATTGCATTAAGTTCCCCGGTCATGCGCTCGGCTTCGTCTTCTGTGACGGCGATACGCGCAAGATGCGCGACGCGCTTGACGGTTGAAATATCGACGGACATCCTGTTCTCCGCAAATGCATGTTTAGGGCAGCATGAAACCGCCCTGAAAAGGTTCTTTTATCGGCTATAACGGTGTGGGTGAGGAAGCGCAACATTTCTTGCGCTTCCATCCGCAGTTAGAAAGTGTGGACAGTGCCGGCGTCAGCGACAAGCACCTTCGTTTCCTTATAGTCAGACATTGCCGCAACAAACTTGTCTGCCGTCTTTTCAATGAATGGGAACGAGGCGTAATGGCATGGCAGAACGGTTTTGAAATTGAAATATCGCTGGCACGCAAGCGCTGCCACAGCACCACCCATGGTAAAACGATCTCCGATAGGCACAATGCCGATTTCTGGCTGGTGCAGTTCATTGATCAGCGCCATATCGGAAAAAATATCGGTGTCACCCATATGGTAGAGTGTCGGCGCATCTTCAAAATGGAATACCAGCCCGTTCGGATTACCCATTGATTGCGTGATGCCATCTTCTGTCATCATGGCCGAAGAATGCAGCGCATTCACAAACGTTACGCTGAACCCCTCGCGAACAATGGTTCCCCCTGTATTACCCATGCTGAATTTTTCCAAACCCTGGCGGCCAAGCCAGCCGGTAACTTCGGGGTTCGCAATCACAGTCGCACCGGTTTCTTTGGCAATCTCAACAGTGTCACCAATATGATCGCCATGACCATGGGTGAGCGCGATATGCGTGACGCCCTTGGTTGCTTGTTTGAAATCAATGCCTTTAGCGCCAGGGTTTCCATGAATGAACGGGTCGATCAGAATGACCGCCTTATCTGTCTCAACGCGAAAGGCAGCATGGCCCAACCAGGTGATTTTCATTGTGTTTCTCCTTGCGGCTCGATTTTCAGTTTCAAAACAGATATTACGGCTCAATTCCATCAGGCAATATGAAGCCTGATCAAAATACTATGAGGACCTATGGCCGTCGTTGAGATCGAAGACGTTTTGGAAATCCTGCAACCCGGCCAGACAATTGCCGGGCTAGATCTTGGCACCAAAACGATTGGCCTTGCTGTTTCCGATCTTGGCCTGTCGTTCTCGCATCCCCGCCCCGTTATCAAACGCACCAAGTTCACAATCGATGCACAGGTTCTCCTCAAAGCGCTTGAAGCAGACAAGGTCGGCGTCATTATTATTGGCCTCCCGATGAACATGGACGGCTCAGCCGGGCCACGCGTTCAGGCAACGCGGGCTTTTGTGCGCACCATGCAACCGCTGACCGATCTGCCCTTCGTGTTCTGGGACGAGCGTTTGTCGACGGTCGCAGCGGAACGTGCGCTGATCGGCATGGATGTTTCACGCGGCAAGCGGGCCGAGCGCATCGATTCGGCCGCGGCTTCCTTCATTCTGCAAGGCGCGCTTGATCGCCTGCACATCCTGCGCGCATCGCATTCCGACGACAACGATTACGACGCCGGATAAAGCTGATCGATTATCCGGTTGGCATTATGGCGCGCATCCAACATGCCATAAGTTGAACGCCACTGACCACCAAGACGCGTTTCGATGAAAGCATCGGCCACATCATCCGCGCCAAGATTGCGCAATTCGGCAGCTGCAGCCGCATAAGCGAGCTGCTCCGTCAGAAGACGCGCAACGCCCTGATCGGTTTCGGTGAGCTGTAAGGCTGCCTGCAACACATCAATCGTACCCTGACCGCGTACGCCAAGCTGTCCGCTGATCCAGTCGAGAACTTCATCGAACAGCGCTGGTGCACGCGAAAGCACGCGCGCCACATCAAGCGCCATCACATTACCAGAACCTTCCCAAATCGCATTGACCGGCGCTTCGCGATAGGCGCGTGCGAGATTGCCGTCCTCAATGTAGCCATTGCCACCGAGACATTCCATCGCTTCATAAAGCAATGCCGGGGCGATTTTGCAGACCCAATATTTGACAACTGGCGTCATGCAGCGCGCGAAAGCAGCTTCCGCGCGATCACTTGCAGCCATATCAAAAGCACGCGCCAGACGCATGGAAAGTGCAGTCGCGCCTGCGACATCCAGCGCCATATCAGCAAGAACGCGGCTCATCAGCGGCTGTTCAATAAGTTTCTGCCCACCCACCTCGCGATGACGCGCATGATGAACAGCTTCGGCCAGCCCTGAGCGCATCAGCCCCGCAGAGGCAACCGCGCAATCGAGCCGCGTCAGCGTGACCATATCCATGATGGTTTTAACGCCTTCGCCGGGATTGCCGACCAGATGACCGATCGCTCCGTCGAATTCGACTTCCGAGGATGCGTTGGACTTGTTGCCGAGCTTGTCCTTCAAACGCTGGAAGAAAAAGCCATTTGCAGCTGATTCATCGGCCAAGCGTGGGAGAAGGAAGCAGGAAAGCCCCTCCTCCGCCTGCGCCAGCACCAGAAAGGCATCCGACATCGGCGCAGACATGAACCACTTATGGCCGCTGATTGTATAGGTGCCGTCTTCATAGCGTTCTGCGCGGGTGGTATTGGCGCGAACGTCGGTGCCACCCTGCTTTTCGGTCATGCCCATACCAAGCGTGATGCCCTGTTTCTGTAAGGCTGGCTTTTGCGAGGAATCATATCTGCGCGACAGAATCTGCGGTGACCATTCCTTGTAGAGATCAGGCGAAGCCATTAATGCTGCGAGTGAAGCATTGGTCATAGTCAGCGGACACAGATGACCTGCTTCAAGCTGTGCGGACAGGAAGAAACGCGCAGCGCGTGCCTGATGGCGACGTCCTGCTTCCGCTGGATTGGCTTCCCAGATCGAGCAATGAAGGCCCTGCGCAATCGAACGGCGCATCAGCGCATGGTAAGCAGGATGATATTCTACAAGATCGACACGGCGTCCCTGACGATCATGGGTACGCAGCTTTGGCAGTTCGGTATTGGCGAGACGTGCAAGATCCTGCGCTTCCGCCGACATCACAAAACGCCCGGTATTTTCGAGATCTGTATGCAGTTCTTTGGGGAAACGCGCTGCGATCTGAATCAGAAGCGGATCGCCCAGATATGCATTCGTACCCGTCATGGACGGGGTCTGGTTGGTGACTTCGTGCGTTTTCACAGGCTCATCCGTTTGGTTTGGTTCAGTTCAAAATCAGCTCGCGAACCGCGTGAGGCTCGCAGAGATGACATTCTATGCGTTTTTGCATCGTAATTTCCTAACATTTTCCAACAGCTCACCGCTTTATTCCCAAAGATTACAGGTTTTTCTTTGTGAATCGGCCAAAGCCATTATAAGGGCAGTTGCGGTCCGGTTCCTGCGGCTCTATACGAGTGACTTGCCATGACAAATCAAACGGTCTCTCCGATTTTCCCTCATCGCCACCTGCTTGGCATCAAGGGGCTATCGCCCCTGGACATCAATTGTCTTCTCGATCTTGCAGATCAGGAAGTGGCTGTCTCCAGACAGTCCGAGAAGAAAAAGTCCGTGCTGCGCGGTCGCACCCAGATCAACCTCTTCTTCGAAGCATCGACGCGAACGCAATCATCGTTCGAACTCGCCGGAAAACGGCTGGGCGCGGACGTGATGAACATGTCGGTCGGCAATTCGTCGGTCAAGAAGGGCGAGACGCTCATCGACACCGCGATGACGCTGAACGCCATGCAGCCGGACATTCTGGTCATACGCCATGCGTCTGCCGGTGCTGCGGCGCTCCTTGCGCAGAAAGTCGGCTGTGCAGTCGTCAATGCTGGCGACGGCGCCCACGAGCACCCGACACAGGCGCTGCTCGACGCGCTGACCATCCGCCGCGCCAAAGGCGACATCGGAAACCTGATCGTTGCCATTTGCGGCGACGTGCTTCACTCGCGCGTTGCGCGCTCTAACATTCTGCTTCTCAATGCACTTGGCGCACGCGTTCGCGTCGTCGCGCCTTCGACGCTCTTGCCTTCCGGCATCGCCGATATGAGTGTTGAAGTTTACAACACCATGGAAGAAGGCCTGAAAGACGCCGATGTCGTTATGATGCTGCGCCTTCAGCGTGAACGCATGGCTGGTTCCTTCGTGCCGTCGGTGCGTGAATATTTCCGCTTCTACGGTCTCGATAAGGAAAAGCTGAAGCTTGCGAAGCCAGACGCTCTCGTCATGCATCCCGGCCCGATGAATCGCGGCGTCGAGATCGCATCCGATGTTGCGGACGGTCCGCAAAGCATGATCCAGCAACAGGTGGAAATGGGCGTGGCGGTGCGTATGGCGGTTATGGAAGCCCTGCTTGATCCGCGTCGCGCAGAAGCCGCAGGAGAATGCGCCAAATGACCACTATGAATGCGATCCTTTTTGAAAATGCCCGCATTATTGATCCATCGCGCGGCCTTGATGAAGTCGGAAGCCTGCTGATCAAAGACGACAAGATCGTTGCCAGCGGTGCCGATTTCCGCAATCAGGGCGCGCCTGAAGGGGCTGAAATAATCGACCTCAACGGTATGGCTATTCTGCCGGGTCTGGTTGATTCCCGCGTTTTCATCGGCGAGCCCGGTGCTGAACACCGCGAAACCATCGCATCGGCCAGTCAGGCCGCTGCAGCTGGCGGCGTAACCTCCATCATCATGATGCCGGATACCGATCCGGTGATCGACGATGTGGCACTGGTTGAGTTTGTTAAGCGCACTGCGCGCGATACGGCTATCGTCAATGTTCATCCTGCCGCAGCCATTACAAAAGGCCTGCATGGTGAGGAAATGACGGAAATCGGCCTACTTCGCGATGCAGGTGCCGTTGCCTTCACTGAAGGTCGCAACACACTCACCAACACACAATTGATGCGCCGTGCCCTGACCTATGCGCGCGACTTTGATGCCGTGATTGCCTGCGAAACGCGCGACCCTTATCTCGGTGGCAATGGCGTCATGAATGAAGGCCTTTTCGCAAGCTGGCTCGGTCTTTCGGGTAGCCCACGCGAAGCAGAAGTTATTCCTCTGGAGCGTGATCTGCGCCTGGCCGCGCTCACCCGCAGCAAATATCACGCTGCCCAGCTTTCCTGCGCTATGTCAGCCGATGCGCTCAAACGCTCGAAAGATCTTGGCAGCAAAGTAACGGCAGGTGTTTCGATCAATCACCTCTCGCTTAACGAAAATGACATAGGCGAATTCCGTACCTTCTTCCGTCTCTCGCCACCCCTTCGTAGCGAAGAAGATCGTCTGGCAATGGTCGAGGCCGTCAAGAACGGTACTATCGACATTGTCGTTTCGGCTCATGATCCGCAGGACGTTGACACCAAACGCCTGCCTTTTGCTGATGCAGAAGCGGGTGCAATCGGTCTGGAAACGCTGCTGGCTGCGGCCCTTCGTCTTCACCACAATGACAGCATCCCGCTGCTTCGTCTGGTGGAAGTGCTGTCAACTGCACCAGCGCGCATCTTCGGATTGGATGCAGGTACTTTAAAGCCCGGCGCGAAGGCTGATCTTGCGATTGTCGACTTAGACGAGCCTTGGGTGGTTCGTGAAGAAGATCTGCATTCACGTTCGAAGAACAGCTGCTTTGAAGGTGCCCGCTTTCAAGGTCGCGTCAACCGCACTATAGTCGGCGGTAAGACAGTTTATTCGTCTTAGCAGTCTCTAAAATATTCGCCCAGAATAATGCATTAGTATTTTTTGGGTGCTGTTGCGAATTTTGGAAAAGCCGTCTTGCTTTTAGACGGCTTTTCTTCTCAATTGATTTAATAAAGAACATACGGGGAATTTCATGGCCGAAGCAGGTCTGTTCAACTTAGTGACGCTTGGCACACTGATATTCGGCTATATTCTTGGTTCGATTCCCTTCGGGCTTATCTTGACGCGGCTTGCTGGACTGGGCGATGTACGTTCGATCGGTTCCGGCAACATCGGTGCAACCAATGTCCTTAGAACCGGGAACAAAAAGCTCGCTGCCGCAACGCTCATTCTTGATGCGCTAAAAGGCACAGCTGCTGTATTGATTGCTTCAAAGTTTGGCCAAGAAGCAGCCATAGCGGCAGGTTTCGGTGCTTTTATTGGCCATCTATTCCCGGTATGGATCGGATTTAAAGGCGGCAAAGGTGTTGCGACTTATCTTGGTATTTTGATCGGAATAGCATGGCCGGGTGCGCTGGTTTTTGTCGCCGCATGGATCATCACAGCGCTCCTCACCCGCTATTCCTCGCTCTCAGCTCTCGTTGCCAGCGTCATCGTGCCAATCGCACTCTATATACGCGGTGATCATGCTGTTGCGGCTTTATTTGCGGTGCTAACAGTTATCGTTTTTATAAAGCATCATGCAAACATCTCGCGGCTCCTTAGCGGCACTGAAAGCAAGATAGGTAAAAAGGGATGAAACCGAGTGCGAATTCAAAAGCAGGAATTCGCCTCTCAGATCAGCAGCGGCTCAACTGGCTGCGCCTCATTCGTACCGAAAATATTGGTCCTGTCGCATTCCGAGACCTCATCATGTTCTGCGGTTCAGCAGCAAATGCGATTGAAAGACTGCCCGATCTTAATATACGTGGTGGTGGCGCCAGGCCCGTGCGTGTTACGCCGCGAGAGGATGCAGAACGCGAACTGGAAGCCATTGAGCGCATAGGTGCGCGTCTCGTAGGCATGGGCGAACCAGACTATCCGCAACAGCTCAAAAACTGCGAGGCACCACCTCCACTTGTTATTATCAAGGGCAATCCAAGCGTATTTCGCAAGCCGCCGGTCGCAATCGTCGGCTCACGCAATGCATCTGTGGTCGGCGCACAATTCACAGAGCGTCTAGCCCGCGATCTCGGAAATGCAGGTTTTGCAATCGTCTCTGGCCTCGCACGCGGGATCGATGCAGCGGCGCACAAGGCAAGTTTGGAAAGCGGAACGGTGGCTGTGCTTGCGGGTGGCCTTGATAGGCCATATCCGCCTGAAAATCTTTCCATATATCGTGCCATTCCAGAAAGCAATAGTGCCCTGATTACGGAAATGCCCATGGGCGCGGAGCCGCGCTCACGCGATTTCCCGCGCCGTAACCGTATCATAGCCGGGCTTTCACTTGGACTGATCGTTATAGAGGCCGCGGAGCGATCGGGTTCCCTTATCAGTGCCCGTATGGCAGGCGAGATGGGCCGCACAGTCTTTGCTGTGCCCGGCTCACCACTTGATCCACGTGCACGCGGCACTAATTCCCTCCTAAAACAAGGTGCAACGCTGGTAACGAATGCTGATGATGTCATTGAAGCCCTCAACCCGTTGATAAGTCGCGAAGCAATTCACGAAAACGAAGATCAACCAGACCTACTCAAGCAATTTGATGAACCATCAGCATCAAACCACGCAATAACAACCGATGAGCAACGCGACATTCTGCTTGATGCCCTTAGTGTAGTCCCGACCGATATCGATACTCTTGTGCGCCACACTGGGCTTGATGCCAGCAGTGCGCAACTTATTCTCTTGGAACTTGATCTTGCCGGTCGGCTTTTGCGCTATCCTGGCAATCAGGTTGCGCTCGTGCCTCAATAAGAAATAAATTTGAATATCATTTTTCGGATTTGCCGTGACGGCGACCTTCTTTCGCCTCTCGCAATGCCATATCCATCATGTAAACAAGCAAAGGCTGATCAGTTCCCTTAGCCATAACAATCAGCTCCTCAAGCATTTTTTCAATATACATCAACAACTCCCGTCGCGTCGTCACATGTTGAACCATGCTGCCCCCAAATTCCTTCAAATATCTCCATACTAAAATCGCTCTTTTGGCTGATGCCGTTGGATATACCCCTCATCAACACTACCACTGCGCTCATTATTTTCAATATCTATCCATGGTTGCATTTAACGATTTTTGCCATCTTGCTCTTGACCAAACGCAAACCGCTGTTCATGTGAAAGGCAACTATTTGAACGCGATGAGTTGGCATTTTGCTTAAAGAGATCGCGAATCTAGGCTGCTTTAATGAACGTTGTCGTTGTCGAATCGCCTGCAAAGGCAAAAACCATCAACAAATATCTGGGCTCGAACTATAAAGTTCTGGCCTCGTTTGGTCACGTGCGAGATCTGCCAGCCAAGGACGGCTCAGTTCGCCCTGACGAAGATTTTGCCATGTCCTGGGAGGTTGACAGCAACTCTTCCAAGCGTTTGGCGGATATCGTCAAAGCGCTGAAGGACAGCGACAGCCTGTTTCTGGCAACTGACCCTGATCGCGAAGGGGAGGCCATTTCGTGGCACGTACTCGAAGTGCTAAACCAGAAGAAGGCATTGAAGGGCAAGACCGTCAAGCGCGTTGCCTTTAACGCCATCACCAAGAAAGCCGTTCTCGACGCTATTGCAAATCCACGCGATATTGATGAACCATTGGTCGATGCCTATCTCGCTCGTCGTGCGCTCGATTATCTCGTTGGTTTTACGCTTTCACCAGTCTTGTGGCGCAAGCTGCCTGGTGCTCGTTCGGCAGGTCGGGTTCAGTCGGTAGCTCTGCGTCTCGTATGTGACCGCGAATCCGAAATCGAACGCTTCATCCGTGAAGAATACTGGAATATCGCAGCACTGCTTAAAACACCGCGCAACGATGCTTTCACGGCTCGTCTGACAGCGGTTGACGGCAAGAGACTCGGCAAGCTCGACATCAAGAATGAAGAGCAGGCAACAGCCATCCGTACTATGCTGGAAGGTGCAAGCTTCAAGGCGGTTTCTGTAGAAGCCAAGCCGACCAAGCGCAATCCCGGCCCTCCATTTACCACATCGACGCTCCAGCAGGCGGCATCTGGACAACTCGGCTTTTCGGCATCGCGTACCATGCAGGTTGCGCAGCGTCTGTATGAAGGCGTGGACATTGGCGGCGAAACCGCCGGTCTGATCACCTATATGCGTACTGACGGTGTACAGATGGCCCCGGAAGCGATCACTGCCGCCCGTGATGCAATTGGCAAAAGCTTCGGCCCGCAATATGTACCGGAAAAGCCTCGCTACTATTCGAGCAAAGCCAAGAACGCACAGGAAGCACACGAAGCGATCCGTCCAACGGATTTCACGCGTCATCCAAAGGAAGTGCGCCGTTATCTCGATGAAGATCAGGCTCGTCTTTATGAACTGATCTGGAAACGCGCGATTGCCAGCCAAATGCAGGCGGCTGATATTGAACGCACAACCGCTGACATCGAAGCAACCAATGGTTCGCGTTCGGCCATGCTGCGCGCCAATGGATCGGTCACCAAGTTCGACGGCTTCCTGGCGGCCTATATGGATCACCGCGAAGAAGAGGACGAGGACGAAGACAGCGCAAAGCTGCCTGAAATCCGTTCCGGCGAAGCGATAGCGCGCGAAAAGATCGATGCCACGCAGCATTCGACTGAACCGCCACCACGTTATTCGGAAGCGTCACTCATCAAGAAGATGGAAGAGCTCGGCATTGGTCGTCCATCGACCTACGCGGCAACACTCGCAACCCTTCGTGATCGCGAATATATCACCATCGACAAGCGCAAGCTCATGCCGGAACCGAAAGGCCGTCTGGTTATTTCGTTCCTTGAAAGCTTCTTCAAACGCTATGTCGAATATGATTTCACAGCGGACCTAGAAGAAAAGCTAGACCTGATTTCTGACGGTAAGCTCTCCTGGAAAGACGTGCTGCGCGATTTCTGGCGCGATTTCTCCGGTTCAGTTGATGACATCAAGGAACTGCGCGTTACCAATGTTCTGGATGCGCTGAATGAAGAGCTTTCATCGCTTGCTTTCCCTGATCGCGGCGATGGCAGCGACCCGCGCTCTTGCCCGACCTGTGGCACCGGCCAGCTTTCGCTGAAGCTTGGAAAATATGGCGCTTTTGTTGGTTGTTCAAACTATCCGGAATGCAAATTCACCCGTCAGCTCGGTGGAGAAGGCAATGGTGAGACCGCAGCTTCGGATGAACCAAAGCCGTTAGGCAAAGATCCATTCACCGGTGAAGAAATCACCGCACGCACGGGTCGTTTCGGTCCCTATATTCAGCGTGGCGAAGGCAAGGAAGCCAAGCGCGCCAGCCTGCCAAAAGGCTGGACGCTCGATGCGGTTGACCACGAAAAGGCGATGGCGCTGCTGTCGCTACCGCGCGACGTCGGACAGCATCCTGAAACCGGCAAGATGATCTCTGCTGGGATTGGTCGCTATGGTCCTTACGTCAGCCATGATGGCACGTTTGCCAATCTGGAAAATGCTGATGAAGTGTTCTCGGTGGGTCTTAATCGCGCCGTTTCTGTGCTTGCGGATAAGCAATCGAAGGGTGGGCGTGGCCGCTCGACACCTGCGGCCCTTGCGACACTTG
Organism: Ochrobactrum sp. Marseille-Q0166; assembly: GCF_014397025.1. Taxonomy (NCBI): domain Bacteria; kingdom Pseudomonadati; phylum Pseudomonadota; class Alphaproteobacteria; order Hyphomicrobiales; family Brucellaceae; genus Ochrobactrum; species Ochrobactrum sp. Marseille-Q0166. Next base: position 986,917 of record NZ_JACJUO010000002.1, on the reverse strand, counting down.
GCGATCATCCTGACGGCGGTGCAGTCACCGTGCGTGACGGTCGCTTCGGCCCTTACGTTAACTGGGGCAAGGTGAATGCGACGCTGCCAAAGGGCAAGGACCCGGCCAGTGTGACGCTGGAAGAAGCGCTTGAACTCGTTGCCACCAAGGCTGGCAGCACCAAGACAAAAAAGGCTCCTGCCCGCAAATCTGCCGCCAAGGCCGCAGATGGCGAAAAGAAAGCCGCACCGAAAAAAGCTGCTGCAAAAAAGCCGGCAACGAAGAAGAAAGCCCCTTCCAAAGCAAAGGCGAAGGCGGCAGAGGAGTAAGAATTGGCACGCCGTTTCCCCAAATCCGATACCGGACGGTCCGCACGGACCGAACGGCGTGCTGCTAAAGCAAAATCAGAAGTCGTGCAGGCAGGAGATTCAACCTCCTTCCTGCCAACCCGTGACGAGGTTCTCAAATTCATTGAGGAAAACCCCGACCGTGCGGGAAAACGCGATTTGGCCAAGGCATTCAATATCAAGGGCGATGCACGCGTCTATCTCAAGGATCTGCTGCGTGAACTCAGTGACGAGGGCCTGCTTGAAAAGCGTGCCCGTCGTCTTTCCCGTCCCGGCACTCTTCCACCCATATCCGTATTGAATATTACCGGCCGCGACAATGATGGTGGGCTACTCGCCCGTCCGGCGGAATGGGACGAAGACAACTATGGAAGACCGCCGGTCGTCACCATCCGCCGAACCCGTCTCAACAAGTCGTCCGATGGTCCGGCAGTCGGTGTTGGCGATCGGGTATTGGCCAAAATTTTCCGCAACAAGGACAATGACGGGCCGGAATATTCCGCGCGCGTGATCAAGGTTGTTGATCATAGCAGCAACGCGGTACTCGGCGTGTTGCGCAAGCTCAGCAATGGCGAATGGCGGCTTGAACCTGTCAATCGCAAGCAACCGGAAGTGCAGCTCGATCAAAATTCACTTGCCGACGCGCAAAGCGGCGACCTCGTTGAAGTGGAACTGACGTCGTCTCGCCGCTATGGCTTGCCAAGCGGCAAGGTGCGGCAGGTGGTTGGTTCCATAGACAGCGAAAAAGCTCTGTCGATGATCGCCATCCACGAGCATGAAATCCCGCATATCTTCCCGGATGATGTGATCCGCGAAGCAGAAGCCGCAAAGCCTGCAACGCTTGACGGTCGTGAAGACTGGCGCGCTTTGCCCCTGCTCACCATCGATCCTTCAGACGCCAAGGATCACGATGACGCCGTCTATGCGGAGCCGGACACTGATCCGAACAATCCCGGTGGTCATGTCGTTGTCGTTGCAATCGCCGATGTGGGCGCCTATGTGCGTCCCAACTCGGCGCTTGATCGCGAAGCGCTCAAGCGCGGCAATTCGGTTTACTTCCCGGACCGGGTCGTACCCATGCTGCCAGAGCGCATTTCCAATGATCTATGTTCGCTGCGTGAGCTGGAAGACCGCCCCGCACTTGCCGTACGCATGATTTTCGATGCCAATGGACACAAGAAATCGCACAAGTTCCATCGCATCCTGATGCGTTCGGCTGCAAAGCTTGCCTATGCCCAGGCACAGGCCGCGATTGACGGCGCAACGGACGAAAAGACTGCTCCTATTCTTGACACCATCCTCAAGCCGCTATGGGCCGCTTATGGCGCCCTCAAACGCGGACGCGATGCGCGTGAACCGCTTGAGCTGGATCTGCCGGAAAAGAAGATCCTGCTCGGACCGGATGGTAAGGTCGACAAGGTTATTGTGCCCGAGCGACTGGACGCACATAAGCTCATCGAAGAGTTCATGATTCAAGCCAATGTGGCTGCCGCTGAAGTGCTTGAGGCACGCCGCCAGCCGCTCATCTTCCGTATTCATGATGCGCCATCAATGGCCAAGCAGGAAGCTCTGCGTGAGTTTCTTCGTACGCTCGATATAAGTCTTGCCAAAGGCGCGGATCTCCGACCCGGGCAGTTTAACCGCATTCTGGAAACAGTCGAAGGTACCGATCATCAGGAACTGGTCAATCAGGTTGTCCTTCGTACACAAAGCCAGGCGATCTACAGCCCGGATAATATCGGACATTTCGGCCTGAACTTACGCAAATATGCGCATTTCACCTCGCCGATCCGCCGTTATGCCGATCTCATCGTACATCGCGCTCTGATCAAGGCTTTGGGTCTTGGCAAGGACGGTCTGACTACCGATGAAGAAGCACACCTGGAAGAAACTGCGGCGCTCATTTCTTCGACCGAACGCCGTGCGATGCTCGCAGAGCGCGAGACCGTTGACCGTCTGATTGCCCATTTCCTTGCAGCGCATCTTGGGGATGAATATGAAGGGCGCGTAACCGGCGTCACAAAAGCTGGGCTTTTCGTATCTCTTGCGACATATGGCGCAGATGGGCTTGTACCCATTTCAACTTTGGGTGATGAATACTATCTTTATGATGAAGCAAACCATGCACTCGCCGGAGAAAGAAGCGGAAAAGGCTTCCGTCTGGGCGACAATGTAACGGTTAGACTGGTGGAGGCGCTCCCTGTTGCGGGTGCGCTTCGGTTTGAGATGGTTTCGGAACCGCATTCCTTGCCGATGTCGACGCGTTCACATCATAAGGCAAGCAAAGGGATGCGTGGGCGCAAAGGAAAGCCGGCTGGCATTTCGCGCTCCAAGAGAAAAGGTCGCAGATGAGCACGCTAGAGGCCAATTCCACAGATAGTAAGATCCACGTTTTCGGCGGCGATAGTCAGAAAGCTGCACGGCCAACCCGCCATCTTGGACAGGCCATGTGGCGCGGATTCAAATCCCGCTGCCCGCATTGCGGAGAGGGAAAACTGTTCCGTGCTTTTGTGAAACCTGTTGATAAGTGCTCCGTCTGTGGAGAGGATTATACGGAACAGCGGGCGGATGATCTTCCCGCCTACCTGACAATTCTCATCGTCGGCCATATCGTGGTCGGTGCGTTTATGGGCGTTGAAGCAACAACCAACCTGTCGCTCTGGGCGCATATGGCCATATGGGGACCAATGATCGTATTGATGTCGCTGGCGCTGCTGCAACCGATTAAAGGAGCGACCATTGGCTTGCAATGGGCCCTGTTCATGCATGGTTTTGGTGGAAAAGGCGAAGGTGATTACGGCGACGTCACCTGACAGGGTCTTTTCCCGTGGTATCCCCACCGAACCGCAAAAATGATAAAAGTAAACCGTTGCTTCGTCCATGCGATGCGGCTTCATTGCTTCTGGTTGATCGCACCGAAAGCGTTCCGCGTATTCTAATGGGGCGGCGTCATCCCTCACTCGCTTTCATGCCCGGGAAATTCGTTTTCCCCGGCGGCAAAGCTGATCCAGACGATGGCAGGATAACAGCAGCATCAGAATTAAGCCCTGAAGACACGATTAAGCTCGTCACAGGAATGGGATCGCGTGCCTCACAACGGCGCGCTCGAGCGCTGGGACTTTGTGCTATCCGCGAAACGTTTGAAGAAACCGGGCTTCGTTTTGCTCGCAGAGCCGAGCGTGGCACGATGTCATTAAACCATGACAATGCTCCTGCAAACAGAGACTGGCTATCGTTTTTTGAGGGTGGTGCACTGCCTGCATTGGGTGAACTACGCTATTTTGCACGGGCAATAACACCGCCCGGAAATATTCGCCGGTTTGATGCGCGTTTCTTCATTGCATTCCGTGACAGCCTGCCAGAACTGGCAAACCAAAAAATTGTTCCCGGTGGAGAACTACAGGATTTGAATTGGGTCGCTATCGATGAGGTTGATAAACTGGATATTGCCCGTATTACTCAGGCTATTCTGAAAGAAGCGCAAACGCTGCTGACAGAGACCCGAGATGAACTGCCTGCCACCCTTCCAGTGGTTCAATACAGCAAGCGGCACGGCCGCTTTGTGCGTGAAGTGATCTGAGCTTATGAACAAAGAAATCCATCCTGCCGATCTCGCAACGCGTCGTACCGGCAGCGGGCCAAACGAAAGCGATTTGCATTGGCGATCGCTTGCCGCAGCCATCGCCACGATCAGTGCTATGGGCGCAGCGATCGGGCTTGGCATTCCGCTTTTGAGCGTATTGCTTGAAAGCCGGGGCTATTCCGCCAGCCTTATCGGAGCGAACACCGCTGTCGCAGGTTTGGCATCAATTGTTGCAGCACCGCTAGCAGCGCCGATCGCCGCTCGGCTCGGCGTGGCCAAGGCCATCGTACTCATGCTGTTGGTCGGTAGTATTGCATTTCTTGGCTGTCATTTCCTTCAGCCACTTTGGGCATGGTTTGCACTCAGAATCGTCCTGCATTTTGCATTGACCGTGCTCTTCGTTCTCTCGGAATACTGGATCAATGCATCCGCGCCGCCAGAAAAACGCGGCCTTGTGCTCGGCATTTATGCAACATCACTCTCCCTCGGCTTTGCACTTGGACCGTGGCTGTTTTCAAAAATTGGCAGTGCTGGCGGTCTCCCTTTCTATGTTGGTTTTGCAATTATACTCGTCGCTATCGTTCCGGTTATTGTTGCATGGCGCGATAGCCCTGATTTTGAAGAAGGTGAGCACGTCCCCTTCCTGCCGTTCATCTTCGCTGTCCCGACGGCCACAATGGCTGTATTTGTGTTCGGTGCGGTTGAAACTGGTGGTTTCGCGCTCTTTCCCGTTTTCGGCGCACGCGTGGGCTTTAGCGAAGGGGATGCGGCATTGCTGTTAACGATGATTGGTCTTGGCAATGTCTTGATGCAGATTCCCCTCGGAATTATCAGTGACAAAATTTCGGACCGCCGTAAGTTACTTTTGTTCTGTGCCCTTACAGGCCTCGTTGGCATGATCGCCCTGCCCTACCTCATGTATAATTGGTATCTGCTGGCAGCTGTTTTGTTTCTTTGGGGCGGGGTCGTCGCCGGTCTTTATACCGTTGGCCTTGCGCATCTTGGCTCTGAATTAACTGGCCGCGAGCTCGCATCCGCCAATGCAGCATTCATCTTCTGCTATGCCATTGGGATGTTGGCGGGTCCGCAAGCCGTCGGCGTCGGTATGGATATCGCGGGTCCAAAGGGTTTCCCGCTGACATTGGGTATCTTTTTTGCCGCTTTTGCACTCTTTGCTGCGATAAGATTGATCCAAAGAAAGAAGCGGGGTTGACTTTTCGCCCTCAATCAGTAGGTTCGCGCCGAATTTCCGCTTCTTGCCAATTGGTGAGACTCGCAGCGGTTTAATCATGAAAGAGCAGGTATTTCAATATGGCCAAGGCTACGACCATCAAGATCAAGCTTTTGTCGACCGCTGACACCGGCTTCTTCTACGTAACGAAGAAGAACAGCCGCACGATGACGGAAAAGATGACAAAGACAAAATACGACCCGATTGCGCGCAAGCACGTCGAGTTCAAGGAAACGAAGATCAAGTAATTCGTTTCTGCAGCCAGTTGGACTGACAGGAATCAAAAAGCCGTCTCAACTGAGACGGCTTTTTGATTTGGTACGGAAACTTCAAGCAGCCGACAAAGCGATCCGGTTCCGCCCTTTTGTCTTTGCTTCATAAAGAGCCGCATCCGTACGCGCAAAGAGTGCCTCGACCGTATCAGCGCCCATCAACCGCAAGGACGCAATACCAATGCTGATTGTCATGTCGATCTGATGCTTACCGCCGGCCAGTAAAAACGGCTTCTCTGACACCGCCTCAAGAATGCGTTCTGCGACGTGGGTAGAGGCCGCGAGATCTGTATCTGGCAGCACGATTGCAAACTCCTCACCGCCATAGCGGCACATCACATCCATTCCACGAATCTTCTTGCGCAACCGCGCTGCAAACTCTCGCAGCACGTCATCGCCACCGTCATGACCATATTGATCATTGACCCGTTTAAAATGGTCGAAGTCGATCATGATGACTGATAAAGGCCTCTCGCGACCCGTAGCGCGCGAAAGAAGCACTGGCATGTGCGTATCAAGGTAACGGCGATTATGCAGCCCCGTGAGGCTGTCTGTGACAGCCATGGTTATTGTACGGTGCAAACTCTGCCGCAAAAGATCATTGTAACACTTGCGCTTAATCTGCGTGCGCAACCGCGCATATAATTCCAGCTTCTCCAATGGGCGCATGACATAATCATTCACCCCCAGCTCAAGCGCACGGACGACCAGCGAACCTTCATCTTCGTTGACGATCAATATGATCGGAACGAGTCGTGTTCGCTCAATCGTTCTTATCTGTGAACAGAGCCGCAACGGATCATAATAGGTAAAATCTGCTGAAACGACGATGCTGTCATAGTCGTTTTCAATCGCCTTGATGAGCGCATCATTGGCATCATTGGCCACATCAACGAAATAATCTTCTCCCAGAATCGTTCGAAGGCGAGCAGCAGCAATTTCATTCTCATCTACGATAAGAATGCGCGCCGCATCGTCTCCTCCTCCAAAGCGTCCCGACAATTTGGTAACGAGCAGTGCCTCAACTTCAGTATCAGCAACAGTACCGGTGCGCTGAAACAGTTCGTCAGAGACCATTTTAAGCCGAGCAAGGCTTTTGACGCGCGAAAGCAGTTGAATATCATTCACCGGCTTTGTCATGAAGTCGTCAGCACCAGCTTCAAGCCCGGCAATTTTATCTTGGGCACTATTGAGCGCAGTCAGTATCACGATGGGGATATTGGTTGTTCTGGGATCTTCTTTCAGGCGACGGCACACTTCGAAACCATCAATACCGGGCAGCAGAACGTCAAGTATAACAACATCGATCTGTCCACCCAGACAGATTTCGATTGCCTCAGTGCCGTTATAAGCAGAAATTACCTCGTAATATTCACGCAGAAGCAAAGCTTCAAGCAGCCTTACGTTTGATTCCACATCGTCCACGACGAGAATTCGCGCTGTCATGATCCCTTGCCCCCCAAAAAATCTTATAACGCAAACTTCCGATTACGGAAATTGATCATGCGTCGCCGAGATAAGATTTTATCGTCTCGATAAATCGCGGAACAGAAATCGGCTTCGATATATAAGCCTCGCAGCCGCCCTGTCGAATACGCTCCTCGTCACCCTTCATGGCAAATGCGGTTACAGCGATAACGGGAATATGCTTGAGTTCCTCATCATCCTTGAGCCATTTGGTAACTTCCAGACCCGAAACTTCAGGCAACTGAATATCCATCAGAATGAGGTCAGGGCGATGTTCACGGGCAAGATCAAGCGCTTCCAGACCACTTCTGGTCCTGATGCTTTCATATCCACTGGCTTCGATTAGATCGCGAAACAACTTCATATTCAGTTCGTTGTCCTCGACGATCATCACACTTTTGGTCATCGAATGTTTCCTGGCCTTATTCTTGTCCGCCACACGACAGGTTTGTTTTGCCCGCTACGCCCATCTGGATTTCATATAGTTTAAGCGTATTTGATTGACGAATAGCAAATATTCTCCCAAATCCTGAATCGTATATTCATATCTTTGATAAACGTATTGAGCTGAAAGTGGAGCGAATGCATGAAGACCGTCATGAACGAGGCAGAGGCCGAAACACTTGCCGTAGAAGCACTTGTATGGTTGGCGCACGACAATGATCTTATGTCACGGTTTCTCGCTCTAACGGGCATTGAAGCCTCTTCAATCCGCTCCGCCGCACAAGAGCCCGGTTTTCTGGCAGGGGTGCTGCAATTCTATTTAGGCCATGAACCGACCCTGTTGCGGTTTTGCCAGGAAACCGGACGAGACCCGGCCACAATCGAAAAAGCTGCAGTTCTTTTACCGGGTGGCATCACCAATCAATTTTAGACTGATCTGAAGATAGTGGAGCAACAGCCGGACGGGACAAGAACTCGTCTGCCATTCCGTTGGCCACAGGAAGAAACCGAAAAAATCCCTGTGTTTTCCATACCGTCGTGTTCGGTTGACACAACCGTCACTCCCATCGGATTAACGGTCCAGCTTTAAAACAGTTCCATTTCCCAAGTCTATCGCCACTCCTGAGCTTGCGATTTAAACTTGAGTATGAAATGCATGTTTAATCCAAGCGAATGGAATCTCTTGAGATGGAGCTGACCAATTTCTAAATTACAATTTGGTATTCGTATCTTTTTCCTCGGTATAGTCCTCACCGTTATAGGTGGATGCGTCACCACAGATGCTGAAAAAGATGCGCAATATAACACACCGAAGATACCCTTAAGCGATGGTACATTTTTTACGCAACGCGTGACACCAGCATCGACCTGCCGACAAAAATGGAGAGAAATCAAGCGTGTTGATCGCATGTTGAATCAGAAGGACTTTGTAAAACGCGGCAAAGGCGAGCTACTTGTGTTCAAATATCATGTTTACGTCTTCAGTGATTTTGTCGAAAAGTGTGGGCCCAAAAATAGCAAAGTCAGAGCCAAGTGAACGTCTTAAATCTGATTACTAGAACAAAAAAGCCCCGTTTCCGGGGCTTTTTTAGTCATATGATTGAAGTCATGCACTTTCGGGCGCAACCTGAGAAACACTCAGAACACTCAGCTCATGCGCTTTTCCATCACGAGCAACCCATGACATGGACTGCCCCGGAGCCAAACCTAACAGGGCTGCACCGATCGGCGTCAAAATAGAAATCTTGCCCTGTGCAATATCTGCCTCACCCGGATAAACAAGTGTGACTTTTCGCTCTTGGCCATCATTAGAACGATATTCGACAGTCGCTCCCATGCAAACAACGTCGAGCGGCAGTTTTTTCTGCGGAACGACTTTCGCACGATCCAGTTCCTGTAACAGCTCCTCGGCAACTTCCTCCAGCTTTTCAGAGACGTTCCCGGCCAGAATTGTCAGGCGTTCATTGTCAATATTGCTCACGACGATTTTGGGCTTCTTGCGGTTTTTTACGCTCATGACGTTAGCTCACTGCTGTCTAGTGATGATTGTTCTCCGTAACGATTCTCGTTCGGAATAACTGATTGTTTTTTTAAGAAAGCGCTTTTAGCAAATCCGCTTGCTGGCAAGCGGCGAACCGTCCCCCGGAATCCTCTGCGCTAAGCAGGACTCGAGGGGTGCTATCCCGTGATCGGGTGAACCCGATGGAGTATGGAAGCGAAACGGTTGTTCATATTGCTAAACTTGGTGATATCTTCACCAATGTCAAGTGCACAACTGACAGTGTGATCGAGTAACGATGGCTTCGGTAGACTTTAGTGTTATAAAGCGATGTTCCTTTTATGTTCATCGGACAGCACGCAACCATGACCGAACAACACGCCGCAAACAGTTCAGAGCAAGGGTTCTGTCGCGATTGCCTGTCACCGCAAAAGACTGCGACAGCGAAACGTTGCGGCAGCTGTGGCAGCCCAAGGCTTTTGCGCCATCCCGAGTTGTACAAGCTCTCCCTGGCACATGTGGATTGCGATGCTTTTTACGCTTCTGTTGAAAAGCGGGACAACCCGGATATTCGCGATAAACCGGTTATTATTGGCGGCGGTACGCGCGGCGTCGTTTCCACCGCCTGCTACATCGCCCGCATTCATGGTGTTCGTTCAGCCATGCCTATGTTCAAAGCGTTGGAAGCTTGCCCCGAGGCGGTGGTTATAAAGCCTAATATGGAAAAATACGCGCGTGTCGGACGGGAAGTCCGTCAATTGATGTATGACCTGACGCCACTCGTCGAACCCATTTCGATTGATGAGGCATTCCTTGATCTCGACGGCACAGAACGGTTGCATCGCGCACCAGCGGCACTTGTTCTCGCTCGTTTTGCAAAACGCGTCGAAGAAGAAATCGGCATCTCAATCTCGGTCGGGCTTTCCTATTGCAAGTATTTAGCGAAGGTTGCTTCTGATCTTCAAAAGCCTCGGGGGTTTTCAGTTATCGGCGAAGCTGAAGCTCAGGATTTCCTGCGTGATAAACCGGTCAGTATGATCTGGGGCGTAGGAAAAGCTTTTAATGCAAAGCTCCAAAGCGATGGTATTCGTACAATCGGACAATTGCAGACAATGGATGAAGGTTCGTTGATGAAGGCCTATGGTACCATGGGGCAGCGTCTTTTCAGACTTTCTCGCGGGCAAGACAGCCGTAAAGTCGAGCCGGAACATGACATGAAAAGTGTTTCGGCAGAAACGACCTTTAACAAAGATCTCTCGCAAGCAACCGATCTCGTTCCCGTGTTACGTGCCTTGTCAGAAAAAGTCTCGCAGCGGCTGAAGGCCGGAGACATCGCCGGCCGCACAGTGATGCTCAAACTCAAAACACATGATTTCAAGTTGCGCACACGCAATCGCCAGCTTGCAGACCCAACACAGTTGGCAGATCGCATTTTTCGTACCGGCCTTCAGCTCCTGGAAAAGGAATTGGATGGAACAAGATTCAGGCTGCTGGGTATCGGTGTCGGCGAACTGTCAACAGACGACCGCGCCGATCCGCCTGACCTCGTTGATACTCAGGCAACAAAACGGGCAGTCGCAGAAAATGCGATCGATCGGCTGCGAAACAAGTTCGGACGTAATGCGGTAGAAACAGGCTACACTTTTTCAAAGGGCAATCTCGCGCAACCACAGACGCCTTCAGACCGTGAAATAGACGAATGAATTTAGCATGAACACATCACGGAAACCTTTGGACAAAAATCGTACAATCGTCCGGAACGGCTTGACGAAGCGAGTTTCGATCAATATTGGAACTCATCAAGAGCTTAGCGGCTGATTTGGCACAGCTCTTTAGAAGGCCTCATGGCGGAGTGGTTACGCAGAGGACTGCAAATCCTTGCACCCCGGTTCGATTCCGGGTGAGGCCTCCAATCTTTTCCAAAAATAACAATAAGCAATTGAAAACACTTTGATATTTTTCAAGGTGTGGCAATTGGTTCTCAACGTGTTCCGCCACACCTAAGTCGGGTGTGGCAATGTGTTCACCTTGCACCCTCTCAATTCCCCTTCTTCTGCCCCGTTTTACCCCGTCATCAACACCCAAATCTTCTTCCCGAATGTGGCAAATAACCCGCCGAGTGATGCGGCTGCGAATGACACAAGCATAATCGCTCCAACACCACGCTCCCTCCAGCGATTGAAGTCGGCAACTGGTTCCTCGACCTTCTCAAGACGAAGGCTCATGCCTTTCATCTGCCTGCTCATTTCCTCAAGCAGACGTTCGGTTTTCTCTTGGCGCTCATATTGCTGCTTCCGGTCTGATCTGGCTTGCTCCTGATCCCTGATGATATGATCAAGCTTACCCTCGACACGGCCTAATGCCCGCTCCTGCCCTGGATCTGACATTTACCAGCAACCCCGCGACTTCCCGAACGCATTATGCCCTGCAATACCCTGCCCGGCTTTCAAATCATTGGCGGCCAGATAGACGGCAGTGTCAGGCTTAAGGCTTACTGGCTTCCAGCCTGCGCAGTTCGTCGCATTGCTCGCGCAACCCGCCAAGCTCAAGGCAAAGCCTGTGAGCATCCATACTAATAACTTCCTCATCTATATCCGCCCTCTTTTGGATTGCCTTTGCGGTTGCTTCTGCAGTGGCCAATGCTGACCGGTGACGCTCTTTGATGGTTCCGGCCACGTATCCAACCGCCAGACACAAAAAAGCCGCCAGAACAGCGGCGGCGGCGATCTTCAACCAATTGGGGATTACGGCCCAGATTGCGCTCATATCGCATCCACCAGCTTTTCAAGCTTGGCCTTGGCCTGTGGCATCGTGAAGATTGCATATGCTGTGAGTGCGAGAACGAACACGACGAGCACCATCTGGACACGCCAATCGACAAACGGGATTGCAGCCCCTGCCCCACCGCTGCCAATCCATGACCAGAACCGCGAAGATTTTGAGATTGGCTTTTCAACAACCGGTTCCGGCAACACATCGTTCGGCTTGGCTTCGATGATCGTATCAACGCCATAACCTTCATTCAGCAATGCCTTGTCATACTCACGTGCATAGCCTGCAATCAGATCGGCCTTGTCAGTTCCATTGACGATCCGTCGAGCGCCTTTGAAGTCGGACTTCTGCAGGGTGATGTAACGATCAAGTCTGTGGCGCCCTTTATTGTCACCAGCAAACCAGCCTTCGGCCATGCCAGCGATGATGATGGGCGCGGCATATTCTGGCTTGAGCAGAAGTTCAGGCTTCGACACAAAGTCGACACCAAGAACCTTGCCAGCCTTTTCGTAGTTCACCTTCCAGGTGATTTGCACATAGCCGCGACCGATATACGGCCAGTATTTCTTTGATCTAAGATACTTATCACCACCCATTTCGTTGATCGGCTTCATTGTCTTAGCCGTTTCATGGTAAGCGGTGGCAAGCACATACGCCATTTGATTGCGCAATAGTCCGCGTTCTCGACCAACCTCAATCAAGAGGCGGGTATCGCCAAGGTTCATATTCACGGTGTTTCCTTTCGGCAAATGAAAAGGCCCCGTAATGCAGGGCCTCAGATTATTAATACTGTCACCCCACCACATTACCCTGCGCCAACGTGACGGGGATAAGCGCTAGTTGCTTTTTTGCTACTACATATGAGGCAGCTAATATGACCATCAATCCGCCGTAATCGGAACAGCATTTATCGCCATAGCAATCGTGCTTTGTCCCCTGGTGCTATTATGGTCATCTATTTCAATGTGAGTTTAACTGTGTTTGCGTTCTTGTTTGCGCTGGCAGGGTTTATCACCATGTTCTTATGATGACGCGAAGCTAGAGAGCGCCTCATAAGGCGGCACGGTCGACTAGAACGCGTCCACTTTACTCGCGGTCATCTCCGCAGGATTTGAAGTAGTTGGCACATTCTTGTGGTTCAAACAGCGTGACGATCTGGCCGACAGTATTCCATAAGCCCTCGACGGTTCGCTCGGCTTTGGCGCGCAAGACGGCCTTGAGCTTGGCGAAGGCCTTCTCGATGGGGTTGAAGTCTGGACTGCATGGAGGAAGGTAGAGCAAGCTGCAGCCCGCACCTTCGATTGCGAGACGCACGCCCTTCGCCTTATGTGACGGCAGGTTGTCCATGATGACGATGTCGCCGGTCACCAAGGTTGGAATGAGAACCTGTTCGACATAGGCCTGGAATGCGACGCCGTTCATCGCACCGTCGAGGACCATGGGCGCGGTCATGCCAGATAGTCTGAGTGCACCGGTAAATGTCGTTGTCTTCCAATGGCCGTGTGGGACCGGTGAATGGCATCGATCTCCGCAAGGGGCTCGTCCGCGAAGCCGGGACATCTTCGTGCTCAGGCCGGTTTCATCAATGAATACGAGGTGCGCTGGATCGAGATCGAGCTGGCCGTCGAACCAGTCCTGGCGACGCTTCAGCAGGTCAGGACGGTCCTGCTCCAGTGCATGTGCGGTCTTTTTTTGAAAGTCCAGCCGCGCTTTCGCAGCCAGACGTCAAGCGCACTGCGGCCGATCAATACGGCTCTCTCCTCATGCAATCGCCGGACCATTTCGTTGAGCGTGATATCCTTCGCCTCTTCGATCATGCCGAAGATGAAGTCCTCGTGAGGATCCAGGCGTGAGCCGCCGCGTCGGCCCTGCTTCGCCGGGGTCAACAGACCTGCTCGCGCACTCGCAATCCAGGCGATGGCTGTTGAAATCCCAATCCCAAATCGGGCTGCCGCTGAACGTGCCGACATGCCATCCCGTGACGCAGCCAGAACGCGGCTACGCAGATCATCACTGAAAGCCGGGTCATATTGCCTCCAACCAAATCACCAGTCGGAGCGATGGAATCAGAATTCGGCGACCAAGGGAATCCTCAACACGATTCCGCGTTCAATGGACGCGCTCTAGATCAATTATGGATGGCTTATGATGCCAGCAACTCAGCCGCTCAATCTGCGCCGAAAAGCTCGTTTGCTATCTGTTCAAGCAGCGGCCAAAGCTCATCATCTGATCGAAAGTTAGGGGCTGTTTCAAAAATCTTTCTCATGCGAAACGGTCGTTTTTGCATTTCGTCATTCACCTGTTCGGCCTCGTCATTGTTCATCCGTCGCCATAGTGTCAAAGCCGGAATGATGATAACGACCGGCACAAGTGGATCAGTGTTTGACGGTGGAGCGACAAACTCACCATTCGCATATGACCAGCCGATTGCAACATCGTCCGCGCACCGAATGTATCCTGCAAACTCAGTAAGATCAGTGGTTTCATCTACGACAATGATATTGCTAACAAACTCATCGTGAATAAGTGCTGCAAGCATTATTTATACTCCCTTATGATGCATATTCCGGGAACACCTGCGTTACTGAACCAGTTACCAACGATCAGCATTCGCATCGATCCCGAACTGCCAGAGCCGAACCCCAAGCCATAATTCCCGATCCCTTGGGCTGCGGCATTTGATGAAATCCTTGGCGCTAATCCGCCGACACCATAAGCAGAACTTCCTCCGTCACCAGCCAGACCAACCGCTACCCCGCCACCCACAGCGGACAAGCCTAATGACAGTGATCCTTTCCCATTTTCACCCGGAATATTTCTATCGCCTCCCGTTGCCGTTCCTCCGGCACCCCCGTTACCAGCAACAGCATTTGCAGACGCAAAGGTTTGTGGCGCTCCCGCACCACCACCCGCAGTCAACGAAATGCCAGAAGCGGTATAGGTGGAATTTCCTCCGTTGTTTCCAGCTACAGGTAAACCTCCTGAAGAACTGGAAAGCGCTCCACCTGCGCCAATCGTGATAGAGGCAGAAGTGGGATTGCTAATCAATTTATAGACCGTTCCACCACCGCCGCCGCCAATAAGAATGATTTCAGTGAGCTTTGTTTCAGCATCATAATTAAACGTGCCGGAAGCAGTGACGTACGTAATTTTATGAAAGTTCCCGGTTGCACCTAAAGTGCCTCGTGCAGCGACATCTACCCCTCTTGCTTTACTGTGAAAGCCACGGTTTAATCTCAACACAAGTTATGGGAGGCGGGAATGAAGCTATTTACTTTAACTGTTATGACGGCAGCACTATTGTCATCACCAGCATTTGCAGCAGTCGAATGCGACAAGGCCGACGATCAAGCAACGATGAACCAATGCGCTAATGATAAATTACATGAGGCGGACAAGTTGCTTAACGTCAGTTACAAGGAAATCGAAAGACGGCTCTCTGACGATCCAGATGCAAAGCAGCTATTAATATCCTCCCAACGGGCATGGATTAAATTTCGAGATGCTGAATGTAATTTCTCATCCTCGTCAACAGCTGGTGGAAGCATACACCCTATGATGCTTGCATCATGCAGAGCCCAACTAACGACAGAGCGTAATAAGCAGCTCATAAACTATCTCAATTGTCCCGAAGGGGATTTAACCTGCGCCGTTCCAAGCAATGATTAGATGTACCCTGTCGGTAACGTTACCCTCGACAAGACGGCTAGCATCATCGCGCTTACCTCCGCGAGCCATGTTTGATTTCCTGCGAGAGCCACTGTTTATTCCTGATGGGTAATGTAAGAGCGTTAATTCAATTGATTTGAGGACATATTGAATGCCATTTCGTACAGACCAGTTTGTTGGAACATATAAGCCAGAGCAGCGTGCGTATGTCGAAACCTGTGTTGCTTAATGTTTCTTCGCCTACAGCAGCAGAAGCCCTGAAGATCGCGAAACAGGTGTACAAGATATAAGATAGTGGAATTGAAGGCCCTTATGAGATTGCTCGGATAATTCGACACGCTGAAAGCATAAATTAAAAACTGTTCGCCAAAGCCCCCCCCCCGCACTAGGCGGGGCTGATACACGAAGAATTTAAACCTTAGATAACTGGTCTTACGCGCCAAGATTTGCGAGACGCGCGATACATCAATGCAGTCAGAGGTAACTGTAAGGCTAGCCAAAACAAGAATGAAACGTACCCTGACCAGTTCGCTAAGAAGCCAGCGGAAATAATCAAACTCAACAGAACGGTTGAGAACAGAAGAAACCGCTTACGACGATATTCAGCGCCGCAGCTTGCACATTTCATACCCTCATTACAGCTTTCGTTTCCACATCGTCCGCATGCCATCTCAAGTCTCCCAGAATTTAACAGGGAAACATTTATCAAACATAGAAGGGCGTGTCACGATAGGTTCAGCGCCGCCGTTCTGATTAGTATGCAAGGCGGGTATGTACTGGATTACATATACCTAGGATTGCCGGAAACACTACCTAGCCCGCCGTTATATCCGGCTTGAATTGACGCCTTTCGGTCGCCTCGCATTCTGTCCGAGTGGCAGGCTCGCAGCAGGATTTGAACCTACGACCTGTGAACCTAAGTCCAACGCTCTATCCAGCTGAGCTATGCGAGCCATGAAAGCGGACCGCAATGTGGGTACTTCAAGCTTCGTGACCGTCGCGGGCTGAACAAGAACCTTGCGCCAATCAAGCGCCCTTGGGTTGCGACTGCTATCTGGAGAACCGAAGCCGGTGAGCTTCGAGCTGAAGTCGCTAAATATCCAATCCCCTACGCTGATTACGAAACTTGGCATCGAACCGAGAAATGGCCGGAGAAAGCAGCATGAATAAGGTAGCAAAAATCGAACAGCCGCGCCCAACTCTTATCGGTACCATGGCGTCAGCTTACAATATGGAGCCAAAAGCTTTTGCTGATACGGTTCGCGCAATATGCTTGCCAAACACCGCCAGCAATGAAGAATTTGCGGCTTTCCTCATGGTCGCGAAAGAGTACGGCCTTAACCCGATTACTCGTGAAATTTATGCTTTCCCTAAAAAGGGTGGTGGTATTCAGCCTATTGTTGGCGTTGATGGATGGTTCAATCTTATCAACTCACACCCGCAGTGTAACGGCATAGATTTCATTGACGAATTTGACGAGAAGAAGAACCTCGAATCAGTGAAATGCTCGATCTATCGCAAGGATAGGAAACGCCCTACCGTTGTCACGGAATACATGGACGAGTGCAAACGCACGACTGAGCCTTGGCAGAAATGGCCAAAGCGCATGTTGCGCCACAAGGCAGCATCTCAGTGCGCATGTTATGCCTTTGGCTTTGCTGGCATCATTGATCCTGATGAAGCAGAACGCAGCCCCGAAGTTATCACCCACGCAACTGTTGTGGCGCCGCCGCCTGTTGAAAATCAGCAAATCAAGCAGATCGCTCACGAACAAGAAGCTGCAGTTGAAGCTGAAACGGCTGAGCTAATCGACACCGCTGCTTACTTCACAGATTTGGAAACACAGCTCTCTACCGCGAACGACATTGAAACAGTCGAAGAAGTTTGGATGGAACTAGACCCCGAAGGAACCTTCGACGGTGACGACATTAATCTTGAGATTGCCCACAAAATAAAAGCGCGTCGTCTTGGCCAAATCAACTCCAGCAAGGGAGTAGATTAATGGCAACCCGTTTCATAGAAACTGAGTTCGAGCTTCGCCAAGCCATTAAGTTTATTCAAGGGCAAAAACTTCCATTAACGGTGAATGTAACCGTGTCAGGGAAAAGAAGCAGCAAACAAAACCGGCTTAATCGAAAGTGGATGCTCGACATTGCCGATCAGGTTGACGGCTGGAGCACGGAATACGCTCGCGGATATTGCAAGCTGCATTTCGACATTTCAATCCTACGAAATGAAGAAAAGGCATTCTGCCGGGAATACGACGCGCTTGTCAGGCCACTTCCTTATGAGCACAAAATCAAGCTGATGATGGTGCCGTTTGATTTTGGCGTCACCCGACTGATGACCGTCAAACAGCAGACCCGTTATCTTGATGCTGTGGAGCGTCATTTTTCCAAACAAGGTGTTGTCTTAACCGATCCCGAAGGCCTTCTTCAGGAAGAACTTGGAAGGAATGCAGCATGAAAACCATGTCGCTCCAATCTCTTTCCGATTTTCGTAGAGTGAAAGTTAGCAGCCATTTTCGAACCATTTTACCCAAGCCTGAATATATCAAAAAGCATATCGACCTAATACGCGAAACAGAGCCAGTACGTATCAATCGTGAATGCTTGGCTGAACTAGAACGCGTGTTTGCTCAAGCCGACTTCTCGGAGGTGAACCATGCGTAAGATTCCTGAGTGGGTCGGCAAGACCGATGACGCCGCTATCCCTGAGAAAGTCATGCTTCGCCTTTGGGACGAGTACAAAGGTCACTGCGAAGATTGCGCACGCAAGATTATGGCCGGTGAGAAAAAGCACTTCGACCATAGAATACGCTTGCTGACGGCGGTCGCCATGCAGAAAGCAATCTGCAGGTTCTATGTGTACCATGTCACACGGCTAACCGAACCTGCTTATGATCAGATAGCCGATTGGGTTGAGGTAAATCCAAAATGAGCAAGATAACAAGCCTTTATGATCACCCAAACAAACGTGTCTCCTTGAAAGAAGGGGATGGAGGCGACACATTCGACACTATAGAAGCTCGCGTATCAGCCGTAGACGCAAGTGTTAAAAGAGCGGATGAAAAGCTTGGTAAGATCGAAGTTGACCTTGTACGTTTAGACCGAAAGATCATCACCTTGCTAAGAACATTACGGTTGCGGGGGGAATTACCGTCTTGAATATCGCTGGGCTAGCTAAATATTTCACACCTTAACGCGTGAAGTTTACTTTTCAAAAGGAAAGAACGACATCTAATACCCCACCAAAGGCAAAGACTCACGAAAGCCCTTTTTGCCTTTACAAATATCTGCAAAAATACCCGCCACAATCAGCTTGCAGCGGATTTAATCATTTAGAATTGGCACTCCTGTTACCGAGGCCCCCTCTTGAGAGGTATAAAGCGTTCGGATTCAATCAAGTTAGCCCTACGGCTATTATTGGTCGGGCGAACGACTGGTGGACTACTCGGGGCCGTCAGGGCGCGTACCAAGTCGATTGTCTGGGCGAGGTCTCTGATAATCTGGGCGACGCGATGGCCCCTGATTATGCTCACCTCTGCGATGGTAATTATCCCTGTAATAGTTGTCGCGGTAATAACGATCCCTTCGATACTGGCGTGGATCATATCGAGGACCAGAGCTGTAAACTACGGTTGAGCCGCCGTAATAACCGTCATAGCCGCCACCACTATACGGGTCTCCGACGCAGCCCATGAGCGTAATAGAAAGCAGACCTATCGAGGCCGCTGACAAAAACTTCTTAATGGTGAACATTTTAATTCTCCACGCGCGCGTACTATACATATGCAAATATCCTGCTCCCACCGAGTTGTAAGAGCAAGTCACGATAAAAATCCTGCTGCATTAAACGTGTCGTATTAGAAGTTAACGGCAAATTGTCGCCTCTAAATGTCCTACACAACCAAAAAGACGCGTACAGATTCTGCCTGTGGATAAACCGACAGCTTACAGTTACGTCTCATAATTCGGAATTGGCATAAACGGCTTTTGGAAGTCTGGTATTTCCTTCAGTATGAAAGTTATAATACTTTAGGACACACTTATTATAAAAATAGCTTCCTCAGAGGGTATAGAGACCTCTAGATGAGCCAATGGGTTTCTATCCAGATCTATAAATTGCAGTAATGCAGAAATGATATTTGGATCATTTGCGTCGCCGAAAGGTAATCCCCGCGTTTTTAACGAGGCTCGTCAGTATAATTCACGCGGCCATTTTCAGTTTCTGTGCGGGCGTTACGCCGCCGATGCCCATCTTGGGACGTTCGTTGTTGTAGGTCCATAGCCACTGCTTGGCAAATTCCTGCGGCTCCTCAATGCTTTTGATGATGTATTGGTCGAGCCATTCATTCCGAACGGTGCGATTGTAGCGCTCGACATACGCATTTTGTTGTGGCTTGCCGGATTGGATATGGCTCAAGGCGCCGCCTTGGTTGGCAGCCCATTCCATCAGTTTGCCACTGACGTATTCCGGCCCATTATCAACACGAATTGCGAATGGTTTGCCGCGCCATTCGATGATCTGGTTGAGGCTGCGGATGACGCGTTCAGCAGGCAGCGAGAAGTCTACCTCAATGCCCAAACCTTCGCGGTTGAAGTCATCCAGGACGTTCAGCAGTCGGACTTGCCTTCCGTCCTGCAGCCGGTCGGCCATAAAATCCATGGACCAGACCATATTCGGTGCATCTGGCACTGTCAGAGCATCGGGCTTGTCCCACTTCCAACGCTTGCGTGGCTTGATCCTAAGGTTCAATTCAAATTCACGATAGATGCGGTAAACGCTTTTATAATTCCAGTGATGTCCCCCGGACATTGCGTAGATAAAGGAAACACAGGCCGAAGCCCCAAGTCTTCTTTGCCCGCGTCAGTCCAATCAGGAGATCGGCAACCTGCTCGTTCTCGTCGTTCAGCTTGGCGCTGTAACGATAACATGTCTCGCTGACCTCGAAAGTGCGGCAGGCAAGCGCAACGCTCACCCCTCGCAACGCCACTGCTTTCCCGGTCATCTCTCGGCGTTGAGATGGCCGCGTCAATTTTTTCCAAGAGCCTCTTTAAGCAGTTCCGCCTGCATGCTCATCTCCGCATACATCTTCTTCAAGCGACGGTTCTCGCCTTCCGGAGCCTTCATCTGACTGATCATCGAGGCATCCAAGCCTCCGTATTTGGATCACCATTTGTAGTATGACGTAGTGCTTATTCCATGTTCCCAACATAACTCTGGTACACAAAAGTCGCCTTCCGCCTGGCGAAGGATGGCAAGGACTTGCGGCCCGCTGAATCTGCTCGCCTTCATCAAATCCCATCGATCATATATTCTACCGTTGAAGACCGCTATTTGGCGGGGGATCATCCTGCAGAATACCGTCGGCCTAGTCATAACATTGTTCGAAGCAACCGCGTGCGATAACTACTTTGCAGCTTGCAGTTATGATTCAGATTAATACGAATACGCTCTATTTAAATTAATTACATAACGGAAAAACTGTGATTTACTATAAATTATCTTTATTTATTACTTTAACTAATTCAACTCACTTTTGTAATTCTTTTGCTTTTTTCTTAAATATATCCACTTTTTAGCATACCATGGCTGTAGTAAAAAGCCAGCCAACCACGATTTAGAAAGCACCCGAATCGCATCTAGACGGGAATCTTCTAATTCTCTACTCAACTTGGTTAGCTCTCGCACCCTCATTGCTTCTAGCTCTCGTTCCCTAAATTGGGCGAGATGAAACTGTTCTTTTCCATATACATCTTTCCATATCCAACTTACATGAAGAAGTGCACCCCGCATTAGATCTATATGATCTATGCAATCTTGTGAGTTAAATATATTTCCGATTCCACGAATTTTTATCTGATCTAGAAATTTGTCTAGAATAGACTCTAAATTATACCTCTCATGAAAGAATAGCAGTCTACTACTAGTGAATTCTTTTGCAACTGAATACCCACTCAATAATTCCTTTGCGATATCTTCAGAACTTTTCTTTACTCGAGAGCATCGACCTGAAAAATTCCTTTTTTCTGCAGCTTCAAAATTAGTTTCCGAAAGCCACCCGGGGCCGCCAAAATGATCGTAACAGTAAACAGGGCACCCCCCTACTAAACTATATTGTACGGATTTTCCTATAGAAATAACGGCATCTACGGCATATATATCTTCAGGATCGACAAGTTTGCTCACCCCTCCCTTTCCAAGGTGTTCAATCCCAATACCCATTTTTTTTAAAATCAAGAGAGCTTCCTCAACCTCTTCCGGGAGGTGATTGGATACAACAAGAACTTTTTTCAAAGATTTAGACTTGGCGACGTTTAGCTTATGAAATTTCTTAGGCGCTGCATTTCTAAAGTTACAGGTAATGCCATTCACCGGAACCTTCGCCGTTAGCTCCTTTTCAACGCCTTCAGCATTAAAAACTACTCCACCCGCATATTTTGCGGAAAAAGGATAGTGATAAACCTCCGCTGGAGTTGAGGATGACAAATGACTGCCAATAAAAATTCCTTTCCAGTCTTTTATCTCTTGAAGATTCTCCGTATTAAGCGCGAAATGTCCATGCTGGGACCAGACAATATCAAATTTTGAAATTTCGATACGGCGTGGAGATATACTAACTCGGTCGTGCAAATATTTTTCGAATAAATCAGAGAAACGCTCGGCGCGGATTACTACTTCATCTCCTCTGGAAGCAAAGTAATTTGCAACCTCCATCGTAACAATCTCGGAACCGGTAAAACCAGAAAAGTCATGGTTTATGATAGCTATTTTTCGCACTACAATGAACCCTATCTAATTTGTCGGGATATTTCTGAAAACTAGCACATTTCCATCTAATTTATCTTTATACTGAATATATAATTATTGCTATTTTTACATTTTACCCTATTTATCCTTCATAGGATTGATATTATAAATAACTGACTCTCCTTTATACATAAGAAACGCTATTTTTTAGAGCCCATACTAAATGACTGATAAGCCAATGACCTCATCAGAAGCGCAATAGGTATTTTATGATAGATTGCAATGTATCACCTGACTTCATTATGGTCTCTGCGCCAATCCTCCATCTAATGCACGTCAAAGCTCATACACCAATGAGCCTTCAAACATTTGGCTCAGAATATTCAATTGGAACACTAAATTTAGCTATTATCAATCAGTTTATCAGTCGATAGAGGCTCTCTTGTTTTGGTAGTCGACATAAACAGGACCGTAGGATAAAACGACGCCAATTTCTTCGACCGTAACAGGTTATAGTCGAGGTGATGGGTTATCTTAATAGGGCAATAAAGCATCTTCGACAGAGCTATAGAAGCGGACGCAGCTACGGTTTAAAAACATGAGTAAGCATAAAACATGTTGAATGTTTGGGCTTTCGTACAGTCGCCAAATACTCATGAATGACCTACTGTACCAAGACCGAGATACAAAAGGTCGCCGCCAATTTAGATGAGCTCCTAACAAGGTCTTTACATGCCTTTAGACAGACTTATTAAGCAGCTAAAGTCCCATTTCGTCGTCAAGACGATAGGAGCGTTTTGAATTAATGGTCGGGCTGCCGCGCTTGAGACGCACCGATAGCCCTAACTACAGATGGTAAGACAGATGTGCCCTTGTTTGTTCACGTTTGTCGCTGTAGTGAAATCAGAGCACCATTTATTTGAGAATCTGATAGTACATATATGATTGTAAGTATTGGATAAGGAATTTGGAGATCATCGGATGCTTCTATGAGCGATATATTCAATAATATAGCTCGACCAGAGATGCTTTCCATGCTTTCTTACGTAGCACAATTACACATGATAGCATCCATATATGATTTTCTATTCATGTTAATCACTCTAACTAGAGCGCGTCCATTGAACGCGGAATCGCGTTGAGGATTCCCTTGGTCGCCGAATTCTGATTCCATCGCTCCGACTGGTGATTTGGTTGGAGGCAATATGACCCGGCTTTCAGTGATGATCTGCGTAGCCGCGTTCTGGCTGCGTCACGGGATGGCATGTCGGCACGTTCAGCGGCAGCCCGATTTGGGATTGGGATTTCAACAGCCATCGCCTGGATTGCGAGTGCGCGAGCAGGTCTGTTGACCCCGGCGAAGCAGGGCCGACGCGGCGGCTCACGCCTGGATCCTCACGAGGACTTCATCTTCGGCATGATCGAAGAGGCGAAGGATATCACGCTCAACGAAATGGTCCGGCGATTGCATGAGGAGAGAGCCGTATTGATCGGCCGCAGTGCGCTTGACGTCTGGCTGCGAAAGCGCGGCTGGACTTTCAAAAAAAGACCGCACATGCACTGGAGCAGGACCGTCCTGACCTGCTGAAGCGTCGCCAGGACTGGTTCGACGGCCAGCTCGATCTCGATCCAGCGCACCTCGTATTCATTGATGAAACCGGCCTGAGCACGAAGATGTCCCGGCTTCGCGGACGAGCCCCTTGCGGAGATCGATGCCATTCACCGGTCCCACACGGCCATTGGAAGACAACGACATTTACCGGTGCACTCAGACTATCTGGCATGACCGCGCCCATGGTCCTCGACGGTGCGATGAACGGCGTCGCATTCCAGGCCTATGTCGAACAGGTTCTCATTCCAACCTTGGTGACCGGCGACATCGTCATCATGGACAACCTGCCGTCACATAAGGCGAAGGGCGTGCGTCTCGCAATCGAAGGTGCGGGCTGCAGCTTGCTCTACCTTCCTCCATACAGTCCAGACTTCAACCCCATCGAGAAGGCCTTCGCCAAGCTCAAGGCCGTCTTGCGCGCCAAAGCCGAGCGAACCGTCGAGGGCTTATGGAATACTGTCGGCCAGATCGTCACGCTGTTTGAACCACAAGAATGTGCCAACTACTTCAAATCCTGCGGAGATGACCCCGAGTAAAGTGGACGCGTTCTAAATCAAAAACCACCAATCCTGATACTATCAATGATGAGAAAAAATCCTATTTTTCAATAATTAATAAGCTCTACCGTTTTGAGGCGGTTAAGTGTATACCAAGCTAGCGTTGTAAAATTGCTAGTTTTAAGGTTTCCATTATACTTAAATAGGGTATCCTAAGATAATGCCAAAATTGGGTGACCGTTTTAATCAACTGAGGAATGCATTTCGCTATTTAGTGCGAGGAGATTTCACGGGGCTCATAAATCGTCTAAAATGGCATGGTCGTGAATATTCTCATGTGAAATTGGGGCAACGTTTCGCGACCGGAAGCAATGTTGCATGGGGAATTCTTTGCACTCCACACACGGTATTTATAGCACGTAATATATCTGATAGATTAGCGTTTCATGGCATCCAGAATGAAATTTTAGTTGGTCCAGTGAAGCGTTTTAAACACGATTTTTATATTGTCCTTTGCGCGCAAATGTTTAGAAAACTTCCACCTGCAAATAAAAGATTTGTATTTCAACTTGAACAATCAGTAAACTCAAGATGGTTCACAAAAAAATACTTTGATATACTAAATAAATCCATTGGAGTAATTGATTATTCTTTATCGAATATTGAGTTTTTATCTAACAATGGTATAAAATATCCTAAGGTCAATTATTTGCCTATTGGCGCCGTTAATAACAATAATTTTCGAATAACGAAAAGGTCAAAAAAGTATGATTTTGTATTTTACGGCGATATTAATAGCAGTGAAAGACGGCGTCGATTTATATTAAAGCTTCAAGAGAAATATCGGGTAAAAGTATGTAGCAATTTATTTGGAATGGATCTCTACAACACTTTAATCGAGGCCCATGCTGTCATAAATATTCACTACTATGAGGGCGCATTGCTAGAAACACCTCGAATATGTGAATGTATTTCATTAGGAATTCCCATTTTATCAGAAGGTACGGCTGATCAAGGCGATTATCCTGAGCTATTAGGCGCCATACGATTTTTCGAAGAGGGTTCGATAGAAAGTATGATGGCAAATGCCAAAGCCATGCTCAGCGACGTCAATATAATTAAAGAAAATATTAATGCTATCTGCACGGAAAGTTCATCTCGTTTTAACTTTATGGTTGACCGTTTTCTCTTAGCCAACGGGGTTATTCCAGCCAATAGTGTCCTAGATCAACCAATATATGTGACTAAAAAAAGTCAATTCTTTGCCCTCTCTTTGCCAGAAACGATAGAGCGGCGACTCCAAATGGCTCAATCGCTGCCAGACGGTTGTGAGCTTTTTGACGGCATTCGACATAGTTTGGGATGGGTCGGTTGTGGAGCCAGCTTTAATGCCTTATCTCGCTATGCCATCGCGAACGATATAAAAAGACTAACAGTTATTGAAGACGACGTCGATTTGCCGGAAAATTTTAATAATATACTTGATGATATTAATACCTATCTTGATAACCGTAAAACAAGTTGGGACGTTTTTTCTGGTGTTATGGCCGATGTTAATTCGAGTGCCAAGGTTACTTCTGTCGATCATTTTCATGGTCGCACCTATGCGACTATAGACAAGATGACGAGCACAGTATTTAATATATATAATATAAGCGCGTTGAAAATTTTATCGCAATGGAATCCACTTGATACAAATTCCGTTAAAAATACTATTGATAGGTATTTGGAGAGACAGGAAAATTTTCGCGTTGTCGTGGCTCTGCCATTTATTGTTGGTCATAAAGAAAATGCAACATCCACACTTTGGGGCTTTGGAAACGAGCGGTATAAACCACTGATTGCTGACGCCCAGCACACAATTGAAGCATTAGTTCACGAGTGGCAACGCACTCATTCCCAGATGAATTGAAACTACCCACTTATATTTATATCGCTGAAGTCTTGTCTGAGAACTGTCTTACTTATTTTTCTAAAATAGCGCGTTTTTAATTAGTTATTTAATTAATTAATGGAGTTAAGCCTTGTCTAATCAACGAATATTAGTGATGGGAGGCGGTGGCTTTCTGGGTACACACCTTTGCAACCAATTGGCATTTTCTGGCTATACAGTTCGCGCGTTTGGTAGAAGCAGATCAAAATTACTAAGCAAAAATGTTGAGTTTATATATGGGAATTTTGAGAATACAGATGAGGTAAGGGCAGCTCTTATAGGGCAGGATTGTGTTTATCACTTGATTCATGGCACGAATCCACCGAACGTAAACAACGATATTACGGGAGACATTCTAAGATCAATCAATCCAACAATATCATTACTTAGCCAATGCTCAGAATATAGATTTAAAAAGATCATATTTATTAGCTCTGGTGGCACGGTCTATGGCAATAATGGAATAGTTGCCTCAAGGGAAGACGACCCGACGATGCCAATAGGCGCATATGGAGCTCATAAACTTCTTATTGAGAATTATCTCAGAGTATTCTTCGCCACAAAACAACTAGACTATTTAATTTTTAGATTATCCAATCCATATGGACCATTGCAGTCTACAAGTAAAGGGATCGGACTTATACGCGCCGTAATAGATGCCGTAAGAAATAATCGCCCGGTCAATATATATGGCGACGGTGAAACACAGCGGGATTATATTTATATTGAAGATGCAGTTCGGGCGATGGAGACCGCCATGTCTTACAAAGGAACTCATAAGATATTTAATATAGGAAGCGGAGAAGGAAAAAGTATTAATGAAGTTATTACCCTTGTAGAGCAAGTAATGAAAGTTAGAGTAAACAAAAAAATACTTCCTGATAGAAATTTTGATGTCAGGAAAAGCGTTTTAGACATATCTTTGGCAAAAAGTGAACTTAATTTGGTTCCTAATACTGACTTGAAAAGCGGAATAAATTTTACCGTAAACAGTTTATAGGATAATACTGTGATATCAAATAATTTTTTGATGCCTGAGCCAACAGAAATTAGAAAGAAGCCTTATGATAATTTCAATATTGCACATCAGTATATATCAACGCCTCAGTGGAATTTCGGTGTAAATGCTAAAGCACGTGTGCTGAACGATATTTTTAATGATAGTTTAACCTCAGATATAGTTTGGCAACCAGATACATACCATTCGGCCAAGAGATATACAGATATTTCCGGCGTAAAGCGCATAATTGATATTGGTTGTGGCAGCGCTCTTAAACTTAAAAGCCTCTTCGAAAACTGCGATCTCGATGTTGTAGCTGTAGATTTTGCGGGATCTCTAGTCGGCGCAAAGGAGAACTATCCAGCTGCAACACACATCGAATGTGATTTGACATCGTGGAATGAAGTACTGACAGTGGCCGAAAGATTTCGGGATAGCGTCCCAACGGTCATTTTGTGCGCCGACGTTATTGAACATATAACTGACCCTCGTCCATTGTTAGCACTTATTAGATTAATATTGGCTGGTTCGGTCGACAGCCGATGCTTCTTGTCAACGCCGGATCGTTCTAGGTTGGGATATAAGAGTGTAACGAGCGCGCCTGCTAATTTCGCCCATATTCGCGAGTGGACGACCGGAGAACTTAGAAACCTGTTGATGGCATCAGGTTTATACGTTGCAGAGATTGGTAATATCCGGGCAAATATCCATGACGAGCAAGCTAGCACCGTACTCGTGGAGTGTTTATTTGACGCTGGATCATACAACAATGTGTTGGAGCGCTACGGGATTACGTCACAAAATTTATCATCTATCATGATAACGTCAGAGTACCCTGGATTAGTGGCGAGCGGTGGTATTGGTACTTTTGTCGCAGACTGGCACCGTTCCAATGACGGATCCGCGGTGCTCGCTGCTTTTGATTTCGATAAAAAAAAGAAGCTTGATAGCGATATAGTTTTCAGCCCATCTGATATAATAGATATTTCTAGAATTGATGATATCGGCGCTGACGACATATTGCTTCAAACTGTCACACAACTGCTTTTTATATGCCCAGACCTGAAGGAAATTCATTTTCAAGAGTATTTAGGTATCGGAACACGCATTTCTCAGGCAAAGAATGCGGGAATTCTTCCAGATACACTTACAATTGTCGTCCATTGCCATGGGAACCAGCACTATCTGGAAAATGCTAACCAAGCTTGGTCGGACGGGGATGCACAGGTATGTGCAGTAAAAGAAAAGATTTGCATCGAGCTTAGTGATTTAGTCGTTTTCCCATCATTGTTTCTGCGCAACCTTTATGTTCAAGCAGGTATTCGGGTTGATAGTGATAAAACGTTGATTTGCCCATATAGATACATAAACTTAGATGCTGATAATTTAGAGTTCTCAAATATTAAGCGCGTCGTTTTCATTGGAAAATTCATGTCTATGAAAGGGTTCGACCTCATTTGTGAATCCTTTGACGACAGCTTTTGCAAAGAACTTAAAGCAAAAGGGATTGAGGAGGTCGTATTTATTGGTCGTGGCCATGATGGCGGCTATGTCAACGAGTTGGTGATAAGACGTCATTTCAGATTGACGGTTCATAATGATTTTGATCATGCAAAACTCGTTTCATATATTAGAAAGAACAGATCCGATGGGATATTTGTAGAGCCATATAGAGGCGATAATTTTCCACTGGCAGTATATGATGTCGTCGGTAATGGCGGCTTACTCTTAACCGGAAACGCGGGCGGAATCCCGGAAATGTTCCAAGTTGCCGCGTGGAAGGAATGTTTGACCGACCTCTCTGTCGAATCTCTCCGGTACAAAATTCGTGAGCTGGTCGATTGGGACAATGAAAAGAAGATACGAATTATCGGCGAACTTATTAACGATCTTCGAGAGACCAATATTAAGGCAAACAGTATTAAGTACGAAAAGATCGACGCACAGGATTTTGAAAATCTATCCTCAACAGTAATGATTCCATTCTATAACACTGCAATTTCCGAATTTATCGACCTAATTAAATCTTTAAATCAACAATCTCTAAGACCGAATGAAATTATTATTGTAAATGATGCATCCAATTATATGAGCCGTATAGAGATGGCAGAAGCTGCCCAAAAGTACCTCGATATACCGTTCAGAATTATTGACCATGCGTACAACTGTGGCCTTGCTTATGCCCGAAATACAGCGCTAGCAGCTTGCACTACGGAACTAATATTAAACGCTGACTCGGATGATGTTCCATTAAATGATTGGGTCAAAACAATCGTTATCGCGTTAAGTCGTGATCCAACTGCTGCCGCTGCCGTTCCATATTTGACCGCTTTTGATGCTGGTACTGATTTTAATCAATACCATTCGATGGGCCAATATACTTATCGCCCTCTTGGAGA
The DNA here is from genome assembly GCF_014397025.1 of Ochrobactrum sp. Marseille-Q0166. NCBI lineage: Bacteria > Pseudomonadati > Pseudomonadota > Alphaproteobacteria > Hyphomicrobiales > Brucellaceae > Ochrobactrum > Ochrobactrum sp. Marseille-Q0166. The sequence continues at coordinate 957,461 of NZ_JACJUO010000002.1, read as the reverse complement.
CGGGTTTGTTACATCTCAAGTTCAAAACGAATTGGGGCATGCAAACGCTGGTTACAGGGTTTCTCACGCAAGGGGTATGGGAGGGTGGAACTCAGCCTCCAAAGCCAAGTACGAAGATTGGGCATTTTATCTTAATGTTATCGCCAATGGCCTTCGCATCGCAATTATCCCGACGGTGACCTGCCTTTACCGGGTGCGGAAAAATTCGATGGCCAGGACATATTCCGAATGGCCAGGCCAAGCGAGGCTTTATCAAACTACAAGTGGTCTATCTCGATTTGAGACGCTTCAACTTCAACGCTTATCACGAATGTCCTCAGACATTAGGGAAACGCGTGAATTACAGAAACGGGTTAATGCTTTAGAAAACAGGAAAGTGATCAAAATAACTAATGCTCTTTCTGCACGCCTAGAAAAAACTCCTTTAATATACTCTGCTATTCGCAAGATCGCTATTTTTTCATGGAATCTTGTTAATCGTCTCAGAAGGATAAATTGACATTAAATATAGCAGGTGGACTTTTTTGTCCCGGAGATACTTCAACCGTTTTTATAATATAAATCCAAGGCTTCCTCGACCTTCAATAGAGCTGACTGCCAAAGTTGTGAATATGGTCGCTCGTGCCAATGCGTCAATAATGCTTAACCCGCGCTTGCCCATGTTGCAGACAGCTTTTGGGGGCAGAGAAAGCTGTTTCAAGTGACGCTTGATTTGCTCTGAGGATTTCGTTTAATACCAAAACTGTTGATAGTCACAGGAGGTCGACTTGTTACATTACAACTGTCCGACATCAACGCCTTTGAGACCAAACGGGTTAATTGAGCAGAGAGGACTTTCGGCTCATCATAGCTCAATTAAAGGAAGCAAAGATGAGACAGAAACCCGTTCCGCAAACGTCTACCGGATATACGGCGCGCGACGCGCAAGCATTATTTTGCAGAGGATAAAATCCGTATTGTGTTGGAAGGCCTGCGTGGCGAGGACAGCATTGCCGGGATTTGTCGCCGTGAGGGGATCGGCGAGAGCCTGTATTATAGCTGGTCGAAGGAGTTTCTCGAAGCTGGCAAGAAACGCCTTGCTGGCGATACGGCCCGCTCGGCGACCAGTGACGAGGTTCGGTCACTGGGTCGTGAAAGCCGTGACCTGAAAGAGGCATTGGCCGACGTCATACTGGAAAACCGCCTGCTCAAAAAAGCATGATCGGGGATGGGGGCGACGACGAATGAGATATCCCGCCACCGAAAAGCTTGGGATCATCCGGCTTGTGGAGCAGTCGCATTTGTCAGCTAGGCCCCCCCTCGACAAGCTGGGCATTCCAAGACCGACCTTCTATCGATGGTATGATCGTTTCCAGACCCACGGTTTCGAGGGGCTGGAAGACCAGACGTCCGCACCGTCACGGGTATGGAACCGCATTCCTGATGACATCCGGGATCGCATCATCGAAATGGCGCTGGACCACGCCGACCTGTCACCACGAGAGCGGGCGGTGAAGTTCACCGATACGGAAAGTTATTTTGTATCAGAGGCTTCGGTCTATCGTCTGCTCAAGGTCCACGACCTGATCACGTCACCAGCCTCTATTGTCATCAAGGCCAATGATGAGTTCAAGGACAAGACCACGCGGCCGAATAAAATGTGGCAGACCGACTTCACCTATCTGAAAGTTGTCGGTTGGGGCTGGTTTTATTTGTCGACCATCCTTGATGACTATTCCCGCTACATCATCGCCTGGAAACTGTGCACCAGCATGAAAGTCGAGGATGTCACCGATACACTCGACCTGGCACTGGCAACTTCAGGCTGCGATAAGGTCAAGGTCGAACACCGTCCCCGCCTGCTGTCGGACAACGCTTCATGTTACGTCGCTTCCGACCTTGGTGACTGGCTGGACAAATACAAAATCAGCCAAGGCCATGGCGCTCCCGGTCATCCGCAAACGCAGGGCAAGATCGAACGCTGGCACCAGACGCTCAAGAACCGCATCCTGCTCGAAAACTACTTCTTCAAGCAGGACCTCGAAGCCCAGATCGCAGCCTTCGTCGATCACTACAATCATCGCAGATACCACGAGAGCCTCGACAATCTCACCCCGGCTGACGTTGACTTCCGACGTGGACAGACCATCCTAATCGAACGCGAAAGGATCAAACGAGACACCATCAGAAAACGCCGCTTAAACCACCAGGCCAAAGCAGCTTAAATCAACCCGCAAAACAAGCCGGAAACTCCAATCTTCAAGAGCACAAAAAGTCTCAAATCATTCCACGACGGACAATTCATAGCATTTTAAAGAATATTGCATTATAATTTATAATAATTTAAACCCATGTTTCCAGTAGAATTTAAGTGCTGACTTAACAAACATTTGAATATGCAACAGTCCTTTCTTTGAAGCTTTACCTCCTGCATGGACAACGGATATCTGCGGAACGTAGGCAATTTTTGTGAGTTTATTCACTCTGAGAGACAAGTCGAAATCTTCGAAGTAAAGAAAATACCTCTCATCGAATCCTTTTGCCTCCCTTAAAATGTCACTCCTAAAAAACATGAAACAACCGCTTACGATAGGAGGGTTCCAATATATGTCGCATTGGGTTTCTGACTGCATTTCATAAAATTGCAGTCGATCGCGAAAGAGGAATTGTAATGGTTTTGGTGCAAAGCCTCGCAGCAGGAGGTCAAAAATTGCAGGAAAACGCTTGCAGAGATATTGCCTTTCTCCATCTGGCCAACTTGCATGAGGAGTAATTAGCCCACAATCCTGATTAACATTCATGAATGAAATGGCCTTAAGTATAGTGTCTGAATACAACTCGACATCGGGATTGAGAATAAGGTGAAATTTTCCCATTGTCTCGAGTACGAGGTTGTGCCCTCGACCGAAGCCGATATTTCCTTGCCCATGAATAAGACGCCATGGCAAATCTGCATAATTTGCCATCAAAAATGAAGAAACGGAATCCTTATCAGAATTATCAACAATAGTTATTGAATAATCGTCGATATCAAAACTATTAACTGCTAAGATGAGACTGTCCAATGTATTCTGAAGTTGCTTTAGATCAGGGCGGTATGTAACGACTGAAATCGTTAGCAACTTTTGTTGATTCACTTTGGAATCATAATTACTCATAAGCATTCCTTGCTATAAAAACCTTTCGAAGGTTTGCACCAGTATAAACTGAGTGATTCCAAAAAAGTATGACTGGATCAATTTTGTGATATAGGTGGAGATCACGATGCCTTGGTCTGAAGTCCTTCACCAATAATATGGACGACACGACAAGCGATCGGCAAGTGATTTAACCGACGCCGAATAGTTTGTGAACAAGCCTATTTTGCGTCAACCGTTTTTACTCGTCCATCCCATTCAAAGAGATCTGACTGAAGTGCTGAATACTCCCTCTGTGAGGTCAGGCTGAAGCGCGACTTTTCGGTTTGAGTTTACGCAAAACGATGTCTGTTTGCGAAGAGTTTCTGCCGAAAGACTTCTGCAGGTGTTTTGTACCCCAAACATTTGCGCGGTGTATTGTTGAGGCGATGACAGATGAATGCGAGGTCGCGATCACTGAGGGTGAGCGGATTAAAGTCTCGGGGAAGCCAGCGTCTTGTGCGCCTATTGGAGTTCTCAACAGTGCCTTTCTGCCAGGGTGACTGCGGATCACAGAACCATGTTTGAGACCCTATCCCATTCTGCAGATAGGACCATTCTGTAAACTCGGTACCACGATCAAAAGTTATCGATCGGCGGGCCATTTGGGGCAGGGGCTGGAGTACCCTAATCACCCCATCCATAACCGGCCTTGACTGACGATCATTGTTGCGTAGCAACACCGTAAAGCGGCTCACCCGCTCAACCAGAGACGTCACATTGGCCTTGCCAAACCTCTTGCGAAACTGGATTAGGTCGCATTCCCAGTGTCCGAACTGCTTGCGTCTGGCGACCATGTCTGGACGATAAAGAATGCTCAATTCCGGTGGAAAGCGGCGTCCTTGATGACGTCGGGCATGACGTGGGCGTCGTTTGGCACGGCGTTCGGGCAGATATTTCCAAAGCTCTTTTTTTCGACCGTCGGTGGAATACACAAACTGATAGATCGTTTCATGACTGACAGAAACGGGATGCCGCTCCAACCGCATTCTCCCGGCAATCTGTTGCGGTGACCACCCATCGCTGATGTGCTGGATCACGGACTGCCGGAGCTGATCATAACGAATAAGTTTTCGTTGCTTCGAGCGACGCTCACGGCATTTCTGGTCAGCAATCGTACAATAATAGCCGTTTAAATCCTTGATCTCGTCATCGTTAAACTGATTGCGTTTCAGTTCACGAAAAATCGTCGAGCGATGCCTTCCAAGCTTCTCAGCAATAACGTCAACGGAAAGCTTTGCAGTGCGCCAGCGTGCTATTCTGCGACGTTCATCCAAATCAATATGCGAATAGGTACGGTCCATGACAGGTTCCTTGCATTGGATAACTCTTTGTTATCATTTGCAAGTCGCACTTCAAGTTAGAACCCACCAACATACTCATGACGATCGCATAAGAACAGACCGAGAGGCAATTTTTAACGCGGTGAAAGATAGATGAAAACCGGTCTGTGATGCCAACCATAAGATAAATGGACTTAGTGCCGCATCGTTCTCGCGATACTCGATAGTATGTCAGGCTTAACAACCATTCTTCAAAAACTGGCCGTGCACCAAGAATGATCTTGGTGTAATAGATATTTGGTAGCTTTGTAAACTCGTCATTCTAATCGTCAATCGCGTCGAACAAGTTTAAGAGAGGTTACTCACTGCAATTAAGGTGTATCGATGAGCGAAATTTGGGGTACTTTTTCGTTTATAAAGAGCAAAAGCTTAAATATTGAGGCAATCAATGCTTATTTCAAGGCGTGAGGCTACATTATTTAAATGCTCTACTTTCTGAGATGAATTGCAAGAACATGTTTTGGTTGTAAGATATTCTAAATAAAATACTGATATGACTAAAAACATGAATGCTTTTTGCCCTATTCACAGGCTAACACTTATTTTTATGGACGAATTCTGTATCTCCACGTAGTCACAATCAAACGTTGATGCTAATGCAAAGCTTCAAATTTTGAAAATAGGGAAACAAGATGCACGGAAGTGACACCATATGAAGGGCATTATACTCGCAGGGGGTAGCGGAACGAGGCTCTACCCGCTTACGCTAGCTGTTTCCAAGCAGATTTTGCCGATCTATGATAAACCGATGATCTATTATCCGCTGAGTGTCCTCATGTTAGCAGGCATTCAGGAGATTTTGATCATTTCAACACCGCACGACTTGCCTCTCTTCCAAAAGCTGCTCGGCGATGGAAGCTATTTTGGTTTGGAGTTCTCATACGCTGAACAGACACATCCAAATGGCCTAGCGGAAGCTTTCATCATTGGCAGAGAATTTATTGGCAATGACAGTGTTGCTATGATCCTCGGTGATAATATCTATTTCGGTGATGGACTTTCGGAACTCTCGCAGCTCTCTTCAAAACCAATGCAAGGCGGCACTGTATTTGCTTATCGCGTGGATGATCCGCAGCGTTATGGCGTCGTAGAATTTGACAACCATACTGGTCAGGCGATCTCAATCGAAGAGAAGCCTGAAAAGCCAAAATCACACTGGGCTGTAACAGGACTCTATTTCTACGATAATCAAGTGGTTGATATTGCGCGGTCCATCAAACCTTCCGCTCGTGGTGAGCTTGAAATCACGACGGTCAATAATGTTTACCTCGAAAGAGGTCAGTTAACCGTTCAACGTTTTGGACGCGGGTATGCTTGGCTGGATACCGGCACACACGACAGCCTTCACGAAGCATCGTCATTTGTTCAAACCATTGAAAAACGCCAGGGCATTAAGATAGCGTGTCCGGAAGAGATCGGCCTTGATAAAGGCTGGCTGAGCAGTGACGCTGTATTGGAACGCGCCAGCAAGCTTGGCAAAACTGAGTATGCAGCTTATTTACGTCGACGTGTTGAAGAACTAGGAAAAGATTAATGGAAGTTCGCCCTTTAGGTTTAGATGGCGTTTTTGAAATAATTCCGCGAAAGTTTGGTGATGATCGCGGTTTCTTTTCCGAAACATACAAGGTCAAAGCGCTGGCAGAGGCCGGCATCGACTTTAACTTCGTTCAGGATAATCATTCTTATTCCGCTGCAAAGGGTGTGCTTCGTGGTTTGCATTATCAGCTTCCACCTTTTGCCCAGGATAAGCTGGTGCGTGTCATTCGTGGTGCAATTCTTGATGTCGCGGTTGATATTCGTAAAAAATCCCCAACTTTCGGCAAATGGGTATCATTGGAAGTTTCTGCTGAAAAGTGGAACCAAATTCTGGTGCCAAAAGGTTTTGCTCACGGTTTCATAACGCTCACTGAAGATACCGAAGTAATTTATAAAGTGACCGATTATTACTCTCCGGAGCATGATCGATCGATCCGTTTCGATGATCCGACGATTGATATCGATTGGCCAATTCCTTCATCTGGTGTGCAGCTTTCAGACAAAGATCAAAATGCGCCACATCTCACAGATGCTGAAGTTTTCGATTGAGGAATAAAATGAACTTTCTTGTTACGGGTGGTGCTGGCTTCATTGGCTCTGCGGTATGTCGACATCTTGCGGGCGATTCGAACGTCAATGTAATCAATCTCGACAAACTTACCTATGCGGGCAATCTCGCGTCTCTGCGACAGATTGAAAATCATCCAAACTACCGGTTTCTCCAAGCGGACATCTGCGATGACACTGGTGTACTGGAAGCTTTGCGCGCCAATGAAATCGACGTTGTCATGCATCTGGCAGCCGAAAGTCACGTTGACCGTTCAATTGATGGTCCTGGAGCTTTCATCGAAACGAATATTGTCGGCACGTTCCGCCTCTTGAATGCCGCGCTTGCTTATTGGCGTGAGCTGCCAGAACCGCGAAAATCAGCTTTCCGCTTTCATCATATCTCAACGGATGAAGTGTTCGGTGACCTACCGTTTGATAGCGGTATTTTCACGGAAGACACACCATACCAACCATCGTCGCCTTATTCAGCCTCAAAAGCAGCATCCGATCATCTGGTGCGTGCTTGGCATGAAACTTACGGGCTACCGGTCGTTCTGTCCAATTGTTCGAACAATTATGGACCGTTTCATTTTCCAGAGAAGCTTATCCCTCTGGTCATTCTAAACGCACTCGATGAGAAACCTCTTCCTGTTTATGGCGCAGGCGCAAATGTGCGCGATTGGCTCTATGTCGAGGATCATGCCCGCGCCTTGGCACTGGTTGCGACAAAAGGTAAGCTGGGCGAAAGCTATAATATCGGTGGCCGGGCAGAACGCACCAACTTAAACGTGGTCGAAACTATCTGCGACATTCTCGATAAGAAGCGTCCCCGTTCAAACGGCAAAAGCTATGCAGACCTTATTAATTTCGTTACCGATCGCCCTGGCCACGATCGTCGCTATGCGATTGATGCTTCAAAGATCGAACGTGAATTGAGCTGGAAACCGCGAGAAACATTTGAAACTGGCTTAGAGAAAACCATTCAGTGGTATCTCGATAATGGCTGGTGGTGGGAGCCAATTCGCAGCGGTAGTTATTCCGGCGAGCGTTTGGGCAACGCTGCGAAAGAGACCAGCGCATGAAGATCGTTGTCACTGGGCGCCAAGGACAAGTCGTTCAGAGCTTGCTGGAAAGAACATCGCAACGACCCGATTTGCAGGTGATTGCTCTGGGTCGTCCAGAACTGGATCTGGCTAAGCCTGAAACGGTAAGAACTGCGATTGAGATGTTAAAGCCGGACCTCGTCGTTTCCGCTGCCGCCTATACAACGGTCGATCTTGCTGAGGACGAACCGGAATTGGCTTTTGCAGTAAATGCTTTAGGTGCCAAGGCGGTTGCCGAAGCAGCAAAGGCTTGCGGTGTTCCCGTCATTCACATCTCGACGGACTATGTGTTTGTCGGCGACGCCGATGTCCCTTACGTTGAAACCGATGTTACCGGTCCTAGAAGTGTTTATGGTAGCTCGAAGTTAGAAGGCGAAGGACTCGTTATCAAAGCCAATCCTAAGCATGTCATTCTAAGAACGGCTTGGGTCTATAGTCCGTTCGGCAAGAACTTCGTCAAGACAATGCTAAAGCTGGCTGAGACGCGCGACACTCTCTCTGTCGTTTCTGACCAATGGGGCAACCCGACAAGTGCATTCGACATCGCTGACGCAATTATTAAGGTGGCGGATCATTTGGCAGATACGCCTAACTTTTCCGATTATGGTATTTACCACCTTGCTGGTACTGGCGATACGAACTGGAGCAGCTTTGCACGAGCAATATTCAGTGAAAGTGCTGAGCTTGGAGGGCCAACTGCAACTGTTGCTGATATCGCCACAATTGACTATCCAACCAAAGCTGCGCGCCCTGCCAATTCGCGTCTGTCGACTACAAAATTTCAGGACGTATTCAATTGGTCTGCGCCACATTGGCAATCGTCACTGCGGAATGTTCTAGCCAGACTTATTTAGGCAGCTTAACGAAAGTTTCCTTTGAGAACATCATTGCCACCAAAGGATTTTCTGATTTTGGTAAGTTCAATTGATTGAGGTATTGCTTCGCGCTTCTTCACTGAAGCGCGTAAGCCTCTGCGCACTCAACTTTACAGTCGTCCGACAGATGTACGAAAATTCGAGGACAATGGGCTGATTTATCTCAGTAACTGAGGCGAAAAGTTCGGACTATTCTGATGACACGAAACTTGCATATCCATCGCCCAGTGTCTTGCTGATAAAGCCTGAATATTGGCCATATGCTGCGTGGTCCGGCGTGACGCGTCCGAAAACGGGCATTTCAAAAACCCGGATCGGAATAAGTGCAAGAGGCACGGACACAGGTGTCAGTTGAGCGCCCTGCCCTGACCGCAATGTCGTAAGAATGCCGTACATTTCACCGGCGATGCTTGGGCGCGACAGAACAGCCATTCGATATTGGCCAGACGTATTGGTTACAAGATAAACATGGCCTGAGAGATTTGGTACTGAAACACGTCCATGCTGCGAAAAAGATGTGTCTGTACGCTCGCGCTCTTCGAATTTCAGATGCGTGTTCTCCACATCCCAGCTAATCTCCGTACAATAAGCGAAAATATCGGATCGATTTCCGAAGGAAGGGCGAAGCGTGAGGAAGGTCCCTTCTAGCCATGAGACGGCAGCACGCGAATAGGCGCCCAGTTCTTCTGCGGCATGTCCATGCGGCGCGACGGGGTTAGGCTTTTCCGCTCCCGGCTGATCGCGCAATTCAAACCCCATGGCCTGCTCAAGCCGGATGATGGTGGCAAGCGTGAAAGGTCGATGCCCGGACAATGCCTTTTCAAGTGTCGATAGGCTGATGCGCGCCTCATCTGCCAGTTGCTGACGGGAAATCCTGCGCCGCGCGATCTCTTCACGCACACGTTCAGCGACACGACTATTCATTTGATCGGGCAAAACCGCATCTTGCTGAGACATGAGAACTTCCTGAATCCGTACTTTCCTTCACAATTCCACACATAAGCGGAGCCGGCAAGGTGGCTTGCGGCAAAGTCCGGATAAAACTTGGGAAAGCTTACGCTGGCACTAAAACACCGCTCTGGCAAAAATTGTCTCCAGTTATCCAATAGATACAGGAGCGCATCATGTCGCCTGCCATCAGAAACTCTTATCGCAGCGAAAGGGCAATCAGCCTCTCGCAGTTCTGCAAACTCATCTGGTTTGTAAACATGCTGATACTGCCAATCCTTGCTGTTGTTTTTTCGCTTCTCAACGTGGCTTCGGCCCGCGCTGAGAAGCCGGCCTATCTGACGCCGAATGCAGTACAAAGCGGAAGCCTTTTGCTGCAAAGCAGCGAAGAGGGTCAGTACGTCGAGGCCCCCCGCCTCAGCACTGATTACAATATCAATGTCAGCGGTCCAACCGCCCGCGCCCGCCTCAGCCAGATTTTTGAAAATCCGACCGATGGCTGGGTCGAGGGGCTCTATGTTTTCCCGCTGCCAGAAGACAGCGCAGTCTATTCCCTGAAAATGATCGTAGGTGACCGGGTTATCGTTGCCGACATCAAGGAAAAGGAGGCTGCACGCGAAATCTACGAAAAAGCCAAGAGCGAAGGCAAGAAGGCTGCGCTCATCGAGCAGCAGCGGCCAAACATCTTCACCAATGCTGTCGCCAATCTGGGTCCGCACGAGAAAGTCGTCATCCAGATCGAATATCAGCAGGCCGTGCGTCTCAGCGACAATCGCTTTTCTCTGCGCCTGCCGCTTGTTGTGGCGCCGCGCTATAATCCTGAAAATAGCGATCCCATCGAACAAAGCGCCGATCTTTCCGCTGGTTGGGGACAGCCTAAAACGCGACCAGCGCCCGGCCCGGACAACAGCGCAATTGAAACACCGCTCATCATGCCCAGTGAGGAGCCGAGTGAGGAGCGCATCAATCCGGTAACCATCACGGTCGATCTCAAACCCGGTTTCCCCGCAACCGATATCAAAAGCCTTTATCATCCTGTGCGAATTGACCGACAGAACGAGCAGACCGCCAAAATCGTTCTCGATGGAAAAGCCACAGCCGATCGTGACTTCGTCCTCGAATGGCAAGCAGCCCAAACGGATATGCCGAATGTCGGGCTGTTTCGTGAACGGGTCGGCAATGAGGACTATCTGCTTGCCTATGTGACCCCTCCGCTTACCAAAACCAATGCAGCGCAATCGCGTGAGATCGTCTTCGTCATCGATAATTCAGGTTCGATGGGAGGAACATCGATGACACAGGCCAAAGCCAGTCTCGATTATGGCCTCTCGCATCTCAATCCCGGCGACCGTTTCAACGTCATCCGCTTTGACGACACGCTGACCAAATTCTTTGAGGATTCCGTCGATGCCACACAGCAGAATATCAATGATACCCGCCAGTATGTTGCCAGCCTCGAAGCTGTCGGCGGAACAGAAATGCTGCCCGCACTGCACGCGGCTCTTGATGACAGCCACCAGAAAGATGGTTTGCGCCAGATCGTGTTCCTGACTGATGGCGAAGTCAGCAACGAACAGCAGATGTTCGATGTCATCGCATCGCGCCGTGACCGCTCGCGCCTCTTCATGGTCGGCATCGGGTCAGCACCCAATACTTACCTGATGAGCAAGGCTTCGGAACTTGGTCGCGGCACCTTCACTCATATCGGTTCTTCTGAAGAGTTGGAACAGCGTATGCGCGAGCTCTTTGATAAGCTGCAGAATCCCGCTGTCACTGATCTAAAGGTCAACTTCTCACAAGAAGGCGCAAACCTGACACCCGGCATTTTACCAGATATCTATCATGGCGAACCATTGGTGATTGCTGCTCGCACAAAAAATGCAACTGGCACCATCACCGTTCAAGGTACAGTTGGAAGCCGGCCCTGGATGATCACCCTGTCGCTTGATGCAGCAAGCCCTGCGGAAGGCATTTCGAAAATTTGGGCTCGTCGCAAAATCGATGATGCAGAAGTGGACGTGAAGCTCGGCAAGATTTCAGCATTGGCAGCCGACACGCGTATCCTCAATCTCGCATTGGAACACCATCTGGTGACGCGCCTCACAAGCCTTGTCGCTGTCGACCAGACACCAGCACGTCCTGCGAACACGCCCCTCACCCGAGCTGATATTCCATTGGAACTTCCTGCCGGATGGGATTTCGAGACTTTGTTTGGCATTCGTGCAGAACGAAGCGTGCCTAGCAATGTTGATACTGATCAGGAGACGATCAAGATGCGCGGTAAAGAACGTGCCAGCATGCCGAGCCTTCCATCGCCCTCAACACCTCTGCCACAAACCGCAACACCAGCCACACTTAACATGCTGCAGGGTCTGGGCGTCGTTTTCATCGGTTTCCTGATCTTCTGGTTCTCGCGCCGCAGGAGGAATGCATAATGAGTATTGTTATTACCCAGAATAAGAAGTCAAAGGAGCGCGCTTGGTTGCGCTCCCCCCTAACCCTTCTGTCTGTTGCCATAATGCTCTGCGGTCTTGTGCTTTTCGGCCAAGGTCTCTGGATTCACGCAAAAGCCTATGCAGCACAAATCCTTCTGGAACGGTCTTTCACACAAAGCATTGCATCAGGAGACAAAATCAAACCGTGGAGCTGGGCCGATACCTGGCCGGTAGCCCGTATCGAAGCGCCACGACTGGCTGCATCTGCAATTGCTCTCAACGGCGCAAGCGGACAGGCTCTTGCTTTCGGTCCGGGCCATTTACAAAATACACCTAAGGCTGGTGAAGAAGGAACGGCGGTCTATGCAGCACACCGCGATACACATTTTGCTTTTCTCAAAGATATCGAGAAAGGCGATCTCATTCGCATCACCCGGGATGATGGCCAGATATTCACTTATCGCGCCACTCATATGACTATCACCCGCTGGGATGAAGCCCAGATTGACATTCACGCGTCCGGTTCGCATGTGGTTCTGGCGACTTGTTATCCCTTTGACGCTGTTACACAAGGGCCACTGCGCTACTTGGTCTATGCGGAACTCGAAAAATAATGCATTTAGAAGGTACTTAAAGGTCAAGAAGTCGACTATTTACTATCCAAAAACCGACCAGTTCATCTGCCTGCAAAGCTTCTCCAAGGCATAAGTACCCAAGAGAGAATTTCCATGCTGATTCAGGCCAGGAGACCAAACCGCGATTGACGCAATACCCGGTACGACTGCCAGTATGCCGCCACCAACACCGCTCTTTGCTGGCACACCCACACGAAAAGCGAAATCACCCGATCCATCATAATGACCACAAGTCATCATAAGTGCATTAATCCGTAACGCACGCTCCATACTTACAATACGATGATTGCTGACCGGATTACGACCGGAGGCAGAAAGAAAAAGACCAGCCCGCGCAAGCTGTTCGCACGACATCGCTAATGCACATTGATGATGATATACACCAAGTACATGTGGCGGAACGTTGTCCAGATTCTGATTTGCCTTGAGTAGATTGGCAAGTGCTGCGTTGTTGAAGCCTGTTTCGTTCTCGGCCTCTGCGACAAACCGGTCGATATAAATATTATCATCATCGGCTACGGACTGAACAAAACGCACTATTTCTGCGATTGTCTCACGTGGCTTATGCGATCCCAACAAAATATCTGAAATAACAATCGCACCAGCATTGATAAAAGGATTTCTAGGGATGCCTTTTTCAAGTTCTAACAAGACGCTCGAATTAAATGGATCCCCTGATGGCTCACGATTTACGCGTCCCCAGATGCTGTCGCCTCTTTTACCTAAAGCAAGCGCAAGTGCGAAGACCTTAGAAATACTTTGTATTGAAAACTTTTCCTTTGCATCTCCCGCAGAAATCAACGTTCCGTCATGCAACATAATTGCTATGCCAAACTTTTCAGGGTCGATCTTTGCAAGAGGAGGAATGTAGTCAGCTACTTTACCACGTATCTCGACCTTTCGAAATTCTGCTTCTATATCATCAAGAACGGCACGCAAACGCTGCTTCAAAACCACACCTTTAAGAAGTCGCTGTTATTTAACATTTACCAACCAATGTCACGATGAGCGATGTAAGGCTTACTAGCGTAACATCTGAAGTAGACTGGCTAAACAAAGTCAGCCATTCTGTCCATTCTCCGATATACTTTATGTCGCTTCACGTCGAGCAAATGTGTTTCAAGAAACACCTCAGCCCCCTTGACCGTCATGCGATACGTAAGCACTCACACGCCCGAAGTGGAACCCGGCTATGAGCCATTATGTCTCAAGCAATCCTACGAAGTTAAAGTTCCTGCAAAGCGGCGAAATCGATCGGCATATCGCCGGAGATATCATACACCAACCGACGCAACGCCGGTCCAGCCCGAACAGCTTTACTCCTAAGCTTAACCAATACGATTCTAAAGGAGTAGAGAATGCGCGGCGCGGATATATTGGTGCGGATGTTGATTGGCTACGGCGTTGAGACGATTTTCGGTGTACCGGGCGATACAAATGTGCCACTCTATGAAGCACTGCAGCAGCAGGAAGGCCAAATCTGCCATGTCATGGCGCGTGATGAACGCTCTGCGGGTTACATGGCTGACGCCTATGGACGCTTTTCCAATAAGCCGGGTGTATTCGAATGCCCGTCAGGCGCTGGCGCCATGTATTCGCTGCCGCCCGTGGCTGAATCCAACGGCTCTTCCATCCCTGTTATCTTGCTGACGATTGATATTCCGCTGCCGGGCGAAGGGCGCGGTGTTCTGACCGAGATTGATTGCGCAAAGCTCTTTGAACCAGTAACCAAGCTTTCAGTGCAAGTGAAATCTGCGGAGAAACTACCAGAAATCATCCGCCGCGCGTTTCGTGTCGCCTGTTCTGGGAAACCGGGTGCTGTGCATCTGCAGATACCTGAGGATATGTTGCTAGCCGAGGTCGATCCGGCGCGGATATCTTTGCATGTTGAAGAAGAGTGCAAAACATTCCCTGCTTTCCCGACTCTTCCACCTAGACAAAAGCTCCATGAGTTACTGGAGCTTGTTGCAAAGGCCGAACGGCCATTGATTGTCGCAGGTGGTGGGGTCAACCGTGCGCATGCTGGTGAGCTGATGACCAAGCTTGCTGAACTTTATAACATTCCCATGTGTACAACGATGACAGGGCAAGGCGCGATTGATGACGACCATAGACTGGCGATTGGGGTGATCGGGGATAATGGTTATCATCCTCATGCAAACTGGGCGCTGGAAAATGCTGACTTCACATTGTTTGTTGGTTCCCGCATTGGTTCTGTTGTTACAATCGGCTGGACTTTCCCCAAGATCACGCTCAACAGACGCCTCGCGCAGATTGATATTTCGCCTGAAATAATGGCCAATAATTATGAAAATCTGCTCTCCATTCAAGGCGATGCGTTCTTGGTTCTGAATGAGCTGTTGCAGATTGAGCCAACAATTGAGCCCCAGAAACACGAAAGTTGGGTTGAGCAGCTCAATGAGCGTCGCCGCGAATTCTGGGAACATGCCGAAGGAGCTCTCATCGACGAGCGTATTCCGTTGCGCCCTGAGCGTGCCGTGCGTTCCTTTAACGAAGCATTGCGCCAGTCGGGAAAACCGGCACTGATCTATTCCGATGCTGGTACGCCGACACCTTATATGACCCGTTTTCTCAAGATCAACGATAGTGAAACCCGCTTCGCCATTCCCCGCGCTTTCGGGGGCTTAGGCTCAGCTCTGCCCGCGACCGTCGGTGCGTGGCGCGCCGACCCCAACAAGCGACCGATTGGATTGTTTGGCGATGGTTCATTCGGCATGACGGTTGGAGAGCTTGAAACATTGGTACGACTGCAAGTACCTGCAATCCTTGTACTTTTTAACAACGGGACATTTGGCTGGATCAAAGGTCTGCATCGTCTCAAAGGGCACAATCAATGTTTCGGCGTGGATTTTCTGGCGCCAAAAGGACAGGCAATTGCAGAGGCTTATGGACTAAAAGCCTGGACTGCAAAGACCGCTGATCAGCTCGACACTGCGATGGCGGAAGCGTTTGCTTGGAAAGACGGACCCTGCTTTATCGATGTCCATGTCGAATCGATTGCCGACCGTGTGCCGCCGGTCTATTCGTGGCTTTTAAAACGCGGCGAAGACCCGCTCAATCTCAAGCCCGTTGAGCGTTCTTACACCTGAACCTGCGACGCCGCAGACAGAGAATGTCTGTGGCGTTTTGCTTCTGCAATAAACCCATCGCGGAACAGGCGCACATTTTTTGATCCCTGACGCGCCTGCGCTGCACACAGAAAATAGCTTTCTCCCGATGTTTGCACGCGATCAAGTGCAAGCTTGAGTTTTCCTGAGCGTAACTCCGCCTGTACGAAAATTCTGGGCGCAATGGCGAGCCCCATACCCGCCACAGCGCATTCGATGATAACGTCTTGCGTTGGAAGACGCGGACCAAAAATGCGCTTGTTGTAATGAATACCTGCACCGCGCAGCCAATGCAGCCAAAGGCTCGGCCTGTTCGAATTCTGAATCAGCGGAAAATCGAGTAACTCGACATCTCCGACCAGGCCATTTTCAGGCACAATATCGGGGGAGCCTATCACCACGAGTTCTTCCGGGAAAAGCAGATGGCTGCGAACATTGGCCCAATTGCCGATACCACGCAGTACTGCAAGATCGAGATCAGACTTGCTCCAGTCAAGATCATGGGAGCAGGGAAACACTTCAAACCAAATTTGCGGATGTGTTCTGGCGATGGTGCTGATTATGCCCGGCGCCCATTTCCGCATCAGAGTTGGTGACAGCCCGATCTTAAGCAGGCTTTGCGTTTTATAGCCGCGCACCGCATCCATCGACACTTCTTCAAGCTTTGCAAGAATGCGCGAGACTTCCTCGTGATAACTCTGCCCTTCTTCTGTCAGAACCAGACGCGGACCTGCGCGCTCAAACAGTTTAAGCCCAAGAAACGATTCAAGATTCTGAATCTGGCGACTAACACCGCTTTGCGTCATGCCGAGATTTTCGGATGCACGCGTAAAGCTCAAGTAGCGCACGGAAGCATCGAACGCGTGGAGTGCTGAAAGCGACGGAAGAAAGCGGCGCATCGGGGTTCCTTAAGATTTGATCATGAGTTTAAGTCATGCTTAATCCAATTTTCAATGCTTTTATTTGATGAGAAAGGGCCGCATTCTCATGAAAAAGAAATATAAGGGGCCACGATGGACTACGGTGATAGTATCGACCGAAATCTGGTCAGTATCCTTGAAGAAAATGCGCGCATGCCAGCAAGTGAACTGGCGCGACGCGTAGGCCTCGCTCGGTCGAGCGTGCAGGAGCGCATTGGTCGTCTTGAGCGTCGCGGAATTATTTTAGGATATCGCGCTATCGTACGACGCACGCGAGATGATGGCAGTATTTCGGCTTATATGTTTATTGATGCTTCGCAACGCGTACTGCAGAAGCTGTTTAAAACCTTGCGATCCTATCCTGAAATTTTAACTGCTGACGCGGTTAGCGGACCCGCAAATATTTTCTGCCATGTGCATGTCGGATTTCTTGAAGATTTGGAGGCCCTTATCGAGGAACTCGCACAAATCGAGGGTGTCGACAACATCAGTTATTCAGTCGTTCTATCAAATAAAATTAATAGGGAAGGCAGCATTGCATTCTTAGGTGCATAGTCAAGCCGATTCCAAAACGAGGGAAACAACAATGAATAGACGAGAGTTTATCCAGACAACGCTTTTGGGTGGTACAGCGGTTATGCTGGCACCTGGACTTTCTTGGGCTGTTGAGGGAGGTGCGACGCTGCAAAGGATCAAGGATCGTGGTGCGTTGCGTATTGGTGTATTTAATGGCACTCCACCTTACTATCAGAAAAATCTTGCCACCAGCGAATGGGATGGTTTCTGCGTCTCCATGGGCAAAGACCTTGCCGAATATATTGGCGTGCCACTGGAAATGGTCGAAACTACCTGGGGCAATTCCGTCATGGATCTTCAGGGGGACAAGATCGACATAATGTTTGCTCTCAGCAATAATCCTGAGCGCGCCAAATCTGTCGACTTCACCGAAGCTATGATGGACAATGTCTTTACTGTCATCACAAACAAAGACCGCGACGTCAAAACTTGGGAAGAGTTAAACAAGCCTGAAATCCGTGTGACGGTTGATCTCGGCTCTACGCAAGACCTGTTCGCTCGCAAAACCTTGCCCAATTGTACGCTTGTTGCCCTCAAAGGTGCAGACGAAACTGTCATTGCACTACAGTCTGGCCGGGCAGATGCGATCGTGCAGGTTGCCCTGATGTCTGTGGTGACCGCGCATAAGCTCGGTGACAAGTTTAAAGTATTTGTTCCTGAGCCACTCGATAGCCAGCCAACCACGATTGGGGTGCGCAAGGATGCAAATGGCGAGTTTCGCGACTACGTCGATGTCTGGCTTAAGAAGCGTCGTGAAGAGGGCAAGGTCAATGAATGGATTGTCAACAGCCTTTCGCTCGTGGGTGTTCAGCCATCAGACTTACCGCCGACTTTAAAGTTCTGACGCGTCAACCATCATGCAGCATCAGCAAGGATCACTCGGTGTCATCATGCTTGACACCGGCTTTCCGCGTCCGCCTGGAGATGTCGGCAACCCGACATCATGGGAGATGCCGGTAAGGTTCAAGAAGGTTAGCGGAGCATCGCCCGACAAGATCATTCGTCAGGGTGGCGCCGGGCTGATCGAAGATTTTGTCATTGCTGGCGAGGCTCTGATTGCTGAAGGATGCAGGGCGCTCGTTACCTCTTGCGGCTTCATGGCACGCCACCAGAGCACTTTGAGCGGAAAACTGTCGGTGCCGATTGCAACCTCCAGCCTGCTTCAGTTGCCGATGGTCAGCGCATTGGTTGGCCCGCGGCGCACGGTGGGAGTCATCACCTATGATGAAGCAAGCCTTGACGATGCAATTTTCGCCGCTTGTGGCGCGAGCATCGGCACTCCAAGGATTGGCATGCCAAGCGGTGGAGCCTTTCACGAGTTGATTGAAGGCAGCGGAACTTATGATCGCTCGGCTCTCGAAACCGAGATTATAAAGGCCGCAAAAGAGCTGAAACTACTCGAACCGGATCTTGGTGCCGTTGTTCTTGAGTGCACAAACATGCCGCCATTTGCACAAGTGGTCGCAAAAGCATGTGGATTGCCGGTGTTCGATGTCCTGTCGCTGGGGCATTGGCTGTTCAGCTCAACGTCTTCCCGTGCCTTCGCCGGTATGTCAGAAAGAGTGAATTAATGGACTATCAATGGGACTTTTCCGGCCTTTGGCAATATCGAGGATTATTCCTCCAGGGCCTGGCCTATACAGTCGGTTTTACAATTGTAACCGTACTCTCGGGCATATTCGTTGGAACAGTCTTTGCTCTTGGCAGGCTTTCCGGCAAGAAAATCATCACCGTGCCCATTATGACGGTTGTTGAGATATTTCGCTGTACACCGGTGCTCGTTCAGTTGGTCTGGTGCTATTACGCACTTCCCATGTTGATTGGTTTTGAAATTTCGCCGGCGATGGCGGCTTTCATCACGCTTACCTTCTATGGTGCTGCATTTTATGCGGAAATCATTCGTGGTGGCATTGTTTCCATTGATGCGGGCCAATGGGATGCAGGGCGTGCAATCGGTATGCGCCGCGGCCAGCTCATGGGTAAGATCATCTTGCCGCAAGCACTTCGCCGCATGGTGCCGCCACTGGTCAACCAGTCCGTGCTTCAACTGAAAAACACATCTCTTTTGTCGGTCCTTGCTGTGCCTGATCTTCTTTATCAGGGCCAGCTTGTAACCTCGGCTACCTATCGGCCGCTTGAAACCTACACCCTGATTGCAGTGCTTTATCTCGCAGTTCTCTTCCCTCTGACACGGCTCGCCCATGGGCTGGAAGGCAGGCTAAAATGATGAGCCGAGTGAAGCAAGCAAGCCTTGTGGAGATAAGCCATGAATGCTGAACCGATGATCGAAGTGCGTGGGCTGAAAAAATCTTTCGGCGACATCGAGGTGCTGCGCAATATCAGCCTCACGGTCGAACGTGGGCAAGTAGTTGCGCTTATCGGGCCAAGCGGGTCCGGCAAATCGACATTGCTCCGCAGTCTCAATCTGCTCTCGCTGCCAGATGCGGGTTATATCGCAATTGGTGAGCAGAAGATTGATTTCTCTTCTGGGAATGTGTCGCTTAAGGACAAATATCTCGCGACATTCCGCGCCAATACCGGGATGGTGTTCCAGAACTTCAATCTGTTTCCGCATATGAGCGTTCTTAATAACGTCATGATCGGACCCGTCACTGTTCTCAAACAGGATAAAAAGGCCGCCCACGAACTGGCCATGAAACTGCTGGGAAAGGTCGGCCTTGCGGCCCGTGCTGACGCCAGACCAGAACAGCTCTCTGGCGGCCAGAAGCAGCGTGTTGCGATTGCAAGGGCGCTCGCCATGCGCCCCGATGTGATGCTGTTTGACGAGGCAACATCGGCTCTCGATCCGGCATTGGTCGGTGAAGTTCTGGCAGTCATTCGGCAATTGGCCGAGCAGGGCATGACGATGATCCTTGTGACCCATGAAATGGCCTTTGCTCGTGATGTCGCTGACAAGGTCATCTTCATGCAGGACGGTTACGTCGTTGAGACCGGTGATGCCCGTCAGGTGATCAATGAGCCGCATGAAGCCGCAACCCAAGAGTTTCTGAGCCATTTCCACGGCGGTCTCGCATAAATGCACGCGCAGAACGGATAAATGTCATGACAGGCAAAGTTATTGTCGTCGGGGCTGGCATTATCGGCTCCACCACCGCTTTGCGGCTCGCTGAAGCCGGTTTGAAAGTAACGCTGTGCGATGGCTCAGAACCGGGCGGCGAGCAAAGTGCAAGCTACGGAAACGGTGGCTGGATCAGTCCGGCCTCGATCATTCCCATGAGTATGCCCGGCCTGTGGCGACAGGTTCCCGGATTTCTGCTTGATCGCAACGGGCCACTGACCCTTGACTGGAAATCGGTTCCAAGGCTGACACCATGGCTCATGCGTTTCTTGCTCGCAGGGGCCACAAAATCGCGGGTGACAAAAACTGCGGCCAAGCTCAACTGGCTGCTTAATGATGGACCGAAACGCCACCTTGAGTTGGCTAGCAAGACTGGGCAGGAACATCTCATCGTGCAGAAAGGCTTACTTTACGCCTATCCTGATCGTGTAGCCTTTGAAGCTGAAGCGCTTAGCTGGCAGCTGCGCCGTGATAACGGCGTTCTGTTCGACGAATGGCAGGAAGCGGAACTGCGTGAACGTATTCCGGCGCTTGGAGGCAATTTTCGCTTTGCCATTCATGTGCGCGAAGGCGCCCATTGTCTGGATACCGGAACCTATGTAGCGGGTATCGCGACACAGGCAGAAAAAGCGGGCGTTCATCGGATCCGCAAGAATGTCGTCAGGGTGCTTACCGGTGTTTCGCCGCGCGTCGTCTTCGAGAACAATGAAAGTATTGCCGCCGATCATATCGTACTTGCGGCGGGCATTCATTCCGGGCGCATCATGCGTGATCTCGGCTTATACGTGCCGATGCAAAGCGAGCGCGGCTATCATGTAACATTGCCGATGGCCGAGCTTCCCTTTGATATCCCGATCATGCCGAGCACCGGGCGGATGGGCAATACACCGACCAATATGGGTTTGCGTCTATCTGGTCAGGTGGAGCTGGCAACGGTGGAGAAAGCGCCCGACTGGCGACGTTCGGAGGTGCTGCTCAAGCACGCATTGGCGAGCTATCCCAATCTGGCAAAGCTGGATCTGCAGAACCTCAAGCTTTGGATGGGGCATCGCCCATCGCCTGCAGATGGCGTTCCAGTGATTGGGAAACTCTTGCACCATCAAGGGATCGTTGCTGCTTTCGGTCACGGTCATATCGGGATCGCTGCAGCCCCCAAAACCGCTGAGATCGTTCTCGATGAAATCAACAACGTGCCCCCGTCTGACAATGTTCGTGCCTTTTCGCCAGCGCGCTTCGGCTGTTAATTATCCCGTACTCGAAGGACTGAAACTATGATGCTCAAAGGTGGCTTCACCAATTATGGCCAGCAGATAGGTGTGCTGATGCTGGACACGATTTTCCCTCGTCCTGCTGGGGATATCGGCAATGCGCTGTCCTATGATTTTCCTGTGCGTTACAAGACAGTAAAAGGTGCACATGCCACCCGCATTATGGGCAACAATCCTGATCCAAAACTGATCGAACCATTCATCGATGCAGCACGCGAACTTGAGGCGGAGGGAGTACGCGCCATTACTACGAGCTGTGGTTTTTTGGGGCCGTTCCAGAAAGATATTGCCGCAGCGGTCAATATTCCGGTCCTCACGTCATCACTGATGCAGGCGCCGATTATTCACGCCATGCTGCCAGCGGGAAAAGTCATCGGTGTCTTCACCGAGCGAGCGCAGCACATGAATGATGCACATTTCAAAGGCGTTGGCTGGTCGTCTGATGTAATCCCCGTGCATGTGCAGGGAATGAAGCAGAATGCCGAGTTTCCGCAGACCTATATTGAGGGTCGAGATTATCTTGACACAGAAGTGTTGAAGGAAGAAATGCTGGAGATGACCCGGGATTTCATGGCGAGCTGTGAAAATCCGGGCGCTATTCTGTTTGAATGCACCAATATGTGTCCGTTTTCATCTTATGTTGCGGCGGAATCCGGTTTGCCAGTGTTTGATATCAACACGCTGATCAACACGTTCTATCTTGCAGCCAATCCACGTCGCTTTTTATAAGCCTAGCGCAAGGAACTGCGAGTTAACATTTCAATAGACAGATTGCCAAAGCGTCTCAATTCCTGCAAATAAGTTTGCTACAGAAAAGTAAAATCACAAGAAGCGGGATATAAGGTGATACGTATCAAGTCTGTTTTCTTTTGCCTGATGCTGGCGTTCGCCTCCTCAGCCAATGCTTTAGAAGCGAGCTCGCCATCAGCACTTGAACCATCGCCGCAACAGGCAGAAGCTGCTCATTTAACAGCAGAGTTCCTTCAGCGCTTTCACTATAAGCCCGTTGCATTAGACGATAAATTATCCGCCAAAATAATGGATCGATATATAGATGCTCTCGATCCAGACAGGCTAATTTTCCTGCAGTCTGATGTTGATAGTTTTAAGACTGAGAGCACAAAAATCGATGATGCTATCCAACAGCAAGACCTAAGTATCCCCTTCGCTATCTATAATATCTACAGTCAGCGTATTGCTGATCGTATGGCTTACGCAGAAAATCTCCTCAAAGAAGATTTTGATTTTACTAAACAAGAAAACTATTCGACCAAACGGGATAAAGGCCCGTGGCCAGAGTCGGAAAAAGAACGTGACGATCTTTGGCGCAAGCGCGTGAAAAATGATTGGTTGCGTCTTAAACTCGCAGGCAGAGACGATGCATCCATCCGTGAAACCCTGTCAAAGCGCTACGAAAATGCTTTGTCTCGTGCGAACAAGTCCAAAGCCGACGACGTTTTTCAGCTTTTCATGGCTGCATATACAACCTCGGTAGATCCTCACACAGATTATTTTGGGGCAAATGCTTCAGCTGAATTTGATATTTCAATGAAGCTTTCGCTTGTCGGTATTGGTGCCGTTCTTCAGGAGCGCGACGATTTTACAACGATCAGAGAACTAACAGCTGGCGGCCCGGCACAGCTTTC
Source organism: Ochrobactrum sp. Marseille-Q0166 (assembly GCF_014397025.1). Taxonomy (NCBI): domain Bacteria; kingdom Pseudomonadati; phylum Pseudomonadota; class Alphaproteobacteria; order Hyphomicrobiales; family Brucellaceae; genus Ochrobactrum; species Ochrobactrum sp. Marseille-Q0166. The sequence goes on along the minus strand of NZ_JACJUO010000002.1, from coordinate 934,265 downwards.
GGGGAAGCTTGCTGTCGGTGATCGCATCTTCGGTGTGGGACAAGGCGAAAATGGCCCGATCAAGGAAGTAGTCGGGATGCGCCTTGATGAAGTTGTAAAACTCATCCGAGGTGACAAGGGTTCTGTCGTTCGTCTGGAAATATTGCCTGCCGACGCTGGGCCTGATGCGCCGCACCGTATCATCAGTCTTGTCCGAGACAAGATCAGTCTCGACAAACAAGCTGCGCAGAAAAAAACGCTATCTGTCAAAGATGGTGATGTGACACGAAAAATTGGAGTGATTACACTTCCAGCTTTTTACGAAGACATCGAAGCACGAAGAAAAGGCGACAAGAACTATCGAAGCGCAAGCCGCGACGTTGCCAAACTTCTCAAAGAACTGTCCGAAGAAAAAGTGGATGGCGTGTTGGTCGACCTGCGAAACAATGGCGGCGGATCATTAAGTGAAGCCATCGACCTGACCGGACTTTTCATCGGCAAAGGCCCAGTCGTCCAGCAACGCAATGCAAATGGCGAAATCAGAGTGGAGAGCGACAAGCTTCCAGCTCCTGCCTGGAACGGCCCACTGGGTGTATTAATCAACCGTGGCTCAGCCTCTGCTTCAGAAATTTTTGCTGCCGCAATACAAGACTATGATCGCGGCGTCATTATTGGCGAACCAAGTTTTGGCAAAGGTACCGTGCAAACGGTTGTGGACCTTGACGAAGTGGCACGCAACTCTGAGCCTAAATTTGGCGAACTGAAGTTGACGATAGCCCAATTTTTCCGGGTCAATGGCGGAACAACTCAGTTGCGCGGAGTAACGCCGGACATCGAATTACCTGGACTTTTTGATTTGAATACAGTGGGTGAATCCAGTTTCGACAACGCATTGCCATGGACGGAAATAAAATCCGCCAAATACAAATCTTTTAATAAAGCCAAAGCTTTGCTTCCGCAGCTACAAGAGCTTCACGATAAACGTACCAAAGACAACAGCGGTTTCCAGAAATTTGTTGATGATCTCGCAGTGCTGAAAGCTCAACGTGAAAAATCAACTGTATCGCTCAACGAAAATGAACGAAGAGCAGAGATGGAAAATCAAGCCAAGCGCTTAAAGTCTCAAGGCGAAGATGCTGACGAAGTCAATTCGCGCAGCGACGATGGATTGCAGTCAAACGAACGAAGCCTGACTGCGGACATTGCTCTCGAAAAAGCTCGAAAAAATGCAGACGATGTGTTGCAGAATGAAGCGGCAGCCATTGTCTCCGATCTCGCTGGACTACAGAAGGCCTCAAGATGAGATAGGAACCAGGTGGCCCAACTGGAAAGCCCGTTTAAAGGGCATTTCGATATGATTGGATCAGATCGAAATGCCCTTTAATCAAAATGCCAAGCATTGAAATTGGCAACAAAAACTGCAATCTCAGCCACATGGTAGAGAAAATGAAAAATATAGAAAATCACGCCTCTCACGATCCGGGGGGGAAGGTTCGCCTCAAAGTCAAACCCGATATTCGAAGTGATGCTATATTTTCCAAGTGCGGTCGATATCGACGTTTGTTGATCCGCGAATGGGATGGAGCTGATAATCCGGGCTATATCCTTTGGATAGGCATGAATCCCAGCACCGCGGACTTCAATGTAGATGATCCCACTGTATTTAAAGAACAGAAGTTCACGAGACGTTGGGGCTATGGCCGCTACGTGAAATGCAATGTCATGGATTATCGAGCAACCGATCCCAAGATGTTGCTGGAAAGCGGCATTGTTCCCTGCACAGAGGAAAATCTGCAAACCATTGTGGATCAAGCGAAAGATGCTGCGGTTGTTGTTATGGCTTATGGTTCACTGCATAAGAAACTTGCACATCATGGCAAAGCAGTCACGGATGCACTTAGAGCCGCCGGAATTCGTCTCCATGCGCTTAAAATCACCAATAATGGCTCACCGGGGCATCCTTTGTATCTTAAGGACACCAGTGAATTAATTGAATATTAAGACCGTTTGACAGCGAAAGATACAATTACCAATTCCAAAACATACACTGACCATTATTGCTATATCTGCAACACTTCAGACGACGGAAAGCAAGATCGTTGACAGAAAAACTCCTCCGCAATCAAGCTGGCTTTGCAACGCGTGCGGTTCACACCGGCCAGTCACCTGATCCATTAACGGGTGCGGTCATCCCTCCGATCTATCATGCAACAACGTTCGTGCAGGACGGCATTGGTAAAAGCAAGGGGTTCGATTATAGCCGTAGCGGCAATCCAACACGAAATTCCCTGGAAGCTTGTCTTGCAGATCTTGAAAGTGCAAAGGCAGCTTTTGCCTTTCCTTCTGGATTGGCCGCAGCGGCCACTTTGCTTGAAACCCTGCCTGCAGGCTCATCAATCTTAGCGCATAATGATCTTTATGGCGGCGTCTACAGACTTTTAGCTGACGTACGGCCGACAACAGCGGGTCACAAAGTTAACTTTGTAGATTTTTCAGATGAGAATGCGCTTAGACGGGCAATATCTGATCACAAACCAGACTTGCTCTGGTTTGAAACGCCTTCCAACCCGACCTTGCGTATTGTTGATCTTTCGTTGGTGGCAAAGCTTGGAAGAGAAGCGGAAGCTATAACTGTATGCGACAGTACGTTTTCGTCTCCTGCCGGACAGCGACCAATTGAGCATGGAATCAACGTCGTCGTCCATTCGGCAACCAAAATGTTGAACGGACATTCCGATCTTTTAGGTGGTGTCATTGCTGTTTCTGAGCAGTCTCCAGCTAATCTGGCGGAACGTATTAAATACTTACAAAATGCACTGGGATCAGTCATGTCCCCGATGGATTGTGCTTTACTTCAACGGTCGCTTAAAACGCTTGAAATCAGAAGCATCAGACAATCGACATCTGCACTGAAAATCGCTCAAACCTTAGAAAACCGCGCTCAAGAGTTCGGAATTCGTAAGGTTATTTATCCCGGATTGACAAGCCATCCTCAGCATAAACTTGCGGCAAGCCAGATGATTAATTTCGGCTGCGTCGTTTCTATTGAAGTCGATGGAGATCTGACGAGAGTCGAGCGTATTCTCAACAGTACAAGCTATTTTCATTTCGCCGTCAGCCTCGGAAGCGTAGAAAGCCTCATTCAGCATCCATATACTTTAACCCATGCCGTTGTACCCGACGATCAGAAAATCGATCTTGGTATCAGCCCCAACTTAATTCGCATTTCAATAGGTCTCGAAGATCCAGTTGATCTCGAAAACGACTTGGCGCAAGCGCTCACTAACAACCTTTGAATACAAAAAGCGCAGTTTTCAGGCTGCGCTTTTCTATTGAACGCTGGCTATTAAAACTCATTGAAATTGCCAACGCCGCCCATTTTGGGATTTTGATAAGGCAACGAAGGTGAATACGAATAGAGCGCGTCCCGAAACTGGGAACCGCCTTGGCAACTAAATCAGTTCACTGGACTGATTTCCGTTCCCGCACAGACCCTATAACGACACGCGTGAAAACAAAGAGATGCAGTGATCGCAGCAGATACGATCACATACGGCACGCGCTAAACCATTTTACTTTAAGCATAATCTTATCGATCCTCCTTTCACTGCGGTCGGATTACCCTCCGGCACAATCGGCGCCATATAAAAGCACATGCTTTATAATCGTCGCCACATTCCCATGAAATTGTTCATGATCTTAATAAATATTGTTGACAATTTATTAGGAGTGACGTTCAATTGCGCATGTTCTTCTCCACAAAACGAGAGAAGAATTATCTAAATAAGGGGAATATCAATGTTTAACAGACGCGCAGTTATAAAAACTGTGGCGCTGGGCGCTGTCTCGCTTTTTGCGCTCATTTCCGCCAATGCTTCTCAAGCGGCAGACAAAGAACTCAAAATTGGATTTGTGGGCGTAACCAGTGGTCCAGCTGCAGCGTGGGGGACTTCAAACGTACGCTCCATGCAGGTACGTGCCGACTGGCTGAATGAGCTTGGTGGTGTGAAGATAGGTGACGACACCTACAAGATTAAGATCGTCACTTTTGATGATCAGAAAGACCCTAAACGCGCAATTGCCGGAATGGAAAAAATGGCCCAGGAAGGCATCCACTATGTGGTTGGCCCGAATGTGGATGACGGAGCAGCTGCCGTGCGCCCTGTGGCTGAATCCAAAGGGATCATCTACTTCCCTTATTCATTCCCGAAAGAGCTTTACACCCCACCTGCATCCAATGCCGTTCTTGGCATGATTGCCAATTATCAGTCTGGCCCAGCCATTTACAAATACCTCAAAGAAAACAAAGGGGTGAAACGCGTTGCTTTCGTGGCGGCCAATGAGTCCGATCCACTCAGCCAGCGCGACAGCGGTATCGAAGCTGCCAAAGCGCTCGGCCTTGAAGTGATTTCAACAAGCGACGCTTATCAGAACGACACCCGCGATTTCACGCCGGTTCTGACGCCGATCGTCATGCAGAAGCCTGACTTGCTCGTTCTTTCAGGTGTTGCGCCTGGCAATGCTCCGCTTTTGATCCGTGCTGCACGAGAACTGGGTTATGAAGGTTTCATTTCCACCGAAACTGCACAGGATGCTAAAGTGCTCGAGGAGGGTGCTGGCGAACTGGCAAACGGTTTTATTTCCGTCGGTGGTGCATCAACGCCGGAAATCGCATCAGACACAATGAAGGAATTCGTTGACCGCTATACCAAGGCTTATGGTGAGTATAATGACGAGTCCAATACCAAGGTTTATGCGCTCGATTACATTGTTGAGACGATGAAGGCCAATCCCGCCGCAATCGCGAATGTCGAAGAATTCAAGAAAACCATGGATACGTTCTCTGCACCAAATCCCTTTGTGAAGGGTGACGATGCAAAGCTGACCTACGTCGGAACGGCTTCTTTTGGCCAGAAGCGCCAGATAGGCATTCCTATGGTCGTTACTGAATACAAGGACGGTAAGTTTGAGACACTGTTTGTGGCTCAGGTGGACTAGCGCGTATCCCGAAAAGTGTGAAACGGTTTTCGGATAAAGATGTGCGTTTAAACAATAATTTAGAGCGGCGATTTGATTCAATCAGATTGAAACGCGCGCTCATTAAACGCACTGTCTGAATAACCTGACGCAACGTCTTTAAAAGTGCGTCAGGCCTCCCCGCCGTAAATATCTGTCATGGAGACTTTGGCATTGCCCTGTCTCCACAGAGGGAGTCTGCCTTCATGGAACAAATCATAGCCAATGGGCTGTATCTCGGTGCGCAATATGCACTGATCGCGTTGGGTTTGACGCTGATCTTCGCACTGATGAACGTTCTTAACTTCGCGCACGGACAAATGTATGTGCTCGGCGGCTTTGTGACTTACACTGTTTATGGCCAGCTTGGCTTGCCGTTTGTTGTGGCATTGATTGCTTCTGCCGTCACGTTGATGATTGTCGGAGCTTTGATAGAAAAGCTTTTGTTCAGGCCCGTTATCAAGCGAAGTTTACGTGATGAAAGTACGATGCTGCTTGCGGCGGCCGTTGCATTCTTTCTCGATGCAATCATTCTGCTTTTGTTTGGAGAAAAACAGCGTGGCGTACCCAAAATCATAAATGGTGTGTACGTTTCCGATTGGCTCATCATGCCTTATGATCGCATGTTAATTGGTGCGCTCGCAGTAATCTTCATCGCGTCCTTTGTTCTTTTCATGCAGTTTACGAAACCCGGTCGCGCCATGCGCGCGCTCGCCCAGGATCGCGTTGCCGCGCAGTTGATGGGCGTGAATGTCGACCGTTATTCCATGATCGGCTTCGCATTGGGGGCAATGCTGGCAGGTTTGGTCGGTGGCTTGTTGGTTGCCATTACTGGTGTCAACTCCGGCATTGGTGGAGCAATTTCCATCAAGGCCTTCATGATGGTGATGATTGGCGGTGCGGGCGTTGTCAGCGGTGCGATTGCCGGTGGCTTCATCCTCGGCATGCTTGAATCCGTAGGCCTGACAATCCTGCGACCATATGGCGATATTACTTATCTCGTCATATTTGCCGGGTTGATGGTCTTCCTCAGCCTTCGCCCGAACGGGCTAATGGGCAAACCTTGGGGCTGATGGGGGCGACTATGACAAAGACAACAAAGATTCTTGGCGTCGTCGCCTTCCTCGCACTGGTACTGATAGCTATTCCGCTATTGATTGAAGCCACAGGCCGTAACGACCTCTATTATACGCTCACTTCGGTCGCCCTGCTATCTATCGTCAGCGGTGGTGTCTGGCTCACATTCTATATAGGCCGGATCAATATCGGTCAGGGCGCCTACGCATTGATGGGCGGTTATGTCTCGGCCATTCTTATGGTCAAGTATGGCGTATCATTCTGGTTGACGCTGCCTTTGGCCGGACTGTTCTGCGCTTTCGCAAGTATTCTCATCGGTATTCCGATCTTACGCCTTCGTGGCGTCTATTTCGCGATGGTTACACTTGTGTTGACAGAAGTTGCCCGTCTACTCGCAATGGCTCTGCCGATTACCAACGGTGCAAAGGGTATCGTCAGCATTCCGATGCCAGGCGGCATATCCATCTTCGGGTTTACCATTCTGCCCGATTTTGCAACGCTGCAGAACCCGCGCGCTGCCTTTTATTTTGTTTCGGTTGTGTTGATGGTTCTATGTTTTGCGGGTCTTTATCGCCTGATCCATTCGCGAATTGGTGGGCTTTGCCAATCATTGCAGCAGAATGAGGAACTTGCCTCCTCCATCGGTGTCAACATTACCTATCTCAGAGTCTTGGCTTATGCCATTTCCTCCTTCCTGGGCGGGCTTGGCGGCGCTATGTTCGTGGCCATCTCGCAGTCGATCTATCCTTCGAGCTTCACGGTGACCGACTCGGTCAACTTCATGCTCAACTGCTTCCTTGGCGGCCTTGGCTATGTTTTCGGGCCAATCATTGGCACCTTTGTTCTCTATTTCGGTTGGGATTTTCTCTTCCAAACCGGCAAATTTCAGCTCCTCATCTTTTCGAGCCTGTTGATCATTCTGATGCTGTTCCTGCCAAATGGACTGCTCAGCCTTCGACTGTCCGGCAAGAAAGGAACAAAATCATGAGTGCGCTTCTTGAAGTCAAAGGTTTGACCAAACGTTTCGGTGGTCTTGTTGCTGTCAATGATGTTTCATTTTCAGTTCAGTCAAAGGAAATCCTCTCGGTAATTGGACCAAATGGTGCAGGCAAATCGACCCTTTTCAAGTTGATTGCATCCTTTATCACTCCCACGACCGGAGAAGTCCTGTTTGGTGGAGAACGCATATCCGGCCTTGCTCCACATATTGTTGCCAGAAAGGGCGTGGTGCGCACGTTTCAGGAAACAACAATTTTCAAGGGTATGACAGTGCGCGAGAACGTTATTGTCGCTCATCACCTGCGCGCGAAGGCAAGTTTCCTCGGTTGCTACATTGGAACAAGCCTTGCACGACAGGATCAGGAAGAATTTGGCCATTCTGCTGATGAAATCCTTGATTTTCTGGGGCTTGGACATCAACGCAATGAAGTTGCGCAGAACCTTCCACATGGTCACTTGCGAGCACTCGGCATTGCCATCGGCTTGGCGACGAAACCCAAAATTCTTCTGCTTGATGAACCTTTTGCAGGCATGAACCATGATGAAACCGTCAAGGCAGTGGAAATGGTGCGCGCTGTGCGTGATCGTGGCGTTACCGTTCTTCTCGTTGAACACGACATGCCAGCCGTCATGAATATTTCGGACCGAATTGTCGTGATTAACTTTGGCCAAAAGATTGCGGAAGGCACGCCAAAAGAAATTCAGGAGAATGAGAAAGTCATAGAAGCATATCTCGGCGCAGAAGATGAAACGATTGGATACTGATCATGACAGAGCTTCTGAAAATCACTGATGCCGAACTCTATTATGATCATGTTTATGCCCTTAAAGGCGTTTCGCTGACGGTCAAAGAGGGGGAAACAGTCGCGTTGATTGGTGCAAACGGCGCGGGAAAATCCTCGATTTTGCGGGCGATAACCGGATTAAACAAGCTGCGCAAGGGTGAAATCTATTTCGAGGGCCGCCGACTTGACGGCACACGCTCGGACGCGATTGTCGAAATGGGCATCGCCATGGTGCCGGAAGGACGACGCGTATTTCCGTATATGAGTGTGCGCGATAATCTTCTTATGGGGGCCTTCACCCGTTCAAGCAAAGCGGAAATTGCCAGCACACTCGAAATGGTTATGGAGCGCTTTCCTCGTCTAAAAGAACGCTACTCGCAGGCCGCGGGAACGATGAGTGGCGGCGAACAGCAGATGCTTGTCATCGGGCGCGCGCTGATGGCCAAGCCCAAATTGCTGCTTCTTGATGAGCCCTCGTTGGGTGTCGCGCCAAAGCTTGTGCAGGACATCGCACGTTCCATTGTTGCAATCAATCGCGACGAAAAGGTGAGCGTTCTACTTGTAGAGCAAAACTCGCGTATGGCGCTTCGTATCTCTCAACGAGCCTATGCTCTCACTACTGGCAAGATTGTACTTTCTGGAAATTCCGAAGAACTCATTTCGGATGAACGCGTCAAAAAGCTCTATCTGGGCGGCGAAATCTAGTCGCCGACCAGGTCAGCAGCTGTGTCGTGGGGGCAAGGCACAGCTGCTTGAATTCTGCTTCAGGCCTTTTGCATGCTTGGGGTATTCAGGAAGCCGGTAATCAAGGCTTTCGTTTTAAAATAATAACTTGAAGCGCGACAAGGCCATCTAAAACGCAGCGCGCTTCAAGCCATCAACAATGATAAGAACGATGGTTTGAGGAAATGGACATACTTGTCGTCAACCCGAATACGACTGCTTCTATGACAAGGAAGATCGGCGAGGCAGCGCGCAGCATTGCGCAGCCCGGTACCAATATTATTGCCGTCAATCCCAAAGATGGCCCCCCCAGCATTGAGGGCTATTTTGATGAGGTTTTTGCAATCCCTGGAATGATTGGTGAAATACAGAAACATGCAACCGCCGATGCCTGCATTATAGCCTGCTTCGATGATACCGGCCTTGATGCGGCTCGTTGTGCGGAAACCATGCCAGTGATCGGAATTGGCGAGGCAGCGTTTCACATAGCGAGCCTAATTTCTGGAAAGTTCAGTGTGGTAACGACCCTCTCTCGCTCTGTTCCGGCAATTGAACATAATCTTGTGCGCTACGGCTTGGCGACACGTTGTGTACGTGTTCGCGCGAGTGATGTCGCCGTGTTGGAGCTTGAAGTACCAGGCTCTGATGCACGCAAGCGAGTTTCTGAAGAAATTGCGCGTGCAATCCACGAAGATCATGCAGAGGCTATAGTTCTCGGCTGCGCAGGAATGGCTGATCTGGCGGCATCTTTGTCAGAAGAGCACGGCTTGCCAGTTATCGATGGCGTGACAGCCGCTGTTAAACTCTGTGAGAGCCTTGTGGCACTCGGCCTCAAAACCTCCAAGCGCGGAGGCTATGTGCCCCCCATTTCCAAGTTATTCCAAGGCGTTTTTGAACCGTATTCACCCGGCAAATGAAAGGACAGTCCTCGAAAAAAACTGCAAATCTTAGGCTTTATTATATGGATCTGATCGCTGCGTTTATTGACACACGATAAACAGGCTTAGATATGTAATTAGGCCAACTCTAAAAGTACTCTGATCGCAAGCGTTAACCGCTCCGCCCAGTTTCTATCCGGATGCAAATGCACTTTCTTGATAATCAACCAATCGACAATAGCGAAACAAAGGCCGGAAACGGAGGCGCACGATGGCATCCGGTTTATCAGGGCCTGCGTGATGCTGTTGTCAGCCACCAGTTGCTTCCAGGAACCAAACTTCCGGAGGATGAGCTGGCAACGATCTATTCGGTGAGCCGCGCGGTCGTACGTTCCGCTTTGCAGGCCCTCGCCCATGATCGCCTTGTCAGACTTGAACCCAATCGCGGCGCCTTTGTTGCCGAACCATCGCGCGACGAAGCTCGGGAAGTTTTCGAAGCGCGTACACTGATTGAGCCGGAGGTTGCGGCTATTGCCGCAAAGGTCGCAACTCCCAGTGACATTGCAAAGCTTCGCAAGCATTTACAAGACGAACATGAAGCGCTTCATGCTGGACGTGATAGTGATGCAATAAGACTATCAGCACGCTTCCATCTTGATCTCGCCGAGATAGCTGGCCATTCAATTTTGCGGGGCTTTGTCACTGAACTCCTCCCACGCTCGTCACTGATTATCGCTCTATATTGGCAACGCAGAGAAACAACATGTGAAAGCCATGCCCATAATGCGCTTGTCGACTCTATAGAAAAACACAGGCCCAATGAAGCTTCATTTCTAATGAAAGCCCATATCCTCGACCTTTTAGATGGATTAAATCTTAACAAAGCAGAAAAATCGCATAAACCTTTGTCTGATATACTTAAGTAAAAAGATATAACAGTAATAATAAGAATTTAATTCCCGAAAAATCTCGGGAACATCAAATGCATTCAATCGTGTGATTAACTTCAAAGCTTCTCCCGCATTCTCTCATCGCGCGAGAAGCTTCGGGCAACGCAAAACGTTAGAGCGCCGACCTGACGGGGTCAGGCCGGCGCTCCAAATTTTCTTTTAACCGGCGTCTTTTTCTGATCATACGGGATCAGAGATCAGTTCAGTGAGCTGATTTCCCCGCGCAGGCATTTCAAGATTTTCTAGCTGCGCTCTAATAATGAACAGACAAGGAATCGATAGGTGTCGTCTTTGGTGGCGCAAACTTTGTCAGGTTAATACCCTCGACCGCCGAACGATATTCTTCAATGCTTGGCGTGCGGCCAAGAATTGCAGATAAAACGACCAACGGCGTGGATGCCAGGAGGGATTCCCCCTTCTTCTCAGCCGTATCTTCAACGACACGTCCCTGGAAAAGACGGGTTGATGTTGCAAGGACCGTATCGCCTTTCGCAGCCTTTTCCTGATTGCCCATGCACAGGTTACAGCCCGGACGCTCCAGATAGAGAATATTTTCATATTCCGTGCGGTTCGTTGTTTTCGGCTTCGCATCATCAAATTCAAAGCCTGAGTATTTCTGGAGTATTTCCCAGTCGCCCTCTTCCTTCAGTTCATCAATGATGTTGTAGGTCGGTGCCGCAACAACAAGCGGCGCCTTGAATTCGACTTTACTCTGTTTCTTTTCGATGTTTTTCAACATCTGGGCGACGATTTTAATATCGCCCTTGTGAACCATGCACGAACCTACAAACCCAAGATCGACCTTTTTATTTCCACCATAATAGGAAACCGGACGAATGGTATCGTGAGTATAACGGCGTGAAACATCAGCATTGTTGACGTCTGGATCGGCGATCATCGGTTCATTGATTTCATCGAGATCAACAACAACTTCTGCAGCATATTTTGCATTATCGTCCGGCTTCAATGCAGGCTTTTCACCCGAGCGAATTTCGAAAATGCGAGCATCAGCTTTATTGATCAGACCCTGCAAGGTCTGTGCGGCATTATCCATGCCCTTGTCGATCATGATCTGGATGCGCGACTTGGCAATTTCAAGCGATTCGATCAGTGTTTCATCTTCGGAAATACAAATCGACGCTTTGGCCTTCATTTCTGCTGTCCAGTCGGTGAAAGTGAAGGCCTGATCAGCCAGCAACGTCCCGAGATGAACTTCGATAATACGGCCCTGGAAAACGTTGTCGCCATGCTGCTTAAGCATCTGTGCCTGCGTTGCATGAACAACGTCGCGGAAATCCATGTAAGGCTGCATCGTGCCTTTGAAAGTCACTTTTACCGACTGAGGGATCGGCATAGTGGCTTCACCGGTTGCAAGTGCAAGCGCAACAGTGCCGGAGTCTGCACCAAAAGCGACGCCTTTCGACATGCGTGTGTGACTGTCACCACCGATGATGATATCCCAGTCGTCCACGGTGATATCATTCAGGACCTTGTGAATCACGTCGGTCATAGAGTGGTAAACACCCTTCGGATCGCGGCCCGTGATAACGCCGAAATTATTCATGAAGCTCATCAGCTTCGGAATATTGACCTGAGCCTTCTTGTCCCAGACCGATGCCGTATGACAACCCGACTGATAGGCACCATCGACCAGCGGTGAAATCACCGTCGCAGCCATTGCTTCCAGTTCCTGCGCAGTCATAAGACCGGTTGTGTCCTGGGATCCGACAATGTTCACTTTTACACGCACGTCAGAACCTGCATGCAGGACTTTGCCCGGTGCGACGCCGACAGCATTGCGGTTGAAAATCTTTTCAACAGCGGTCAAGCCCTGGCCTTCAACAGTGATTTCCTTATTTGGCGCGAAAACCTGTATTGGTTCCACGCCAAGTGTCTGCGCCGCGAATGTCTGGAGCTTTTTGCCGAAGACAATAGCATAGGAGCTGCCAGCCTTCATGAACTCCATTTTCTGCGGCGTAAATGAAGAGGCAACATCAACAAGTTCATTGCCGTTTTCATCGCGCAGTTTCTTGTTTTTCGAGTCGATCTTCAGAATGGTGCCTGTCTCGACCGAGAATTTCTGCTCAAGAACAGGATTACCGTCATTGTTGAGGATCGGCTTACCATCTTCACCCGTCTTTTTGACCCAGTTTTTCAGGTTAATGCCAATCCCACCCGTGACATCAACAGTGGTTGCGAAAATAGGTGAAATACCATTGGTACCCGCAACAATCGGCGCGAAATTGACAAAAGGCACATAAGGGCTTGCCTGTTTACCGGTCCACAAAGCGACGTTATTGACGCCCGACATACGCGACGAGCCAACACCCATCGTTCCCTTTTCGGCAATCATCATCACGCGCTTGTCAGGGTGCTGCTTTTGCAGTGCCACGATTTCCTGCTGTGCTTGCGGGGAGATCATGCATTGACCATGCAACTGACGATCAGAGCGAGAATGCGCCTGATTGCCAGGCGATAAAAGATCCGTTGAAATATCGCCTTCAGCAGCGATGAAGGTCACGACCTCGATTTCATGGTCTACGTCAGGAAGTTTGGTGAAGAACTCTGCTTTGGCATAGCTCTCAAGAACGTCTTTGGCGACAGTATTGCCGGCCTTGTAGGCATCCCGGAGGCGAAACATATCCGCATCATAAAGGAAAACCTGCGTTTTCAGGACATCGCCAGCCTTCGCAGCAATCGAAGGATTGTCGCCAAGCGCAATATCCAGCAGCACTTCCACGGATGGCCCGCCCTTCATGTGCGAGAGCAACTCAAGAGCGAAATCCGGTGTAATTTCGGGAACGACTGTTTCACCGAGAATGATTTTTTTCAAATATGCGGCTTTGACACCCGCAGCACTGGTTGTACCCGGCAATGTGTTATAGATGAAAAAATTCAAAGCGCCTGCGCGGTGTTCGCTCGCGCTATCGTCGATCAAGGCAGTAATTTCTGCAGTCAAAGCCCCGTCATCAATCGGCTTCGGAGCGAGCCCTTGTGTTTCTCTGCTTTTAATTTCAGCCAGGTAATCCAGGTAAAGGGTCATCGCAATCCCAACTTTATGATGTGAAGGGCGCTGAAGCATAGCGCCAACAAACAAGATACTATTTTGGCGGTTTATTATGGGTTTCGCATACGTCAATCAAGGCCGACTGACAAGATGCCGCATTTTAATAAAAAGTCGTAGCCTCCGCAGTTTATGAAATTGATGAAAGGCATTCCATTATGACAGATCGGAAACTTGCGAAAGCTGATCGAATTCTGCTTATTTTACGAGCTAAACAGCCGAGGGAAGAACCGGGTAAATATAACAATACGCAAGACCCACAAAAATCTACGGCAACAATTTTACATAATGACCATATCCAGCCTTCTAATTAATATTAAATATACACGATATAATCTATATATATTATTATTTAATGTAAATTTGAAATTTTAAATAAATTATTATTAATAATTACATAATGTATTTATATGTAGCAACTTTTAGATACTAAAATACTTATTTTCATTAAGAGGGAATCATAAATATTCGCTACCACTGGCGTTTTGCAATGTCGAATGTTTCTACTTTTGCTCTTGCCGTTATGATTGGCCTATCGGCACCAATTGACCAGGTCTGCGCTGCTGGCGGAAACGGCACCAGCATCGTCGACGGTGGCGCTGGCGGACTGGGAGGCATTAACGGTTCATTAACGGTTCATTAACGGAAGCAATGGGCAAAGATGGTGGCAATGCCAGCGTTTCAACTCGTGCAGGAACTGGAGGTGGCGGAGCAACAGACACGACCACTGGCAACGGCGCTGCCGGAGGGTCCCGCGGTGTCGCAGGGACGATGTCTATTGGCGGAAAAGGCGCGACGGGTTCAGTTGGCAGTGTAATTGATACAGCCACTCAAGTATTCACCTCAATCCATGGCGGCAACGGCGATACTGGCGAAACGGGCATCACGAACGTCAACTCTACTGGCGGCGGCGGTGGTGGTGGTGCTGGCATTCAGAGTTCCGCAGCAATTATAATTTTAGGAACAGGCAGTGTTTTTGGGGGGAACGGAACAGCCGGCAGCTTAGTAGCTGGCGGAGGCGGGGGTGTCGGCATATTCTCATCTGCAGACGTTTCCATTGAAGCTGGTGGCATAATCATCGGCGGCAACGGAGGCGGCACCGCGCTTAGCTCTGCCGGCGGGCAAGGCGCTGCAGGAATCATGCTTTCATCCAAATCAACGATTGAAAATAGCGGCACGATAAAAGGTGGCGCAGGAGGGCGCGGAGGGCTCAATTCTGGTGGAGGGGACGGCAGCGCTGCCATTGAAATGCTGGCTGGCGGAAGAATCTTCAATTCTGAAACAGGCATTATTCAAGGCGGCGATGGAGGGATAGGCCGGGCTGGTTTATCAGCAGTAACACCTCTTACACCTGGCACCGGAGGAGCTGGAATAAACGGCGTGAATATAACAATCGTCAACGCCGGATTTATTGGTGCCGGTGCAGGAGGAACAGCTACAGGGTGGACACCGATATCAGATCCGGCCATTCATTTCACCAGCGGTGAAAATACTCTGGCACTGTGGTCTACCTCTACAATCAGCGGTGGCATCCTGGCGAATGGAGATAGTGATCGTCTCATTTTGGCCGGCATCACAGATGGAATATTTGATACCAGTCTTCTCGGAGTTGGACAGCAATATATTGGCTTTGAATCTTTTGAGAAATCCGACTCCTCGGTATGGAACCTGAATAATTCGACCAATGAAGTAACCCCTTGGTTTATTAGCCAAGGAACTTTGTCAATATCAAGCGATCATAGCCTGGGTGACCTTACAGGTATTCTGACGCTCAACGGTGGCACACTGCAAACCACTGCTGATAAAACAACGGGCCGTGACGTCATTTTGACGGGGGGGGGAGGAACGATTGAAACCGCCGTTGGAACCGAATTTTCATCGGCGGGCGTTTTTTTCGGATTCGGTTCATTAAATAAAACAGGTACAGGAAAACTCACATTGTCTGGTGCGAGCACCTATACCGGTGAGACAATAATTGCCGACGGAACGCTATCGCTTTCGGGTGACGGAGACATTTCTCAGTCCAGCCGATTAAATGTTTGGGGAGCTTTCGATATATCAGAAGCAACCGATGTTAGTATTCGCAGTTTGACAGGCGATGGCCTCGTAGAGGTCAACGTAAATTCCCTCACAGTATCACATGCCAACGATACATATTCTGGATCTCTTTCAGGGACAGGTACATTCAAGCTTCTTTCCGGGTCTCAAATATTAGATGGAAATAGTACCACTTACGCTGGGGAGATAAACATAAGCGGAGGAGCCTTGACTGTTGATGGAGTGGTTGGCGGCACCATGAATGTGTTCGGCGGCTTACTACAAGGTAGCGGAACTGTCGGCACTACGACGAACTTCTCCGACGGCACTATTGCGCCCGGCGCTTCAATTGGCGCACTGACTATCAACGGTGATTATCACAGTGAAGGCGGCGCACTCGCAATTGATGCAGAACTCGGCAACGATAATTCGCCAGCAGATCAACTGATCATCACAGGAAATGCTTATCTCGGCGCAGCGAAAACAACCGTCCACGTAACCAACTTAAATGGGTTAGCCGCAACGACAGAAGGCATTAAAATCATCAAAGTGGGAGGTGCATCAGATGATGCATTTTCATTGGAAGGTAATTTCACCACACAAGATGGCGCGCAGGCGGTTGTAGCTGGCGCATATGCTTATCGTCTTCATCAGGGCAATGGCACCACGACGAACGCCAATGATTGGTACTTGCGCTCCGCACTAAAAGAGATACCGACTTCACCAGAAGTCCCTGGCGTTGATACCAATATTCCGGAGTATCAGCCAGGTGTAGTGATCTATGAGGCATACCCGCAAATCCTTCAAGGCTTGAACCAAGCTTCCTCGTTGCAACAGCGCATAAGTAAACGCGTCTGGTTCAACAACGGAAATCGTTCGATCTCGAATGAACCTGACAATATTAACCCGACCTACGCCACGCCAAGAAACTCCAACATAGCAATCGAGACGAATGGCATCTGGGCACGTATGGAAGGAGCTCTTAATCATGTTAACTCCCACTCGTCTACGACAGGCGCAGATTACCGCCAAAATTATATAAAACTACAAACCGGGATCGAAGGCCTTCTGACCGAACCAGCTGGTGGCAGTCTTTTAGGCGGCGTGATACTGCAATATGTTCACAGCAAAGCGGATGTAAAATCCCGCAATTATGCAAACGGTGACATATCTACGGATGGCTATGGCTTAGGCGGAACGTTGACTTGGTATAGCAACGGCGGTTTCTATATCGATGGCCAAGTTCAAACAACATGGTATAAAAGCGATTTGACTACACAAGCAATTGGTGCTCCGTCATTGCAAAACGGAAACAATGGCTTTGGATATACGTTATCCATCGAAGCTGGTCAGTACATCGAAATGTCATCTAGCTGGTCTGTCAACCCGCAAACTCAGCTCGTTTATTCCAATATTGCCTTCGACGACTTTGTAGATGGCTTTGGATCAAATGTTTCCCTCAATAAAGGAGACAGGTTGCAGAGCCGATTTGGTTTATCACTTAACAATGAAATTTTCTGGTAGAATAAATTCGGCATGATGAACCGCATGAATATTTATGGTATTTTCAATATATACTATGATTTTATCAAAGAAAGCTCTCTCGATGTTTCCGGAATTCGAATTTCAAGTGCGCAACAATCTTCTTGGGGAGGAATTGAAATAGGTGGATCTTATAACTGGGATAATAATAAGTATTCGCTTTATGGTGAAGGATAAATAAATTCCGGTATTAGAAGATTTGGCAATAATTATAATATTATCGGAAACATAGGAATTCGAGTAAAATGGTAAATAAAAAAATATATAATAATGCGCATTCAATTATGCATGAATATATTCTATTTTTATTAATTTTATATATAAATATACTTCATAAGGCAGATTTTCGACGTCAAATCTCATATGTATAGATTTTGTATAAAGCATGAATGGTAATAGCAAAAACCTGCTTATTGCCATTCAGTTCATGTCGCGATACTCAACCAGCCAGTGAATAGTGCATTTTCTATTCAGTGGATTACAAGATCGCGAAGAGGCACAAAGGGTGATTATTCGTTTCGAAAAGGCATGCGTTAAGTATCAAGAACATACTGCGCTTCACCCGGTAACTCTATCCATATCTGAAAAGCGAATAGGTATTGTTGGCCTAAACGGATCCGGAAAATCCACCTTTTCACGCCTTATAGCAGGCCTCGAAAAGGCATCATCCGGAAAAATCACGCTCGAAGATACGCGTTCGCATCGCTGCGTAGGCTATATCTTTCAAACCCCTGCGAACCAGATCATAATGCCTATCGTACAAGATGATATTGAATTTGGTCTCAGAAAGCTTGTAGTTGATAAAAGTTTACGTGCGGAGATGTGTAAAACTGTACTTTCAAGGTTAAATTCAGAATATCTCGCCTCCCGTCGGGTGCATGAGCTTTCTGGTGGTGAGCTACAACTCGCAGCATTAGCATCAGTCCTCGTGACGGAACCGGAGTTGATTATTTTTGATGAGCCAACCAATCAGCTTGATTTAAGAAACCGTGGAAAGGTCGAGCGAATAATTAATGCACTACCGCAACAAACGATTGTCATAACTCACGATCTGTCGCTCGTTGAATCATATGATCGTGTGCTGGTCTTTCATGAAGGTCGGATAGTTGAGGATGCCCATCCCTCTATCGCGATAGCTAAATACTTGGAAATAGCAAATTGATCCGCTCTCTTTACATTGATGGCACCGGATTTCTATACCGTACAAATATCAAACTGAAATTAGTTTCGCTTTTTGCGATAGGAGCCGCTATATTTATTTCCAAAAGTATTTTAATACTAACTATAGTCTTTATTTTCGGTGGAATTTTATATTTCTCAATTTCGCAATCATTTATACAGGCTATACAGCGCTTAATTCCTATATTTTTAACCATTGTTCTGGTTGCCTTTTTTAGTTTTTTGGTTGGAACCTTTGAACAGGCAGCTCTTCAATTACTGCGGCTAACAAGTTTAATGCTGCTCGCTGCAACGATAACTGCAACGACCAAAATAGGCGATTTTGTTCAAGCGATTACAGATTTTTCAAAGCCTATCGAACGCATGGGCTTAGGAAATGCGGAAGATATTGGTCTTGCGCTGGGATTGGTTTTACGATTTGTACCAGAAATCTTGACACGGTATGAAGCAATACGAGACGCACACAAAGCGCGCGGCTTGAAATTGCGAATGTTCACAATACTGCCATCGCTTATCATATTAACTTTGCAGCAAGCCGATCAGATAGCACAGGCTATTGATGCAAGAAACTTGCGATAACGCCTTAAAATTATCGAAGCGGAAAATGAACCTATGAATACCAAAGATCTTGTTTTTGTTTCTTTATTTGCTGCCATTATAGTGGCCTTAGGCTTAATACCACCCATAACACTTGGCTTTGTTCCGGTGCCAATCACCGCACAGTCATTTGGCGTTATGCTCGCAGGGATGGTACTTGGGGCAAAGCGTGGTGTGGTCGCCGTGTTGCTTGTGGTGGCTCTCGTAACGATCGGGATGCCTGTACTATCCGGCGGCAGAGGCGGACTAGCCGTTTATGCGGGTCCTACTGTTGGCTTTTTTATCGGTTGGCTTCCTGCTGTGTTGACTACCGGCTTTCTAGCTCAACGCCTTATAAAGCGATCCCAGTCTAGTTTAATACAACTGTTTGGCTTTGCATTTGCATCAATTTTCGGCTGCATCTTGGTACTATATTTGACCGGAATTATCGGCATTATGGCTATAACCGGCCTTTCTTTCGACAAGGCATTAATCGGCTCTATGATATTCGTACCTGGCGACCTGATTAAAGCGATATTAGCCGCTGTTGTTGCCCGATCAGTTTATACAAACTACCCCTTGCTCCCCAAGGAAATTTAACAGTGACAAATTAACTGGCCAAAATGCTTAATTAAAAGATCGTCAGTTATATACCAGTTTATATTTCGCTGATACGGATGTGATCGCTATTGATGGGTAACAGCTATATGTCGCGATCACATCCAACATTATCACCGTCAAGCGTTATCATACTTGGCGGAGCTCATGGCTCTCTGGCATTAGCGAGGAGCTTGGCGGTACTCAAAATACCGGTATTCTACATCACAAATGACTATCCATTAGCTCGATGGTCACGACACATTAAGAAAAGCATTCGATGGTCCGGACCGCAAACGGCCTGTGCAACCGAAGAACTCCTTAAGATTGCTGAATTATACAAGCTGAGAGGCGCACTGCTGATACCCGCCAGTGATCAGGACGTAAAGTTTGTGTCACAGAATACTGATGTTCTTGCAACACGATTTATTCTCATGACACCAGAGTGGGAACGATTGAAGTGGCTTTGCGACAAGCCTAATCTTTATAGACGCGCAGACGAACTACAAATTGCTCATCCAATGACTTATCATCTGACATCTTACGACGACGTTTATAAAAAAGACTTTCATTTTCCGATCGTTCTCAAACCCAATATGGGCGGTGGCGACAGCGCGCTAGCTAAAGCCAAAGTGTTAAAAGTCGACGATAAACCTTCCTTCATTAAGGTTTTTCAAACGGCAACTCGGGAAATCGGCTTAGAAAAGATCGTAATTCAACGCCTAATTCCCGGCGATGGTGACACGCAGCTTTCCTACGCAGCTTTTTGGCACGACGGTAGACCCGTTGGCGAGTTTACAGCTCGAAGAAGCCGTCAATACCCTGTGGACTTTGGTTTCACCAGCACGTTTGTTGAAACGATAAATGCTCCAGAAGCCATAACATCGGCACGCAAAATATTAAGTTCAGTTCGCTATAGTGGACTGGTGGAGGTGGAATTCAAGCGAGATCCTACCAACGGAATGCTTAATATTCTGGATGTAAACCCCCGTCCCTGGTCATGGTTCGCATTGAGCGGCGCAACCGGCATGAACATAACGCAAATGATGTGGGACGTTATGAATAATCGGCAAGAAAAGCCTGCATTGCCAGCTCATTCCGAAGCCGCCTGGATGTATCTATCTCGTGATCTTGTCGCTGCGGTTATTCTTATGATGAGAGGAAAGTTACGGATTAGAGAATATCTTGCTTCATTACTCAGAGTCCGCGCATGGGCAGCATTTTCCTGGAGCGATCTGAAACCCGGTATTGTTGATCTTCCCATAACAATATTTCGAGTTATAAAGCGACGAATTTACAATAAATAACAACAATCTTCAGAGCAGGAAACGCCGGATGTTGCCGCTAAGTGTCTTCAAAAATGCTCTAAAATACTGCACTATACGCATTGGCTTGGAAATCACTTCTATTCCACTGCTTAGCCATTTTTTTCCGAGCGCAAGCGGGCGTGGCGTGATATTTACTCTTCATCATGTCCGTCCTACCAAGGCAGCTGATTTTGATCCCAACGATATTCTTTCAATCACACCAGAATTTCTCGAAGTTGCTATTTGCGCTGCCCAAGAGCGGGGTCTAATTCCTGTTCATTTGCATGATATACCGGCACTGCTAAGCGACCCGACGGACAACCGTAAATTTTTCGCCTTCACACTAGACGATGGATATAAGAATAACGCCGAATTTGCTGCCCCTGTGTTTCGTAAATTCAATATCCCTTATACCGTTTTCATCACTCCAGGCTTCGTTAGTCGCACCAGAACAATTTGGTGGGAAACAGCAGCCAGGCTAACACAAGAAGTTACCTCTTTTTCCTTTGACTTTGGCACTGGCATTGAAAACGTACGTTGCAAAACTCGTACTGACAAATCGACAGCTTTCCGTCGTTTAGCTGATTTCGTTCAATCAATTGACGAAGACCTCGCCGTGCAAAAGATCGACGATGCTGCGAAATCTTGCCAAATTAATCCGCTGGCAATTGTAGATGAACTCGTGATGACAGAGTTAGACATCAAATCGCTTGCAAGCGATCCGTTGGCTCACATAGGTGCGCATACTATAAATCATGTAAACCTGAGACGCATCAGCCCCCGGCGCTTAAAGCGGGAGGTCGAAAATTCTATATCTCAAGTGCAGAAGATCACTGGGCAGCGTCCCCTTTCCTTCGCTTATCCATATGGTTGGAAAACGGCAGTCAGCCAACATCAGACGACCGCAGTTGCCGCGGCAGGCATTCGTGCAGCAGTCACAACGCAACCGGGCGTATTAACACTTGATGGTCTTAAAAGACCAGAAGAACTTCCACGCATATCCCTGAATGGTAAATACCAAAAACGTCGTTATGTTAATTCTTTGATGTCTGGGTTGCCATTCATATTATTTAATCGAAAATAATTAAAACAAAAAAATTATATAACATTCGGACCTTATTAAAATATGTTGTTTTCTTATAAACGTTATATTTTTATTTCTAATTGGCTTTTCAAATAACCACGCAAGAATACAATTCAAATCGCGGTAAACTGCATTCCCACACCCGTCTTTGCCTCCACACTCCTCACCGATTTTAACTCTACCTGTTATTTTGCCCACTCGTTGTTTCACTTGAATGACATATTTGCAGGCTGATAAGCGACACAACGAATCGGTTAACGGATGAATTGAGAGTCGAATTTAGACGCCTTCATATTGAGAATATCACATCGCAAGCTATTCAGATTTACCTCATCGAAACAGGTTGCCAACCAGCATAATGCGATGAGTTTCATTATCAATTGAGCAATTGCTCAACTTTATAGAGGTCACAATGTCCCCGCAATTGCTGGCAATGGTGCTAGCCCCCCTTCTCGGACTATTTATTGTCAGCATCGGAAATGGCTTTCTCTCTTCTCTAACAACACTGAGACTAGATGCTGAAGGCACATCTGCGACCGTCATCGGCATTGTGTCGTCTGCTTACTTTGTTGGGCTCACTTTAGGTGAACTTTTTCAGGGCCGACTGATCGTCCGTATTGGCCACATACGTGCATATAGCAGCTTCGCCTATCTGATTGCTGTTAGCGTTCTCTTGCAGGGAATGTATTTTAACGAATGGTTCTGGTTTGCGTTAAGGCTTTTATACGGATGGGCCGCTATTGGTGTTTTCCTAGTTATCGAGAGTTGGCTGTTGCTGGCATCAGACGAAAAAAATAGGAGGCCGTATTCTTGCTTTATACATGATTGCTTTCTATAGCTCCGCGATAATTGGACAAGCATTCCTCGGAACTATCAATGCGAGGGGTAATGTAGCGCCATTTATGGTGGCTGGTATACTAGCATCCTTATCCGTCTTGCCTATCGTCATCTTACCTAAAATTGCCCCAGTCGTTGAGCGTGCGGCACCAATCAACCATATTGAGTTGCTGCGTATGACACCAAGCGGCGTTATTGGCTGCTTTGGTTCGGGTTATAGCAATCGCTGCTGTTTATTCACTGTTGCCCCTCTATCTCCAGCGCATTGGGCTGAACGTGGGTGAAGTGGGAACGATGATGGCAAGCGTCATTCTTGGTGCAATGGTGCTACAATATCCGGTAGGACGATGGTCCGACAGACAAGATAGACGCATAATCCTTATAACTCTCAATATTTGTTGCGTTCTTCTATCTGCTGCCGTTATTATTTTACCACCTTCTTCATCGTTCTTCATTTTTACGTTATTCTTACTCAGCGGCTGTATATTTGCGATCTATCCAGTTGCAATCAGCTTCTCAGCAGACAGTACGTCTGCAGATTCACTCGTACGCATGATACAAGGCATGCTCCTCATCAATTCACTTGGCTCGATGCTAAGTCCGCTAGTCATATCACCGATTATGGCGAGTTTTGGTGTGTCAGGCTTCTTCTGGTCGCTTAGCGCTTTAAATATTCTGATGGCGGCATTTTTCATGTTGTGAAAGGGAACGCGTCCAGACTCCACACCATCTGCACCATTTGCTCCAGCCACGCAGTACACACCTATTGGCGCTGAACTACGCGTCACAGGAGAGATGATTCAAGGCGCTATTGACGTCGAAAATGAAGATGAGACTTCAATAACAGTCAGGCAAACCCTTAGTCAGCATTCTGATATTCTGCCTTAAGCCTCAGCACCAGAGCTATCTATCATAAAATATTGGCTACATTATGTTTTCGCGTAGCCAATATTTAAAATTTACTTATTAATATTTATTACATCTAGAAAATGTTTAAAAAATAATTTAATGACATGGTACATCTATCAAAAATAAAAAATCCGAAATAAAATTCATCGCAAGCCGCGCTGAGATTGATTTCCTGAAATTCAACATGTTTTTATTAACATAATAAATATACATCTTATAAAAATACAGTTTATAATAATATTATTGCAATATCAAAATTTATAACATCACGAAGAGCAAACTATCAACTCAACTCCAGCGTCTTCGATCATTTTTGCATTTGCATCAGAAATACCATCATCCGTGATAAGTGTGCTGATGCGATTAAAGGTCAGGGCACGAAGTCGCGGGCGTGCGAAGAACTTGGAGCTATCAGCTAAAACAACAACTTCGCTTGCTCGCCCAACGACCATATCAATAACGCGGACAAGAAGCGGATTATTCTCCAGCAAGCCCTCGTTGTCTATTCCAAGCGTGCCCAGGAAATATCGGGACACGTAAAATTCTTCAGTCCATAGCTGTGGAGAATAGAAGATTGCAGGCTCCCGATGCAAATCTCCACCCAGCACGTGCAGGTTACATGTCGAACTGTTCCATATCGTATCTGCTACTGCAACCGAATTGGTGATGACCTTGAGGCTTTTGGTAGCGAGTTTTCGCGAGAATAGAGAACAGGTTGTTCCACCATGTATGAAAATTGTATCGCCATCGTTGCAATACTCCGCAGCAGCGCTTGCGATCGCTTCCTTCTGCGCCACATTGATAACTTGATTTTCGATATAGGGCTTTGAACGGCCTGAAGCCGAGCTTAAATTGTCAGCAGTTGTAATGCCGCCGTGCACCTTGCGTATAGCGCCCTGCTCGTTGAGTTTGGCTATATCGCGGCGAACTGTGGCTGGTGAGACGTCCAGCAGATCAACGATATCATTAACACTCGCGAACTGCGATGTTGCAAGAATTCGTAGAATAGCTTCCTGACGCTCGAGTTCGTTCACGCTGTTTTCCCTATCAATTTTGTCTTCAACTTTATCATGGCGATAGGCGCAATAAAATCCACTGGAATTGCTTCGATCTGCCTTAGAGCGCATCCCGAAAAATGTGAAACGGTTTTCAAATGAAGATGCGCGTTAAAACAATGATTTAGAGTGCCGGTCTGATGCATTCGGATCGAAACGCACTCTAAACTTTGCGGCGCATTCTTTTCAAGGCAGGGAGAACTTCTGCCAGATTGACTTGCCTACCTTCACCAAAACCAAAATAAAGATTCTGGTAAATTCCAAACAATTTCTCGTAAGTCGCCGTAGCCGCAGGGCGCGGGTCGATAGTGCGCATTGGTAAGCATAAGCTATCCTGTGCCTCTTCAATTGATGAAAATGCCCCGGCAGCCAAACCAGCAAAAATGCCAGAACCAAGGCCTGTGGGTGCCCCGTCCGGCACAAGCACCGGACAACCCAATACATCGGCGTAAATCTGATTGAGCATTTCGTTTCTCTGCGGAATACCTCCACCGTTAATAACACGCTTGATAGGGATACCGCCGCTTCGTATGCGGTCTAAAATGATGCGCGTATGAAAGGCAGTTCCTTCAATTGCGGCATGTAGTTCGTCTGCGGCTGTGTGATTGATATCCCATCCAAGTGTTACGCCGCCAAGATCAGAACGAACAAGAACCGTTCGATCGCCATTATCCCATGTCAGCCGGAGAAGGCCTGTTTCACCGGGCCCATATTTTTCAATTTCTTTGGAAAGAGTGGCGACGTCGCTGCCTGCGCGGCGCGCAATGGCTTCAAAAAGATCGCCTGTAGCGGAAAGCCCCGCCTCGACACCCATATGATTGGGATGAACACTGCCGGGCACAAGGCCGCAAAGGCCGGGAACAACTCCGCAATCTTCCGGCCCAAGCGCGATAATACACGTCGATGTTCCAACAACATTGACGACGTCCCCCATCCGGCAACCAGCACCAATTGCATCCCAATGGGCATCCAAGGCCCCAACAGGGACTGGAATACCAGTACGGAGACCTAACTGCTCGGCCCAATAGGGTATCAGATGACCAGCGATCTGATCGGATCCCTTATATTCCCCGGCCAGTTTCGCATTAATGCCATCGAAAAGTGGATCGACCCGCGTAAGAAAATCCTGCGGGGGCAGACCGCCCCAAGCTTTTCCCCACATCCACTTGTGTCCCATAGCGCAGATACTGCGCACAACCTTATTAACGTCTGTAACACCACAGAGAGTGGCAGCTAGCATATCACAATGTTCGAAAGCACTTGCAAAGCGATCCCGCTTGTCCGGGTTATGGCGCAGGAAATGGAGTACTTTCGCATAGCCCCATTCATGAGAATAAACGCCACCACACCACTTAATAGCCTCTATGCCTTCGCGATGGGCTGCTTCCGTAATTTCTGAGGCTTCCGTGTGAGCACGATGGTCACACCAGAGATAGTAGTCAGCGAGAGGCTTGAGCGCTTTATCGACCATCACCACACTGGAACCCGTGGTATCACACGCCAAAGCTTCTACAGATTCACCATCGATATCTGCGCGGGCGATTGCTTCGCGGACAGCAATTACGAGCGCATTCATGTGATCGTCATGCGACTGCGTCGCCAGATCGGGATCTGACGGGGACCTTTTTAGCGGATAGCTGCTAGACGCATTCGATAAAATACCCCTCACAGAATCGACGACGGTTGCACGCACGCTCAATGTGCCGAAATCGACACCGATAACAACGCTCATAAGATTTCCTCCACTCTCAGGCCAGGGACGCATTCATTTGGCGGAACTGCGTCCGAGCCTAGGACAGACGCTTACTGTCCATAACTGGCGTTGTCACCATGCTTGCGAAGATAATGCCTGTCCAGAAGGCTTTGCGAAATCGGCTGGGCATCTGGATTAAGTGAAATCGTATGCCATGCAAGACGGGCAACTTCCTCTAAAATAAGTGCATTGTGCACCGCGTCTGCCGGTCCATCCCCCCAGGCAAACGGACCATGCCCGGCTACAAGAGCTGCGGGTATAGACATTGGATCATAATTTCCCAGTGCCTCGATAACAACGCAGCCAGTCGCCTCCACGTAGCGGTCCCGAATTTCTTCTTCAGTAAGAGGCCGTGTGACAGGAATTGTGCCGTGAAAATAATCAGCATGGGTTGTGCCATAGGGAGGAATGGGACGTTGGCTCTGCGCAAAAATCGTCGCATAAGTCGAATGTGTATGCACAACCGCACCAATTGCCGGAACAGCCTTGTAAAGTACGAGATGGGTAAGAAGATCCGAAGAAGCCTTGAGATGACCTTCCACAACATGGCCTTCCAGATCCGTTACAACCAGATCATTGAGAGACAGCTTTTCGTATTCAACACCGCTAGGCTTTATAACGACGAGACCGGCATCCCTGTCTATCCCGCTGACATTGCCAAATGTTGAAAGGACCAGTCCTTCGCGAACCGTTGCAAGGTTCGCTTCAAGGACGGCCTCTTTAAGTTCATTCAGACCCATAATACTACCGCTTAAAGTATGAGGATGACACAGCCAGAACCATGATCGAATTCAATCATCCGATGATGCGGGCGAGGTATTCGCGGTTGAGCTTAACAGCGGCTGCAGGATCAAGACCTGCTTCATCCGACTCTTCTTCCCCTATCACCCATCCATCAAAACCGATCTTATCATGGAGATGTGCGATAACGCCCGGTATGTCACAATCACCGGCACCCATCATTTTCCATTTTCCAGCCTGAGAAGCGTCTTTGAGATGCACATAGGCAATGCGGTCTTGGAAGAGTAACAAAGTTTCCAGAATGTCCTGCGAACCACGAATAATATGGCCCGTATCAGGAACCCATTTAACGAGTTTCGGGTCAGTTGCCGCCATAATCGCTTCATATTGCTCTCGTGTCACGACAACAGAGCCGTGATGGCTGCTTGGATGGAATGCGACGGGAATACCGCGTGCTCTGCCCATCTCGCCAGCACGATTGAAAATACGCCCCGCAATCTCAATCGCCTTTGCATCGCCTATACCGCGATGATCTGTCGGGCACCCCAAAGACAGGACGGTTCCTGGAAATTTTGCGATAAAATCCATCGCCGAAGAGATGGCAGCGAGCTCGTCGTCTGTCTTTTCTTCTACGGTAAATCCGCTCGGCGTAGAGAAGGCATACGCCACGAAAGTCAAACCCTGTTCAGACAAAAGGCGCTTAAAGCTTTCCGCATCGCGGTCGTAACCGCCTATCATATTGTTTGTGATCTCTATCCCTGCATAGCCGGCCGCGCCGATTGCCCGGACGACATCGTCAGTGCTGCCCGCCCAATCGTCTCCGAGCATTTCCCAGGTGAATGTTTGACAACCTATCCGCATTTAAAATCCTCCTCCAAGGACGGGCAAAAATAATCCCATAATGATTATTATTGATCTTATTAGACGGTTTTGCATAGTTTTACACGTCAAAGTCAATGAAATTTTCTCAATTGACAAAATTTCCCTCACTGATATGACAATATTTGATCGTAAATAGTCAAATACTGCTGCGATCGGGAGAAGCCGGCCTATTAGGAGATGGGCGGGGATCGTTTTTTGGGAGGAACATATGAATAGATTTAAAAAACTGGCTCTCGCCAGCGCTGCTGCCTGCGCTCTTATGGCAACCCCTGCTGCGGCCAAAGACATTGTAGGTCTGATCACGAAAACCAATATCAATCCATTTTTCGTCAAGATGAAGGAAGGCGCCGAAGCAAAAGCAGCTGAGCTGGGTGTCGAGCTTCGATCATTTGCTGGCCGCATCGATGGAGACAATGAAAGCCAGGTTGAGGCTATCGAAAACCTCATATCCGCAGGCGCCAAGGGCATTTTAATTACGCCTAACGATTCCAAGGCCATTATATCGGCAGTCAAGAAAGCGCGAGATGCTGGAATTATCGTCATCGCGCTCGACACGCCGCTCGATCCTATCGATGCAGCCGATGCAACATTTGCTACAGACAACTTTAAGGCCGGTCAGCTGATTGGTGAATGGGCAAACAAAACGCTCGGTGATGAAGCCGAAAATGCGCGTATCGCCTTCCTTGACGTCAGCAAGCTTGGTTTCACTGTTGATCTCTTGCGCGATCAAGGCTTCATGAAGGGGTTCGGGATCGACATTAAAGATCCGAATGTCATTGGTGACGAAGACGATAAACGCATTGTCGGCCATGAGGCGACTGATGGCAATGAAGAAGGCGGGCGCACAGGCATGGAAAACCTGCTGCAACGCGACCCGACACTCAATGTCGTTTACACAATCGCCGAGCCAGTTGCCGCTGGAGCATATGAAGCGATCAAGGCCGTTGGCGCAGAAAAAGGCATCACGATCACCTCTATCGATGGCGGTTGTCCAGGTGTAGAGAATGTTCGCGCAGGCGTCATTGGCGCAACGTCGATGCAATTTCCGCTGCGCATGGCTGAACTCGGCGTTCAGGCTATCGTCGAGCACGGCAAGACAGGTAAACTTCCGGAAAACACCCCCGGCCTAAAATTCCTGGATACTGGAACGCAGCTTGTTACAGACAAACCAGTAGACGGTCTGGATTCCATTACATCGGAAGAAGCACTCAAGCTCTGCTGGGGTTAGTTATTTGATCTAGGCGAGGTGTCACACACGCCGTCCCCAGATCGCCGTTTCAAAAGCGTGGCGTGATTGAAACTAATCATGCCTCGCATTTTTCCCAACATACGCCTTCGCAGACCGTTGTGGCGAAGTGCGCTTTCCCGGTCTCGCAAGACGTCGGCAGGAGGCGATGCGAAATGAGTCTAACAGGAACCACTCACCCCCAAAACGACGTAGCGTCATTTGAAGAGCAATCACCGAGCTTGTTGCGTCGTTTGCAGCACTTTCTACATAAAAATCCTACTGCGATTCCCGCGATTGTACTTCTGATAGCAGTCGCTCTGTTTTCTATGATTGTGGGGAACAGGTTCTATCATCCGATGAACCTCTCACTCATCATGCAGCAGGTTACGATCATCGGTATCCTGGGAATTGCTCAAACCCTGATTATCCTTACCGCCGGCGTTGATCTTTCCGTTGGGGCAATAATGGTGCTCGCATCCGTTATAATGGGCAAGCTTGCGGTCATTACCGGCCTGCCACCAGCGATGGCTTTCGCGATCGGTATTGCTGCCGGTGCTGGCTGTGGTTTTATAAATGGCTTTCTTGTTACCTATGTTCGCCTTCCGCCATTTATTGTGACACTGGGCACATGGAACATGTTTTTCGCGCTGAACCTCTGGTACTCATCAAGCGCGACCATTCGCTCACAGGATGTTGCGGCGACCGCACCCTTCCTACAATGGCTAAGCACAAGCTTCACGATTGGCGGCGCGCGCTTCACCTACGGTGTTATTTTCCTCATCATACTTGCCATCGTGTTCTGGCATATTCTCAATCGAACAGCATGGGGACGGCATGTTTATGCTGTCGGCGATGACGTGGAAGCTGCCCGCCTCGCAGGTATCCGAACAAACAAAGTGCTGCTGCAGGTTTATGTCGTTGCCGGTATCATTTGCGCACTCGGTGCATGGGCACTGATCGGCCGTATTGGCTCCGTAAGCCCCCAGGCTGGACAGCTCGCCAATCTTGACTCCATCACTGCAGTCGTCATCGGCGGTACAAGTCTTTTTGGTGGTCGCGGGTCTATTCTCGGCACGTTGTTCGGAGCACTTATTGTCGCCGCATCCCGCAATGGTCTTTCTCTCGCTGGGGTAGATGTATTGTGGCAGGACTTTACGGTCGGATTCCTTATCATCATTGCTGTTGCACTTGACCAATGGATCCGGAGGGCTTCTGCATGACCAATGTTCAACCCGTTCTTCAGGCCCGTGGCCTCGTGAAAAAATATGGCAGTGTCACGGCTATTGATGCTGCCGAATTTGACCTCATGCCCGGCGAAATTCTTGCGGTTATCGGTGACAATGGAGCCGGAAAATCCTCACTGATCAAGGCGCTTTCAGGCGCACTTACCCCTGACCATGGCGAAATTCTACTGGATGGAAAGAAAGTCGCATTCCGATCTCCAATGGAGGCACGGGAAGCGGGTATAGAAACCGTCTACCAGAATCTCGCTCTTTCACCGGCACTTTCCATTGCCAACAACATGTTTCTTGGTCGCGAAATTCGCAAGCGCGGCCTCTCCGGCTTGCTGATGCGGACACTTGATACAGTCCAGATGGAGAATATCGCCCGTCAAAAGCTGAGCGAGCTTGGTCTGATGACGATCCAGAAAATCGATCAGACTGTCGAAACGCTTTCTGGCGGTCAGAGACAAGGTATAGCTGTTGCGCGAGCTGCCGCATTCGGTTCCAAGGTTGTGATCATGGATGAACCGACAGCCGCCTTGGGTGTGAAGGAATCGCGTAAAGTTCTCGATCTTATTTTGCGCGTGCGAGAACGCGGCATGCCAATTGTTCTCATTAGCCACAACATGCCACATGTCTTTGAAGTCGCTGATCGCATCCACATTCATCGACTTGGCAAGCGGGCATGTGTCGTCAAATCGACGGATATATCTATGTCGGATGCTGTCGCTATCATGACCGGTGCACAACAACCGCCAGCAACCGCAGCAGCCTGAGGAGAGTGCTTATGACCGAAGTCATCAACATCCTTTGCTTTGGAGATTCCAACACCTACGGAACGGTACCCATGCGTCATGCAACGCATGCTGAACGCTTCGCCTCGGACATTCGCTGGACAGGTATTTTACGCAAACAACTTGGCAGCGCTTATAACATTATCGAAGAAGGGCTTCCGGGACGTACAACTGTTCATGATGACCCGATTGAAGGTGCATCAAGAAATGGCAAAACCTATTTGTTGCCCTGCCTGGGCAGTCACAACCCAATCGACTTGGTTGTGCTGACACTCGGAACCAACGACCTCAAAACCCGCTTCAGCCTCACGCCCGAGGATATTCGGCGTGGGCTGGAAGCGTTGGTCAACACTATCCATCAAAACCCGTCCGGCCCTAACGGCACCATCCCGAAGCTTCTCATTATCGCGCCAGCACCCATTGAAGAAATAGGCTTCCTTGGAGAAATTTTTGTTGGCGGAGCTGCGAAGTCTCGTGGACTATCTTCCAAATACCGAGAAGTCGCCGAGGCACTCGGCTCTTCATTCCTTGATGCGGGGAACCTCATTCGTGTGAGTGCAGTTGATGGTGTCCACTTTGAAGCCGACCAGCACGAGGTTCTCGGCAAAGCGATCGCTGCGAAAATAATTCAAATCGTCAGCGCAGAATAAATCCTCAAACTTCAGAGCTTGAACATGAGCAAAATGAGAATCGGCGTTATCGGCTGCGGTAACATCTCAATGACTTACATGCGCAACGCAGCGCTATTTAATAATATCGAGTTGACGGCCTGCGCGGACATCATACCCGAAACAGCCGCCAGGCGTGCCGCTGAATATGGAATTACGGCAATGACTGCCGAAAAGCTGCTCGCCAGCCCGGATGTGGATATCGTTCTCAATCTGACAGTTCCAACTGAGCATTATCCGGTAACGAAAGCAGCGCTTGAAGCAGGTAAACATGTTTTCACCGAAAAACCTTTGGCTGTTTCAACTGAACTGGGCAGCAAGCTTGTCACATTGGCTGCCGAAAAAGGGTTGGCATTAGCATCTGCACCAGACACTTTTTTTGGTGCTGCAGGCCGAAAGGCGCGTAATCTGATCGGTGACGGTAGCCTGGGGCCAATCATCGGAGGAACCGCTTATATGATGGGCCATGGCATGGAACATTGGCACCCTGCCCCATCATTTTATTATCAGGAAGGTGCGGGCCCAATCCTTGATATGGGGCCTTATTATATTTCGATGCTTCTTAGTCTTTTGGGACCGGCTACTCAGGTTTTCGCCATGTCCTCAATCGGCAATGAAAATCGCACAATCACTGCTGATGGTCCAAACAAAGGTACAAGCTTCCGAGTAACCACTGAAACAACAGCGATGGCGGTTATTCGCTTTGCCTCCGGTGCGATCGTCAATCTCGGCATCAGTTGGGACGTATGGGCACAGGGGAACCCATATATCGAGTTGTATGGACGGGATGGTTCATTGCGGTTGCCGGATCCGGACACCTATGGCGGCGACGTGCTTTATAGTGATCGTGGTGGAGAATGGCAGACATTTAAATCCGAAGATAGTTTGCTTGGCGCTATCAACTGGCCTTACGATGCCCCACGCATAGCGAATTATCGTACGACCGCAGTCGCAGAGATGGCAGATGCTATTGTGAATGGCCGCAAACCTCGCGCTGCTGGCAGCAATGCACTTCATGTTCTGGAAATTCTGGAAGCTATACTCATATCAGGACGCACGAACACACCGATCAAAATTAAAACCAGCTATGAGCTTATGACGGCTATGTCTGATGAAAATATAAAACGCCTTCTTGCCTGAAGCGCTCTATAGATTTGCTATAATAATGAAACAGGCTCCAACAAATGCAGGAGCCTGCATTTCCATTTCAGTCCCGTTTGGCTTCCCAACCTTGATAGTCACCAACATTATCGCGTGTAACTAGGTTCGAATCCAACAAGACTATTGGTTGCTCTGGCTTTTCTCCATTCAATGCCTTGAAACCCAACTCAACAGCAGTACGTGCCATCATATAGGGATCTTGGCTCGCCGTAGCCTGGATCGACATACTTGCAGGGTTCTTGAGCTCAGCTTCCAGATCTGGCGCACCATCAACCGATGCAATGATAATACCCTCGCGACCGAGTTGCTTCATCGCAAGACTACTACCAATCGATTGTGGGTCAGCGACTGCAAACACAGCATCTATTTTGGGGAACCGTGTCAACTGTGCCTGCATCACTTGCAACCCACCATCACGCGAACTCTTGCCGTCCTGATCGTCCGACAACACCTTGATGTCTGGATTGGCAGAAAATACCTGCTTGCATCCTTTCACACGGTCTATAATCGCAGAGTTCTGTGGGCCATTTTGAATAATGACATCACCTTTTCCGCTAAGCTTATCAACAATAAACTGACAAGCCACTTCGCCAGCCTGAAAATTATTGGTGGTGACAGTCAAATCTGCTCCCTGAGCAGCTGTATCGACTGAAACCACAATAATTCCTGCGTCTTTAGCCTTTTTGATTGCGGAGCAAGAGCGCTCGGATCACCGGGATTAAGCAGGATCATCTGCACGCCGGCCGCGATAAAGCTGTCGATCTGATCTACCTGCTTGTTCAAATCTTGCTCAAAACCAACCGTTGTTACCTTAACGTCAGGATTGATTTTCTTTGCTTCTGCTTCAGCCCCCGATGCCAAAGCAACGAAGAATGGATTTCCCAAAGAAGCAAGTGAAATACCTATTGATTTCAATTCAGTGGCGGAGGCCATTGATGTACTTAGTGTGATAATTGAGACCGCCGCGAGAAGTAAGCGTTTCATTTCGGTTTTCCCCTTTTTGCATCGGCTTATTGAGCTACCAAAAAGACGGCCGACACGTCTTTCTGACAGTTTACCAATCAAGTACGGGCAGAGGTCTTTAGGCGATAACGGTCGAGAGCAACCGCACCGATGATGACAAGACCTTTGATGATGAACTGCCATACGTCTGAGACACCCGTCAGGATCAGTCCGTTTGATAAGACGGCAATAATGAGCGCGCCGATTAATGTTCCCCATATCGTCCCTACACCGCCGACGAAACTCGTACCGCCAAGTATAACGGCTGCAATTGCATCGAGTTCATAGCCCTGCCCCAGCTGAAGGCCGTTCGCCGCCAATAGCCGCGTGGAGGACATCACACCACCCAGGCCCGCAAGGAAACCGGAAGCCACATAAACAAATAGCAGAACAGCCCATACCTTAATTCCTGAAAGGCGAGCTGCGACTTCGTTCCCGCCAACAGCATAAATACGTACGCCAAGCGCTCTGAAACGCAGGATAAACCAAGACACCAATATGACTGCAAAGGCGATGAGACTTAGCCAGGAAATACCAAGAAATGCTGTGCCATTGATAAATGCAAATGGTAATTCGGGATTGAATACAGTTTTATCGTCCCCCAACAGTCGGGCCAGACCACGAACTGCAGTCAGTGTTCCTAAAGTCACGATGAAAGGTGGAAGCTTCGCAAATGCTATGAGTGCTCCGTTTACAAAGCCCAATATCATGCCAAGAAAAATGCCTGCAGGTATGCCAAGATGTCCAAAACCATCAGGAATGAGAGAGACCATCACGGCAACCATAGCCGAAGCAGCCAATACGGAGCCTACTGACAAATCAATACCACCCGTTAAAATGACAAAAGTCATCCCAGCTGCAAGTACCGTATTAATTGACGCTTGCTGTGCGACAATTGACAAGTTTTGAACAGATAGAAAACGTCCGGCAGACCATGCTTCAGTCAAGCTTCCGGTTTCACCATAACCACTCAGTATCTGGAATAGTAACCCAATCAGGATCAGTATCGGGAGCATCCCCAATGCATGAAAATATGCCTTGATATTTCGTCTATGCCGCGCGGCAGCAACTGTATCCGTAGCTGTCATGATGGTAGTTCCCTGATTTTTAATTATTGGCTTTGGCTGATCCTGTCGCAATTGCAATGATCGCCTCGGAATCGATCGCAATTCCGCTATGCCCTCCAACTTCACCAGCAAGGAGGCCTTCTCGCATGACGAGAATACGGTCACAGATTCCGACAAGTTCTGGAAGTTCACTCGAAATGACGAGAACAGCGGTTCCTCGTTCACTGAGTGCTTCTATGATCCGATATATCTCTGATTTAGCTCCAATATCAACACCACGCGTCGGCTCATCCAAAATGAGCACTTTTGGGTTGGTTTGTAAAAGCCGAGCCAGCAATACTTTTTGCTGGTTTCCGCCCGAAAGTGAGCCGACATTGACTTGCGGACTAACCACAGCGATTTGCATATCGGAAATAGCCGCGTTTGTCCGTTGAGTTGCTTTTTTGGCATTTAATAAACCGAAACCGTGGCTATCCTGCTCTATTACAGCTATATTTATATTCTTCGACACACTCATGTCGAGAAACAGGCCTTCGCCTTTTCTGTCTTCCGTCAGATAAACAATACCTGCAGCGATTGCATCCAAAGGATTGTTTATATTCAACTGCCGGCGTTTAAGAGTGATGGTGCCAGAAGTTTTTTTATCGGCCCCATAAATCAGACGTGCAAGCTCGGTACGTCCTGCTCCTACAATACCAGCCAGGCCTAAAATTTCACCAGCATGAAGATCAAGTGAAATACCCAGGACTTTGCGATCATCCGCAATGTCCTTAACTTCAAGTATCTTCTCCCCTGGCTGATACTCTGCGTTTCGATCTTTTTGATAAAAGCTCGAAATATCTCTTCCCACCATCATTTGAACGAGGCGTTCTTCGGAAAGCTCCGAACGCTGAATACAGCCAATATATAGGCCATCGCGCAACACAGTGACGCGATCACTCAAGTCGTATATCTCGTTCATGCGATGGCTAATATAGATGATCGCCATGCCCTTATCACGCAATCGACGAATGAGTTGGAACAACCTGTCGCATTCGGTTGAGGACAGTGATGTTGTTGGCTCATCCATGACAAGAATACGACAGTCTGATAGCAGCGCTTTCGCAATTTCCACCTGCTGCCGCTGTGCAAGCGACAAGGTCGCCACCTTATCCACTGTATTAAAGTCAACACCTAGCTCTTCTAGAACGTTTTCGCAGAGCCGGTTCATCGCGCTGCGATTCAAAACTCCCATAGTTGTCTGCTCACGTCCCAACAGCAAATTTTCAGCAACTGTCAGGTTAGGAGCAAGCGCCAGCTCCTGATAAATTATAGAAATACCCAATTCACGGGCAT
The DNA here is from genome assembly GCF_014397025.1 of Ochrobactrum sp. Marseille-Q0166. Classification (NCBI taxonomy): domain Bacteria; kingdom Pseudomonadati; phylum Pseudomonadota; class Alphaproteobacteria; order Hyphomicrobiales; family Brucellaceae; genus Ochrobactrum; species Ochrobactrum sp. Marseille-Q0166. Next base: position 897,817 of record NZ_JACJUO010000002.1, on the reverse strand, counting down.
GAGATGGTCCTGAGATCGTAATCGGCTTGCCAGCGATGCTGATTTCACCTGATGTTGCCGGATGGGCACCAGACAAAACCTTCATCAAGGTTGATTTACCGGCGCCGTTCTCACCCATCAAAGCGTGAATTTCACCTGCATAAACATCAAGGTCAACGCCATTCAGCGCACGTATAGAACCAAAGCGCTTTGTGATGTCCCGCATCTGTAGCAGAGGAACAGCTATTTGCTTATGAATTTCCTGCTGAACATATGACATATCACTATGACCCTTTAAGCAGCAGCGCCTTTCAGCTGTGCAACAAGTCCCGATTGCTCTTGTGATAAGAACATCCTGTTCCAGGTTGGGCTGATGACAATTTCATTGACGCAAACCCGATCCGGCAGCGATGCAACCATTAAAATCATGTCGGCAAGATCTTGAGACTGCAACATACGATCACGTTCATCCTGCGGCACTGGAACAGGTCTGTTTTCGAGCACCGGTGTCGCGACCTCGCCCGGGCACAGTGCGCAGGAACGGATATTATTAGAGAATTCTTCCATGTTTATAGCATGGCTCATCGCAACAACTGCATGCTTGGTCGCACTGTATCCTGCACCCGCCAATTTATGGCTATGACGGCCTAACCAAGAAGCCGTATGGATCATCAACCCGCCGCCCTGACCCCGAAAAATCGGCAACACGCTTGTGACACAGTAGAAAGCAGCGGCAAGATTGGTAGATAATAACGTGTCGACACCTGCAGGTGTCAAAGTTGCTGAGCTTCTATCGCGAATATTAATTCCAGCATTATTGACTAGGATATCAAGTCGCCCGAAACGTTTCACAATAGAATCTGCGATTTCTTGCACGCGAACCGCATTAGTCAGATCACCCGGTTCAATAATGGCTGAACCGCCTGCGGCAATGATCCTAGAAGCAACGGAATCGAGCGCATTATGCCGGCGCCCCGTGAGTACCACAGTAGCACCTGAAGCAGCCAAGGTTAGAGACGAAGCTTCACCAATTCCGCTGCCTGCTCCCGTAACCCAGATAACTTTGCCAGATAGATCGGCCATCGATAACTTCCCGTTTAGTTGCCTTGTTGACATAAGGTTTCATATAAGAAACTTTGTGTCAATACGGAAACACATAAAGATTGACTTTCATTCGACGAAGACGGAAAATAATTGAAAATTTAGAGGCTGCGCATAACTGCTATCGTTCATATAGTTTCTACATATCTCGGATAAGAAAAATGACTTCAACAGCACCTTCAAATGTCGGCACACCCTCAATAGGCGAAGCGCTTCGTGAAAGAAGAGGTTATCATGGATGGACACTTGCAGACGTAGCGGCAAAAACCGGGATATCGAAATCAACCCTTTCCAAAATTGAGAATGACCTTATCTCCCCATCTTACCAGTCGATATTACAACTCTGCGCAGGGCTCGGCATTGAAATCGGTGATCTGGTTTCAGGTTCAAATTCCAAAGGCGAAGAGTTAAGAAAGTTGACGGGCCGACGAAGCATTTCGCACGGCGGCGCAGGTCTTGTTATGGGTGATGACAACTTCACCTACACCTATTTTTGTACCGATATCGCGCATAAGCGTATCATCCCTATGATGATTGAAGTCCGCGCGCATTCACTTAACGAGGTGGGAGGGCTCTGGAACCATGTTGGCGAAGAATACCTTTATGTATTAGAAGGCAGCATCGAGTTACAGACAGAGCTGTATGAGCCGACAATTCTAGAGAAAGGTGACTCAGCTTATTTTGATAGCACCATGGGACACGCTTATCTGTCTACTGGTGAATTCCCTGCAAAGTTATTGGTCATGTGCTCAAGCGCCACACCAAACCTCGCCCAAACTTTGCGTGAAGTACTAAGTGACAGACTGGGAAAACGTGCGAAGAAAAGCGTCTCAAAATAAATATCGTATTTTCATAATGGAAATTATTTTTTCTTATCTGAAACTATTGACAACTTCGCAGGCAACCTATCCTATCTAATGAGTTTCACTCACAGTTCATGGTGCGATCTATGTCAAATGCCGATCTTCTACTTTCCCTTATTCAGGGTGCGAAGCTTATTGATCTCTCGGTACTCACAGGTGAGAACCAGCCGTCATCGCCGCCTGAAGGCCAGCGTTTTGGTCAGTTCATGATGAACCATTATACATGGCCGCGCGGACAGTTTCTTGAATATGTGCAAGTACATGACGACCACACAGGCACTCATTGCGATGCGCCATGTCATATGATCCCAGCAGCGGACACAGGTTTGCCTCACGCGAACGAATTCGGTAGCGTTACGATTGATCAGCTTGACCTCAATGACATGATCGGACCCGCTGTCGTTGTGGATGTCCGCCCACTCATTGCAACTGTCCCCAAAGGTGAAACCACGCATCTTGCCCAAAGTCCCGTTATTGATCGTGCGTTCCTTGAGGCATGGGAAAAGGAAAATGGTGAGTTTGCTGCAGGAGATATTGTTCTTTTTCGTACCGATTGGTCTGATAATTACTTCCACCCTTATCCAGAGGGCTTCAAATACGACCGATCGCATCCTGCACCGGGCGCAGATGCTATCGAGCTTTTGCACGAGCGGGGAGTGAAGCATATTGGGATTGACGGCCGTGGCATTGGTCTGATGCAAGATGACTACACCCCCCATTGGGCCGCGCTCGGATATGGTATGATCGCCACTGAAAATCTGACAAATCTTGGCAAGCTTCCCACAAGGGGGGCTGTCTTTATCTTCTTGCCCCACAAATTTGAAGGAGCAACGGGGGGCATGGGACGGGCAATCGGTTTAGTCAGCGCATAATATGTAAAATAGTTATCACTTACAGCGACTGCTACGTCAGTTTTGAGTTACATTTCAAATTGAACAGTTACAGTCGTTGTATAACTTATAGAACTCTTCCGGTTCTTTTACGAACGAAGCTCTGCGATTTCGCTCTCGCTTAAGTAGCGGATTTTTTCACTTCGCAATATAAATGCCAGCCGCGCTGTTTCCTCTAGCTCTTCTGCGTTGTTAACGGCATCCTCAATATCTTTACCAAGAACAACCACACCGTGCGAAGCCAGCAGAAAGGCATTCACTTTATGTGCTTGGGCTGCCGCTGCGAGATCTCTAGCAATTTCAACCGCACCAGGGCGGTAATAGGGAATTACGGGCATGTAGCCAACGCGCATCACATAATACGGTGTAAAGGGGCGCAAAGCATTGTCTTGTGGCAAATCTTCCAGACACGAAAGCGCCGTTAAATAAGTGGAATGTAAATGAACTATCGCACCCGCATCACTACGACAGTCGAACAGAGCCTTGTGAAAGGTGAACTCTTTTGACGGTTTAGGTCCTGCCAATACTTCACCATCAGTGCTAATCTCGGCGAGGTCCGATGGCTCCAGCCTTCCCAGACTCCCACCAGTAGGCGTGACAAGAAAACCACCACCCTCAATTCGCACCGAGACGTTTCCAGCACCTCCAACCGAATAACCCCGATCGAACAAGCTACGACAAAGGCTGCAAAGTTTTTTTGCTTTGGTCTCACGGTCCATGAACTACGCTCCATTTCATAGGCGCCGAATAGTTACAAAGGAAGGCAGAGATTACGCTGCCTTCCCGAAAGAAATATACTCAAGCCAGTGAGCCTATTTTGAGATAGCCCAACTCGTGAAGCCTGGCCAGTAAGTCACCAAAAGCAACACAAAAATCATAATACCCCAGAAAGGTAACATCGCACGCGTCAGTCGCATGATAGCAACCCCAGATATCGAACTGGCAAGATAGAGGGCCGTTCCGACAGGTGGTGTCAACAAGCCTATCGTCAAGTTGATAACCATGATGAGACCAAACTGTACAGGGTCAACACCAATCTGATTTGCCACCGGTAACAAGATGGGTGTCATCAACAAGATAGCAGGACCACTATCTACAAACATACCAATGATCAGCAACATCACATTGATCAAAAGAAGCAGCAGAATTGGATTGTCTGTTAGTGTCAGAATGGCAGCAGCTATCGCCTGAGGCAACTGTGCGTTGGTCAAAAGCCAGCCGAAGAGAGAAGTCGCCGCGATAATGGCTGCCACGACAGCCGTACCAATCGCAGCTTCCATACAAATCTGCGGAATTTTTTTTAGGGTAATTTCCTTGTAGACGAACATGCCGACAACAAAGGCATAGACTGCTACGACCGCACCGCCTTCCGTCGGCGTGAATATCCCCATTCGGATACCACCAATAATAATAACTGGCATCAAAAGCGACCAACTGGCATCCTTAAAACGGCGCCATTTTTCGGCATTACTCACGCCACCTTCACGTGGATAGCCCTTCATACGCGCATAAATATAGGCGTAGATCTGGAACCCTATACCAATAGCTAAGCCAGGTGCGATTGCAGCCATAAACATATCGCCAATGGAAGCCTGAGCTGAAACGCCATAGATAATAATGGCGATACTCGGCGGCAGAATAAGTGCAAGACTTCCTGAACACGCAACAAGCGCCCCTGAGAAAGCAGCATCATATTTACGTTTCTTCATTTCGGGGATCATCACCGACCCGAGTGCTGCAACATCTGCGACACCAGAACCTGAGACACCACCCATCACAATACCACTTGCTGATACGACCTGAGCAAGACTGCCGCGAATATTCCCAAAAATCGAAAGCGCAAAGTTGATAATACGCGTGGTAATTCCGCCATGCCCCATCAAGGCACCAGCAAGCATGAAAAGAGGAATTGCCATCAAGGGAAAAGAGTCGACCGACGTAAACAGGCGCTGGCCAAACAATGCCATCGGAAGGCCATTGTACCAAATCGCGACAAGAGAAGCGATCGCAATACCAAATGCTACCGGCAAACCAATCGCCAAGAAAAGGGCAAAACCGCCAAATAAGATGAGAGAGATCATTCTAAAGATCCTTCAGCCGTAATTACAGAAGCATCCCTGACGATAGGACCACTGCTGAGTGTGCGACGCCATGCTTCTCGTAACGCGAAGTACAAAAGAGTGACCCCACTAAACGGGATTACAGAATAAATGACGTACATCGGTATGCCTAAAGCCGCGCTCCGTTGGTTCATCCCAAACTTGATCAGCGAAGCACCACCGATGATCAGTGCTGCCCCAACCAAAGCCACAAGAAGAGCATTAAGTATTGTCAATAGCTTTGACGGCTTGGCGGGCAACAGGTTCACGAGGAAATCAAGCGCAACATGCGCTCGTGACTGAAAGGCGGCAGACATACCGAGAAAGGTGATCCATACAAAAATATAACGCCCGACTTCTTCTGACCAGCTGAGCGAATTCGCAAATGCGTAACGTGCTACAACCTGAGAGAATGTCACCACCATCATGGCAAAGATCAGCGTACCGATTGCCCAAAGCAGAAATTTTTGGATAATTTGGTCAAGTTTGTTCAAGCTTGCCTCCTCCGCGCTAAGAATGCCCGCCGCGACCAGATAATCGCGACGGATAATCAGGCTTGGTTTTACTCAGCGTTTGAGGGCTGTAATAATGCGGTTATAAAGATCTATGTTGACCGTTTTGGCGAAAGGCTCATGAGCCACAACTGCGGCGGCAGCTATTTCATCCGTATTCGGTTCGGTTACTTTTAGTCCCTGATCAGTCATCTTTTTTAGCATTTCCGACGTTTGTGTTCGAACTGCCTCATTCTCAGCCGCCGTTGCTGCAGCTGCTGCCTCTGTGATGATTTTCTTCTGCTCGTCAGTCAGCTGGTTCCAGCGCAACTCACTCATAGCAAGCGTAACATATTCAAATTTGTGGTTGGTGAAAGCGAGATAGTCCTGAACCTCACCAAGACGTCCACCATAAATGAATGGAATAGGGTTTTCCTGAGCGTCAATCACGTGCTGCTCAAGACCCGTATAGACTTCACTCCAAGCCATTGGTGTTGGATTGGCCCCCATCGCACGCCATGTTGCAACCATAGCTGGGATTTCTGGAACGCGTATTTTTAGTCCCTTCAAATCTTCAAGCCCATTGATCGGCTTCATTGAAGTGACTTGACGAGAACCGCGTTCCCACCAATTTAAAATACGTACATTTGCATTCTGGCGTACATTCTCAGCGATTTCTGCACCAATTTCTCCGCCGATCACGGTGTCAAACTCATCTTGTGAGCGGAAGAGATATGGTAGTTCCAGAAGTTGGATCGACGGTTCGAAATTGCCTAGAACGCCAGCGATCAAGCCAAAGTCGACAGTTCCCATCTGCATACCTTCGACGAGATCACGATCACCGCCGATGGTAGAGTTTGGGTAGATGGTGAGAGTAATTTTGCCATCAGAGCGCGCCTCAAGCTCTTCTTTGAACTTTTGCGCGCCATAGTGCCAAAGGTCTTGTTCGGATTGGATATGGCCAAGTTTCAAATTCAGCACATCTTGCGCGTAGGCAACCAGCGGAACTGAAGCGATTGCAAGGCTTGCTAGCGCTGCAAGCGACGCGTTTTTAAGAGTCTTTCTAAGACTAATCATTTTCTACTCTCCTCCATTATTTAATTTAGAGTGGCTGGGCAAATCCTTCCCCTCCTGCCATCAGCGTGATCAGCTTCCCTTCAGAATAAGATCAGCTTCATTGAAAAACTCAGGCCCACCAAAATTTCCCGACTTGAGAGCAAGCGCTATCAGTTGGCCTCCCGGCAACGTTCCCATCAAAGCCGGAACGCCAGGCGCAATTTCGGGTCCAATCTCAAGCGCCTTCAAATCAAGAGCCTCGACCACAGCACCCGATGTTTCGCCACCAGCCACGATCACGCGTCTGACGCCCCCGTCTGCCAGTTCTTTTGCAATATCTGCAAAAAGCGCTTCGATCGCCGCGGCAACTTTCTCTCGTCCATGTTTTTCTTGTGCTTTGCGCACAACTTCAGGATCAGCCGAGGAGAACACCAAAGGCCGCTCATCTTGTTTCAGAGCCCATTGGGCGATGTCGTTTGGGTTCAGTAGCCCAGCGACCGCGTCATCAGCCGTAACTTCAAAAGTCGGCAATGACTGAGTACGATGTTGCGCGACTTGCGTTCGCGTAGCAGTCGAACATGACCCTGAAAGTACTACGCATTTGCCTGCAACTCCCTGCCATTCGAGCTTCTCACCCGAAACGAGCCCCTGCTGGCGGAAATTATGTGGCAATCCAATTGCAATTCCAGAACCGCCTGTCAAAAGCGGTAGCCCGTCGAGCGCCTTACCAATCTCCATCAAGTCTGTGTCAGAGATTGCATCGACCACAATTAAGCGCGCGCCGGCTTCATCAGCGAGCGCAAGTGCTCCCGCGATAGCATCCGACCCCTGATTTACTTTCTCAAAAGATACATGGCCGACCGGCATATCTGTCTGGCGTGCCAACCAACGACGAATATCAGAATCTGGCATCGGATTAAGGGGATGATTTTCCATTCCGCTTTCATTTAGCGGGCGGTCATTTACGAATAAATTGCCTTGGTAGATGGTACGACCCGCACCTGGAAATGCTGGGCAAACGACAACTTTTCTTGCTCCTAGTGCATCTGCAAGAGCCGCGGCAACGGGCCCAATATTGCCTTCAGGCGTACTGTCGAAAGTTGAGCAATACTTGAACAATATCTGCTTACAGCCCTGAGCCTGCAGCCATTTCAATGCTTGTAATGATTGTTCTACTGCTTCAGCGGCTGGAATGCTGCGCGATTTCAGTGCCACAACACCAGCTTCAACGCTTGAGTGCGCATCTTCGTGTGGTACGCCTGAATACTGGGTCACCCGCATACCCTGTTTCGACAAGGTATTCGCAAGATCGCTGGAACCGGTGAAATCATCTCCGATACAACCAAGTAACATAGTCTTCGCCTTTTTAGAAAATGAGGAGAAAAGGACTTTTAATCAGTCCCACTTTTCTGCTCGGAAATGTCCCAATAGGTTTGAACCACAGTGTTCAAATGATCTCTCATAGCGGCTTCAGCACGATCCGCATCGTGATCACGAATCGCTTCGAAAATTTTCCGATGAGCGGCCGCAGCCATTGAAAGCGCCTGCGGATGGCTAAGTGACATCCGCCGCTGATCCTCAAGCAGATCCATCACAACTTCATAAAGAGCATCAAGAAGAGGGTCCTGACCAATCGTCGCAATAAACTGATGGAAAGCATCATCGGTTGCAGAGAAAACAGCGATGTCACCGCCACTGCTTTCGTTCTTCTTCAGCAACTCTTCCAACTTTGCTATATCTGAAAGACTCGCAAGGCGTGCGGCGTCACGCACCATAGCAACTTCAACGAAAGTTCGGGTCTTTTGGAACTGGCGAACTCCTTGAGGCTTGGCCACAAGCATTTTCGCGGCTCCTGAAAGAAGCTGGAGTAAATCGCGTGGATCAGGTTCCGTAACGCGCGTTCGATCGCCGTTTGAAACTGCCAGAATCCCAGTTTTGTTGAGCCAAAGCAAAGCCTCGCGAACAGCTGGCCGCCCTACACCATAATGAACCATCAGTTCCCGTTCAGACGGGAGTTGGTCGCCGACTGTTAACTCGCCAGACAGCACACGAGCTTCAATGTCACGTGCAATTTTATCTGACAATCTTTCACGACTTAGATGTACGGGCGTGCCAAATCCACTCATGAACCAAGTTCCTTCGTTATATTGCGCTTTGCCTCAACGATGGAGGCAAGGAACTTATCGCGCCATTTGCGACGATTAGGAAGATCTGCAGCAGAAACGGCATCGCGCATTTTACCTTCAATGGATGAAACCAGCTCCGGGCCCCATTCACGTGGATCAGCTTGCTCCGTTGCAAGGCGGTGATACATCGGCCCCAGATTGGCACAATATTCAGCTACACCGTTGGCCGCATTCAGATCAATAGTCGCGAAAGGCCCCATGAAGCACCAACGCAGGCCAAGGCCATCTGCCACCGCCGCATCAACTTCGGCAGGCGTACAAATGCCGTCTTCAACCAAGCGGAATGCTTCACCAAGCAACGCGCTCTGAAGTCGGTTGACTACAAAACCATTGATCTCTCGGGTCAAAGTGATTGGGCTCTGACCTAATTCACGCATGAGATCACGAGTGAAACTTAGCGTCTCCGACGAGGTCCATGGAGCGGGGATCAGTTCGACAAGCGGAATAAGATGGGGTGGATTGATAGGATGCGCAACCAGACAACGTTCGGCATTCACAAGACCTTCGGTGAATTCAGAAGCCGGGAATCCAGACGTTGAACTACCAATGATAGTCGTTGGAGCGACAAGCGCATCCATCTCTTGATAAAGCGCTTGCTTAATCGGCAATCGCTCAGGTGCACTTTCTTGCACATAATCCACGCCAGTCAAAGCATCGGCTAGACTCTTCGCAACGCGGCATTTCTCCGCAAACACTGGATTTGCGGCAGCAACAAAAGCAACTGCCGCTTCTGCTGCACTCGTATTCTGATCGTAAATTACGAGATCATGACCTGCACGTGCGAAGACCAGTGACCAGGACGAACCAACTACACCACACCCGATGATAGCAATTTTCATTTTCACATATTCCTCAATATTATCTGTGTGGCGAAGGCATGCATTATTCGACACGCTACAATTTCAAGCAATTTTCACAGCGGCGGCAAAGCATAAGCGCACTCGAAGACGGAGTTTACTCCGTTAAGCGCATACATGCTTTTCTTCGCAGTCCTCCACTCATCCTCTTTAGTGGTATGACAGGTTGACTATTACTTAGTCAAGCCATCATCTTCGGACAGAGTGAAAAATTGGAGCCTTTTCATGTTCCACATAGTTTAGAGCCACATTACATGCAGACTGACTGCGATCATGGCCCGAAGAAGAGCGCAGCAATTCCCTGCTTAAGAATCATTGTAAGTAGTTTGAATCTTTGGCCTCGCATCTCAATCAGCATTCGAAATAGGCCCCCAGACTAGTCTTCGGAGTAATGCGTGCAAAATATCCCCGTTAAGCACCGCCGACCTTCATTCGATGACATCGACGCTTTGTGAAGATGCTTAACACTACTTTGGCAGATTAATGTTTTGGGCTTCCGTCCGCGGAGTTTAGGTGTTTCATAAGGACCCAGCTTTTGAAAGGAGCTGGTGATGAATGCTGATCGGATGGACAGCCTCGAGCTCTGGCTTCAACCATTTTTGGCGAGTCTTTCACATCGAGCCCGACGCAGGATGTTTCCGCTTTACATTGCGGGACGGATTGCGCCAGGCGACCGTAAGAGCGTGCAACCGTTGGCCCCGCGCACAGACGATGTCGCCTACAATCAACCTCATCATTTTGTTGCGGTCGGGGTTTGGGACAGCTCTCCGCTGGAGGCCGGGCTACTGAAGGTGGACTTCCCCTTCAAAAGTGGAGGGCTTCTGTTAGACAAAACTGACAGGAGACTTAGAATGGAAGCAGCGCGAATTTACAGAAGATTTCAAGCGCGAAACCGTTCGGGTTTTAACCACGAGTGATCGAAGCATCTCATCGGCTGCTGAGGACCTTGGGATTGGTAAGTCAACGATTGACCGTTGGCGGTGCAATTTTGCTGAGAAAGATTTACTTTCTGGTCCGCATGAGGACATGAGCTAAGAGCTTGTCCAGCTTCGTAAAGAAAACGATCCAGTGAATCGTTTTCCCTGCGCAACGCGACGGCCTTCTTCGCTCGAGTTGAGGCGGATAAGAAAACAGTCCGTTGAACTGTTTTCCCGCCGAACAGTCGATGAAGTTTGCGTTCATCGACACGGAGGAGGCCCGTATTTCTCTGTCACGTCTGTGTGCTTTTCGCAGGCGTCAGCATCAGCGGTTATTATGCGTGGAAGCATCCTTTGCCCAGTCGTTGCCAGCTCGATGACATGATTATTCTGGCTCCCATTCGTAATCAGTTTGCGCTGTCACGTGGAACCTATGGCAGCCCTCGGATGCATGTTGAACTGAATGAAGAAGGTATTCGAGCAGATCGTCGCCGCACGGCGCGACTGATGCGTGAAAATGGTTTGAAAGCCCGACAGATAACGCGCTTCAAACGCACGACCGACAGCAATCATGGTGAGCCTGTCGCTCCCAATCTTCTCGATCAGGACTTCACTTGTGGCGGACCAGATCAGAAATGGGATGTCGATATCAGTTACATATGGGCCGCAGAAGGCCGGCTGTATCTGGCAATGGGTGTCGATTTTTATTCGCGTCGCATCATCGGCCGGGAAGCAAGTGACCGGATGAAAAAGGACCTCGCCATCAGCGCCCTGCAGAAGGCGATTGCAATCCGGCAACCAAAGCCGGGATTGATCCAGCATTCGACAGGGGAAGCCAATATGCCAGTGATGAGTTGCGTGAAGGCCATTCGTCAGCGACAGGCACCCTTTGCCTTCGCAGCTCTCACGTTCTTCGCCAGATCGACGTAACGGAGATTTATGTAGAACGATATCTGCCATGCGATTTGGCAGATCGAGAGCTGTCGATTCGTGATTGGCGGCAGAGCAAAAACCTCCGACATCCCAACTAGACGACCGGTCTATTATACATTATATGGTACTCATGATATTGACACCCAAAGCTAAAACGACCCGGCAGAACATCCTTGATGCCGGCTACAGCCTCGTGCTGAAAAAGGGCTTTTCCGCCCTCGGCCTTCAGGAGATTCTGAAGGTTTCCGGTGTGCCCAAAGGTTCGTTCTATCACTACTTCCCGTCCAAGGAGGCGTTCGGTTGCGCGCTTTTGCAGGACTATGTGGATGATTACAGTCAGCGGCTCAACCATTTGCTGTCGCTGCAAGCCGTGACAGCACGCGAGCGCCTGATGCGTTACTGGCAAGCCTGGATTGACGATCCGCTTGCGCGTGACGTGATTGGCGGCTGGGCCGAGGACTGCCTCGTCGTCAAGCTCTCGGCGGAAGTCGCGGACCTGTCAGAGCCCATGCGGGCTGTCCTGAGCGATGGCGTAGCGCTGCTGCTTCAGCGGATTTCCAGACTGATCGCCGAGGCACGCGAAGACGGTTCGCTGCCACCCGGACCACCCCCTGCTGCGTTGGCGCAGGTGCTTTATCAGATGTGGCTTGGCGCTGCGCTGCTCGCAAAGCTGACTCGAACCCGCACCCCGATGGAACAGGCCATGACCGCGACCGAGCGGCTTCTCGCCTGCGAGCCACCACACAACCCCGTGTAAAAAGGAGCCGACCAATGAAGGTTTTCTATAGATCCAGCGCAACAGTCACGTGTCGCCGCTAGGGTCACGCGGCGCTCGATGATGACAGCCTCACCCACGACCTGGCCATGCCCAACGCCAAGAAGACAGGCGCATCCCCAAGCAGTTGTTTGCAATCGGGTTTGCCGCGTGTTTCGACAGCGCGCTGTACCAACTAGCCCAAAACAGGAAGCTGGATCTTGCGGCAAGGAAGGGCGCCGCCGGGGTCGATATTGGGCAGATCACCGGCCTCAATGCGGATTCCGCTCCGGAAATGGCCAAGGCGACGCATCAGATTTGCTCCTATTCCAACGCTACCCGCAGCAACATCAATGTGCGCCCGCACGTCACCACAATCTAAAGGATTTTCCATCATGAGAAGTGCAATTCACGCCGCATTCGGCGAACCAGCCGACGTCCTCGCCCTCGGTGAAAGCTCTATTCCTCAACCTGGACCGGGTCAGGTGCGGATCAGGACCATCCTGTCGCCGATCCATAATCATGATATCTGGACGGTTCGCGGCAGCTACGGATACAAGCCAGAACTACCCGCAATTGGAGGCTCCGAAGCCGTGGGCACCATCGATGCTCTGGGTGATGAAGTGACCGACGTGACTGTCGGTCAGCGGGTCGCCGTTGCATCCGTCCACGGGACATGGGCCGAGTATTTCCTCGCTCCGGCAGCCGGGCTGGTCCCCGTCCCGGACGCAATTTCCGACGAGGCCGCAGCGCAGCTCATCGCCATGCCGTTCAGCGCCATTTCGCTTCTCGATTTCCTGGAGGTGAAGAGCGGTGAATGGGTGATTCAGAACGCCGCAAACGGCGCGGTCGGCAAGACGCTGGCGATACTGGCGGCGGCACGCGGCGTGCATGTGGTCAATCTCGTACGCCGCGATGCCGGGATAGAGGAGCTCGCGGCCCTCAACATCGCCAACGCAGTCTCGACGGCGACTGATGGCTGGCAGGATCGTGTGCGCACCATCACCGGCGGGGCGTTCATCCGTGCAGCTGTCGATTCCATCGGCGGCAGGGCCAGCGGCGATCTTCTGAACCTGCTCGGCGAGAGCGGATTGCTCGTGTCGTTCGGCACCATGGCCGGCGAACCGATGCAGCTTTCCTCGGGTGATCTCATCTTCAAACAGGCGGTCGTGAAAGGGTTCTGGGGCTCAAAGGTTAGTGCCGCCATGCCGGTGCAAAAGCGCGTCGCCCTGATCGGTGAATTGCTACGGATGGTCGCGACGGGCGAGCTTAATCTGCCGGTCGAGGCGGTCTTCCCGCTCGACCAGATTGCTGATGCGGTGTGCGCCTGTCTGGCCCCCGGCAAAGCCGGCAAAGTGCTGCTAAAGCCTTGAGCGGCAGGGGAAAAGACCGATGATCGCCAATATCCTCATCGCCCTGATCGCAGCACTGCACATCTACATCCTCGTGCTGGAAATGTTCCTGTGGACCAGGCCCCAGACCCGACGCGCGTTCAACCTATCGCCAGACTTTGCCAGCCAGACCAAAGTTCTGGCTGGCAATCAGGGGCTTTATAATGGGTTTCTCGCTGCGGGGCTTATCGTCGGTCTTTTCCTGCAAGCGGATGGATATGCCTTCAAGCTGTTCTTCCTGATCTGCGTGGCCGTCGCCGGCATTTATGGTTCGGCGACCGTCAGCAGGAAGATCGCCTTCGTGCAAACCGTGCCTGCCGTTCTCGCGCTCTGTGCACTGTGGGCTGGCATATAATCCGGGGATTATCATTCTTCAGTTCGATTAATCGGCCTCGCCAAAGAGGCCGGTCGATATCGGTTGCGTAGTTTTTCAAGAAAACTCAAGATGAAGCGTTGCGAGCTCAATAACGCCGTGACCACTGAGCTGGGCGAACAGAAGGTTAATGGCCGTCTATGCCACGCACGATAACCCCCGCGATGTGATGTCCATAATTTGGTACAGCCGATGGACTGGAAACTGAGTGCGGCGCTCTTCCACGAAAGCAAACCTCACTTGCTTTGGTTTGCAACGAACACGGTAGTGTGCCGCCGGGTAAGCGATCCTCTGGACCGATTACTTATACAGCTTCAATTTAATACCTCCCTCTCCTCCAAGAGTAGGCGGTTCTCTTTTCGCAGCGTTCGTTTTCTTTCGCCAAATCAATATCGTTAGCTGGAGGCATATCCGCGGGGCGAGAGCGCTGTATCCATTTGGATAGAATGAAAAGGCCAGTTTAAACCACCCGGCCAAAGCGGCTTAAATCAACAAGCAAACAGAACCGCAAACTCCAATCTTCAAAAGCACAAATAGTCTCAAATCATTCGGCGACGAACACTTCGCGCTCTATCATCGCAAGGCAGAAAAGGACAGGCATCGATACGACACCGGAGATACCAGAGAATCTCTCTCGCGAAGCCATATTTTAGAAAGAAGAGAGAGCTGTTTTGCGAATAATTTTTTGAATGATTAAAGAAATGAATAAATAGAATTTTCCCGACTGAACGGCGAAAAATAACTACAATTACAAAGAAATAATAAAGATTTAGAACACACATAGTTAACGCATGAACTCAACTTTCTTACCCGATCCCGACGCTTTTGCCCGACAAACACCCACCACTCGAATACATCAAGGGGGCGGCCCTTTATGAAGCGTCTAACGCATTGTCACGCTGGGACCTGAGGAAAGGACGGCGCGCAGGAACATGGCAATCGTACCTGCTATATAGTTTGGCCGTCTGTGGCCTTGCTGCACAACCAGCCCGTTCGTCAGCGCAATCAGTCCCTTGGCGATTGGTATGACCTCAGCCGGCGGCGTTTGGTCCAGACGCTCGAATAGTCGCCTCAGCATCGTCGCCACTCGCTTCTCGTGCTCATGCCAGACTGCGGCGTAACTCTCGGCGAATGACGGGCTCCTCATGGCGCATAGCTGGAGTTCAATAGCCAATACAGACCAGTCCTGCTCGGTCTCAAACCTTGTTAGCATGATTTCCAATTCAACCAGAATTTGGTCCGGCGTGTAATCCTTGTTGGCTACGATTGCATCAAACTCACTATCCTTCAAGACCACGTGGCGCTTGAGAAGCTCAAGCATCACAGCCTCTTTGCATGAAAAGTTAGAATAGAACGCTCCTTGCGAATACCCGGCTTCCTCCGCGATATCGCGCAAGGATGTACCGGCGAAACCGCGCTGTATGAATAGTCTCTTTGCGGCCTCGATGAGACGCTCGCGTGTCTGAGCCTGCGCCTCCTGCCGACTCAGCCGTTTCCGTCCGTAGATTCTTTTCATGTCCTCCCAACACCTCCTGTCGGCATCGACGTACCGTATCACATAGATGTCATATGATATCTGGATTTCAATTGATTTGAATCAATGTACAGCTCGGCAAAGGAGATCTACTCTCATAGAATAAGTTGCACCGTGATGGTGTGGCCCGCTCCCTATGAGGATGCTCATGTCGATCAAAATCGCAGTCTTGAAGGAAACAAAGCCGGGCGAGAAACGCGTCTCAATGGTTCCCTCGGTCGTTCAACGGCTAGAGCGTCTCGGCTCCTCAATCGTGCTCGAACGAGGCGCGGGACTCGCCGCGACATTCGCCGACGCCGCATACAAGGACGCAACCTTTATGGACACGGGTGATGCCCTGGTCGCGGATGCCGACGTGGTTCTCGCCGTGCAACCTCCATCAACCGCGACCGTAGCGGCCATCAAACCGGGTGCCGTGCTGGTCTCGTTCATTTACGGGCAGACGAACGGAGAATTGGTCATCGCACTGCGCGACCGCAAGATAACGGCGTTCGCCATGGAGCTTATCCCCCGTATCAGTCGCGCGCAGTCCATGGATGCGCTATCCAGTCAGGCGGCGTTGGCCGGTTATTACGCACCCCTTCTGGGCGCAGTTAACATGCCACGTATCCTTCCGATGATGACGACTGCCGTCGGCTCGTTGCGGGCAGCCAAGGTGCTGGTGATGGGGCTTGGTGTCGCTGGCCTCTCGGCTCTGGCGACATCGCACCGGCTCGGTGCGATCTGTGAGGGCTATGATGTTCGTCCTGAAACTGCGGAACAGGCGCGTTCGCTCGGCGCGAAATTCGTCGATACAGGCATAGACGCCCGTGGTGAAGGCGGCTATGCGCGCGAATTGACGCCCGATGAGAAAGCGAAAGTTCGGCATGTACTTTCGCAGCACATCGCCGATGCAGACATGATCATCACCACAGCGGCGGTCCCCGGTCGGCGTGCGCCGGTGCTGATTGAGGCCGACCAGATCGCGGCGATGAAACCAGGTGCCGTGATCGTGGATCTCGGCGCGGAGGGTGGCGGCAACTGTGAAGGCACAAAGCCGGGAGAAACTGTGACTGTCGGGCCAGCAACCATTCTGGCGCCGCTCGACGTGCCTTCCGCACTCGCTCAGCATGCGAGTGAGCTTTATGCAAAGAACATCCTCAACCTCCTGACGCTCATCGTGAAGGATGGCGCCCTCACCCTCGATTTCGAGGATGAGGTGATCGCCGGAACCGTGCTCACCCATGCGGGCGAAATCCGCAATGAAGCGGTGCGAAGCTCCATCGAAGGCAAAACTTCAAGCAGAGCGGAGATCTCGAAATGACCATCGACACATCCATGACTTGGCTGATTGCCCTCTATATCTTCATGCTGGCGGCGTTCACTGGCTATGAAGTAATCAGACGTGTTCCCTCGATCCTGCACACGCCGCTTATGTCCGGATCGAACTTCATCCACGGCATCGTCGTCGTCGGTGCTCTGCACGCCCTCATCAACGCGACCAGCCTGTTCGGGCAGATTCTCGGCTTCATCGCCGTCGCGCTCGGCGCTGCCAATGCCGCCGGCGGTTATGTGGTCACGGATCGCATGCTTGCCATGTTCAAGACTAGCGATGCGGAGAAAAAGTGAGATGATTATCCAGCACACGCTCGGACTGAGCGGACTTGCCGCAGCCGCCCTGTTCATCTTCGGCCTGAAGCGCATGTCGTCGCCGGTAACCGCCTTGTCGGGAATCGTCGTGGCTGGCGTCGGCATGATTGTCGCGGTCGCCGCAAGCTTCCTCGCAGTATTCGATGTCACTGAGACGGTCCGCCCGTATCTCGGCGTCAATATTATTCTGGCGCTCGCTGCCCTCGCACTCGGCGGCGGCTGGGCCTGGCTGCGCGGCAAGAAGGTCGAGATGACCGCGATACCGCAGATGGTCGCACTCTATAATGGCATGGGCGGTGGTGCCGCGGCAGCGGTTGCGGCCGTTGAGTTGTCGGCGCGCGGTGCGTCGAACCCGGTGATCCTGGCTGTGACCGCCGCCGGCGCGCTGATCGGCTCCATCTCGCTTACCGGTTCTGTGATCGCCTGGGCAAAGCTCGATGGCAAGATCAGGAAGCCGTTCCGGTTCAGGGGGCAGCGTCTCGTCAACGGCGCCTTGTTCACCCTGACGCTCCTGCTCGGCATCGCGCTCGTCATTTTCTTTGACAGTCCGACGTTGCCGCTTCTCGCCGGCTTGTTCTTCCTCGGTGCACTGGCCTTTGGCATCATGATGACCCTGCCGATCGGCGGCGCCGACATGCCGGTTGTGATCTCGCTCTACAACGCCTTCACAGGTCTTGCCGTGGGTCTCGAAGGTTATGCGCTTCAGAACCCGGCCCTGATGATCGCGGGCATGGTCGTGGGCTCGGCCGGCACGCTCCTCACCGTGCTGATGGCGAAGGCGATGAATCGCTCGCTGACCAACGTTCTGTTTTCGAACTTCGGAGATGCAGTCGTTGCGGGCGGCGACGCGACCCACGGAGAAATGAAGAGCGCCGACGCAAGCGACGCGGCCATCGCCATGCGCTACGCCTCGAGTGTTGTCATCATCCCCGGCTATGGCCTCGCCGTCGCGCAGGCACAGCAGAAGCTCTACGAATTCGTAAAACTGCTTCAGGCAGCTGGTGTGGATGTGAAGTTCGCCATCCATCCGGTAGCGGGTCGCATGCCCGGGCACATGAACGTGCTGCTTGCTGAAGCCGGGGTCCCCTATGACATCATATACGACATGGAAGACATTAACGCTGACTTCACCAATACCGATGTCGCACTGGTGATCGGAGCGAACGACGTCGTCAATCCGGCGGCTCGCACCGACAAGTCATCGCCGATCTATGGCATGCCTATCCTCAATGCCGATCAGGCCCACCAAGTCTATGTTGTCAAGCGTGGCCAAGGCAAAGGCTATTCTGGTGTCGAGAACCTTCTGTTCTTCCAAGAAAATTGTAACATGGTCTACGGCGATGCGCAGGCCGTGCTGACCCAGATGGTCCAGGCCGTGAAAGATCTCGCGGCCTAATCTTCATTCGCAACCCAGCCACCATTCACGAAGGAGAATGAACATGGCTTATGCAACCATCAATCCTTATACCGGTGAAACCGTCGCGACGTTTCCCGACGCGACTGACGCGGAGGCAAAGACGGCCCTCGACAACGCGGATGCTGCATTCCTCAAATGGAGGGAAACCTCTTTTGGTGAGCGGGGCCGTATTCTTCAGAAGGCCGCCGACCTTCTGCGCCGCGACAGCGATGCCTATGCTAAACTTCTGACGCTGGAAATGGGCAAGCTCTTCGCGGAGGCCAAGGCGGAAGTCGAGCTCTCGGCCAAGATCTTCGAATATTATGTCCGCAATGCCGAAGCCTTGCTGAAGCCGGAGAAGCTCCCGGTGCTCGATCCCGCTGAAGGCGATGCGGTTCTGGTGCATGAGCCGCTCGGCGTGCTGCTCGCCATTGAGCCATGGAACTTCCCGTACTATCAGATCGCCCGCATCCTGGCGCCGCAGCTTTCTGCCGGCAACACGCTGATCCTCAAACATGCCTCCAACGTACCGCAGAGTGCTGCAGCGTTCGAAAAGCTGATGGCGCAGGCCGGACTGCCGGAAGGCTGCTTCAAGAATCTCTATGCAACGCGCGACCAGATCAACATGATCATTAACGATCCGAGGGTCCATGGCGTGGCGCTGACCGGATCGGAGGCAGCAGGTTCCATCGTCGCGGCGGAAGCCGGCAAGGCTCTGAAGAAATCAACAATGGAGCTCGGCGGCGCAGATGCCTTCGTCGTGCTCAAGGATGCCGATCTCAAGAAGACCATTGACTGGGCCGTCTTTGGTCGTCACTGGAACGGCGGACAGGTCTGTGTGTCGTCCAAGCGCATGATCGTCGTGGACGAGGTCTATGACGCATTCCTTGACGGTTATCGGAACGGAGTGGCGAAGCTAGTCGCTGGCGACCCCTTTGATCCTAAGACTACGCTCGCACCGTTGTCTTCCCAGAAAGCCGCAGACGACATCAAGGAGCAAATTCGCAAAGCGGTTGGTCACGGAGCCAAGGCCGAGGAAGTCGGCCTACCTGTCCCCAACCAGGGTGCCTTCGTGCAGCCAACCATTCTCACCGATGTGGGAGAGGACAACCCGGCCCGCTACTGGGAGTTCTTCGGTCCGGTCTCGATGCTGTTCCGCGCGAAAGACGAAGACGATGCGGTTCGCATTGCCAATGACTCGCCCTTCGGTCTCGGCGGCTCGGTGTTCACGGCGGATGAAAAGCGCGGCTTCGAGGTCGCGAAGCGAATCTCGACCGGCATGGTGTTCGTCAACCATCCCACGAAGGTGGAAGCGGATCTGCCGTTCGGTGGTGTTCGTCGATCGGGTTACGGGCGCGAACTGCTCGGCCTTGGATTGAAGGAGTTCGTGAACCACAAGCTGATCGATGTGGTCGATATCGACGCTCACTTCTGAGTACGCATCAACCTGACATGGCAGTCCGTCCACTTCAGACTGCCATGTCGAAATTCAATTCAAGGAGAAGTATCATGTCAATGGACAGCAAGAAAATGCCGCGCTTGTTGACTTGAAGGCCGATAAGCTGGGACTGTGAAGAAGGAGGTAGAGACGCTCGGAAGCAAGGCCAGCACTTTCTCTGCCGATGTCAACAAGCGGGATAACGGCTACGCCGTGATCAAGCACACCGAACAGGAACTCGGCGGCTTCGACGTAATGGTCAACAATGCCGGGATTGCCTCTTTCCCTCCTAAGCCTGTCATCGCGTGACCAGTCGGCGATTGGTTTATACATAAATCGAAGTCCGTCTTGGAGTTGGAGCCGATCCTGAACTGGGTGGAGCGTCAAACCATTGGAAGGGCTATAAAAACAACAAAACCCGCCGCTGGTGCGACGGGTTTGTTCGTATTGTTGGTTGCGGGGGGCTCGCAACCACCGATACCGACATTCGCTACAAGTGCCTGTTTAGAAAGACATATCGCTGTTTCTTTCTATTTCTCGGCTACGACGATTCTTGTTATTTCGAACGAATATGGCAGATATTCGACTGCTACGGATTTTTGATAATAAGCGAAATAGGTCTTATCGGAAAACCAACGAAGCACTTAGAATGTAAAAAGCGCCACACTCCGACGGGGTCCATCTACGCAGCTCTCCAGACCGGGTTTAGGATGAGGGCGGCAATCTCTGCCTTATCCTGCGGAAGGAAGTGCCCGGAGTGCTAAACCACAGTCGTCGGCGTGTCCTGGATGGCATAACTCGTGTGCTCATAAGAGCCGGTTTGCATTAGAATATCCTTGGCCAGCATCAACGCCCGGCTGTGGCCATCAGACCGAACATGCACTAACATTCCAAACGGATCACCCCACGGGGGCAAGTCAGGAGGCGGCAGGAATGCACATCGGTGTTCCAGCGACGGGATCTGCAATAATGATAGCGGCAACCCCGAAAACATGCTGTACGATCTCAGCCGTCATCACAACGCTGGGGCGACCGGTAGCCACGATCTTACCTTTCCTAAGCATGACCATGTGGTCCGCGTAGCGCGCGGCCTGGTTGAGATCGTGCAGCACGGCAACGACTGTCTTGCCGCGCTCAGCAACCAGGCGGCTCACCAACTCCATCACCTCGATCTGATGAGCGAGATCGAGAAACGTTGTGGGTTCGTCGAGCAGTAAGATGGGGGTCTCCTGCGCAAGCGCCATCGCGATCCACGCTCGTTGGCGCTGGCCGCCGGACAGGCTGTCGAGCGGTCGCCCAGCTAGGTCTTGCATCCCGGTCAGCAGCAGGGCCTCCTCGCAAACCGCATCGTCCCGTTCGGACCTGCGGCCGAACAGGGAAAGGTGCGGATACCGGCCCTGCCGGACCAAATCCAGCACCGACAACCCTTCCGGCGCGACCGGCCCTTGCGCCAGCACGCCTATGCGTCGTGCGATTTCCCTTGCCGAAAATTCGGCTATGGGCCGCCTGTCCAGCCGAACTGTGCCAGCCATGGGCGCAAGCAGGCCGCCAAGCGCGCGCAGGATCGTCGACTTGCCGCTACCGTTCGGCCCGATCAACGCGGTGAAGGCGCCGCGAGGAATTATAAGGTCGAGATCTTTTACGACCACTGCGCGGCCATAGGCGACCGTAACGCCTTCGGCAGCGAGGTCTATGTTTCCGTTTACGTCAGGCCGGGACATGACGACGCCCCCATAGCAGATATGCGAAAAAAGGTGCGCCGATCAGCGCGGTTACGATCCCGGCTGGAAGCTGGGCCGGGGCGATGATCGAGCGACCTGCAAGGTCCGCCGCCACGACCAGCGTTGCGCCGATCAAAGCCGACACGGGGATCAGCCTTGCATGGGCCGGACCGACAATTCGGCGGGCTATATGCGGCGCGACCAACCCGACGAAGCTGATCAGCCCGGCGGCGGCGACGGCCGCGCCGGACAGAAGCGCACAAAGCAGGATCATCAGTCCTCGAACGAGGTTGACGCGCTGTCCAAGACTGCGCGCGGCATTGTCGCCAAAACGGATCAGGTCGAGTTGCCGACTCGAAATCATCGTCACCGCCAAGGGTGTGACAAGCCAGAGTGTGAGGACATACACTCCCATCCAATCTGCGTGATAGACGCTGCCAGCGAGCCAGATCATGGCGCGCTGCACGTCTCCAACCTCGCCGAAGGCGGTGAGAAAGGTCGTGGCCGCGCCCGCTAGTGCGGAAAGCCCGATGCCTATTAGGATAATGCGCAGCGACGAGGTGCCGCCATTGCGCCATGACAGCATGTAGATTGCAGCTGCCATCCCGCCTGCGCCAGCAAAGCCAGCCCAGGGCAAAAGCTGGATCGGTGCATTGTCGAGCGCCACGATGACGATCATGGCTGCAAGAGCCGCGCCGGCATTGATGCCGAGGATGCCGGGTTCAGCGAGCGGGTTGCGCATCACAGCCTGTGCTATTGCCCCGGCCACGGCAAGAGCTGCACCGACCAGTGCGGCGAGCAATGCGCGTGGCATGCGCAGGTCGAGCACGATCATCTCGACCTGTGGATTGATGCCCGCTGGCTGTGTCAGAACCGACAACAGATCGCTAAACGATACGGTATGATCGCCATAAGCAAGAGAAGCGGAAATACCTGCCAGAAGCAGCAACGAGAGAGAGACAATGCGGATCATGAGGCACCGTCCACGCGGCGGCGGGCGATCCATATGAAAAACGGTGCGCCGACAAGCGCCATCGTCACCCCAACCGGAAAGCTCTGGCTGGCAAAAAACGTCCGGCCCACCGTGTCCGCCACCACGATCAGCAGTGCACCGCCAGCCGCGCTGAACGGGATGATCCAGCGGTAGTCGACACTGACCGTCATCCGTGCAAGATGCGGGACGACCAGCCCGACGAAACCGATGGGACCGGCGAGCGATACTGCACCGCCAGCAAGCAGAATGACTATAACAACGGCGAGACCACGCCACAGGACTGGGTTCTGCCCGACAGATTGGGCGACAGTTGTTCCCAGGCTTAATGTCATGAGATGGCGGCGAAAGATCAGAGCTGCGGCCAAGCCCACGAGAATATAGGGTGCTACGGCGGTCACCTGAGCCATAGTGCGGCCGGTAAGCGAACCGGCCGTCCACAGCCTCACGGCGTCGAGCGTGGTCTGGTCGAAAATGAGGATCGCAGTGGCCAGCGAGGTGAGGAAGGTGGCCAGCACAGCCCCGGCCAGCACCAGCTTGAGCGGCGTCGCACCGGCAACTCCGGCCGAGGCCAGCGCATAGACCACAACGGCCGTCAAGCCCGCGCCGCCAAAGGCGAACCAGATATGGGCGTTGCTCGATCCTGCCCCGAGCACGGATATCGCCACGACCACGGCGAAGGATGCCCCGGCATTGATGCCAAGCAGACCGGGCGAAGCGAGCGGGTTGTTCGTCATTGCCTGCATGATCGCGCCTGCCACCGCCAGCGCGGAGCCAGCCATAAGCCCGGCCAGCACGCGTGGCAGGCGCAGCGTCGTCACCACCAGATGCTCGCGCGAGCCATCGAACGCAAAGAGCGCCGCAAGCACATCCGCAACCGCAATGCGCGACGTGCCCAGCGTCACGGACCAGACCGCCAGGCTCGCCGTGGCGAGACACAGCACCGCGAGCGATGAGGCCCGCATCGAATCTGCACGGCTATCGTAACAGCCGGTCACTGTGGTTCCTGTCATCCGCCCCTCGCTCACGGCCTGTTCAGGACATAGCGTTCGATGTCGTCGAGAACCCGATGGGCAGAGGCAATACTGTTAAAGCCAAACCATGCCCCCTTCTCGACACGATACGCATGTCTTTCCTGCACTGCAGGAAGCATCTGCCAAAACGGATTGCCGATGGTCACCGCATTCAGTTCCTCGTCCTGGCCGGGCGCATTTCCAGCGGCGACCACGTAGAGAAGAATATCGCCGTTCAAGGCTTTTAGCTCCTCCCAATCCGGGCGCTTTAGCACCGCGTCATCCTCAGTCGTTTCATAGGCGGTGCGTCTTATACCCGCCTCCCGGAGGACGGCGTAGGGCGCATAGGCCGACGGACTGTCAAGATAGACATGAAAGCCATGTGGTGCGACTCTGATTGCTGAGACTTCGACGTCAGCAGGCACGCGAGTGCGGATAGCGGACGCACGCGCCTCGTAAGCTTTCAGAAGCTTGGCACCCTCATCTGAACGATCAGCAACATCGGCTAGCAGGAGGAAGTGTTCCTTCCAATTTGCTGCGTCGATCAGAGCTGTCGGTGCGATCAGGGAAAGTTTATCGTAGAATTGGCCATGGAATTGCGCCTCACCGACAATGAGATCCGGCTTGAGGCTGATTATCAACTCTAAATTGGGCTGACGCGCGTTGCCGATGTCCTTAATAAAGGCGTCTGTCGCGCGCTCGCGCAATTCTGCGTCCGGCGCCGCCATCAGCGGCGCGCCAACGACCGGAATATCCAGTTCTAAAGCCATTCCCAGATTATAGAAATGGTCGAGGACAACCACGCGCTGAGGCTTTTTGGGCACACAAACCGGGGCTTCATAGACGTTCTTGGCTATGGTTCTCCCATCGCACGATGCCCACGCTGGAATAGCCGCCAACAACATGCCCAAACTCATAAGAAGCGACCGAAAAATTTCCATCTTAACTCTCATCATCTTGGCTGTGGGAGATGCCGTCATGCTGAACAGCATCACGATGTCTTCAGAATTTCGCCTTAACATTCAAGCCGAAACTACGTCTTTGGCCCAGGGTCGCCATCCTGTCTGCTTCGAGATAAGTCAGGTATTCTTCGTCAAGAAGGTTTTCGGCAAATGCATTGATCTCCCAACCGTCCAGCCGATAGCCAGCCTGCGCGTTTACGATCGTTCTGGAACCGACGAAACTGTTGGGCGTATTTGCGGAGAACCGAGCCATGTACGAAGAGGTGTATTTTGCGTCTCCACCGACATAGAAGCCGTTCTCAAACTCGTAGCGACCACCCAGGCCAATGGACCACTCCGGGGCTTCCGGGAACGGGAAGCCGGGTAGATCGATCGTGTCGGCCTCACTTTCCCGGTCAAACTTCGTATTGAGATAGCCGAGTGCAAGGAATGTGGAGAGCTGATCCGTAACCTGCCAGGTTGGCTCGATTTCGAAGCCATAGGCGCGCGAGCCTGCGGCATTCGCGATCCTGTTGGTGAGGTTCGCGAAGTCTTCAATGTCCACCTGCTGGTCTCTGTACTGGGTATAGAAGAAATTGGCGTTCAACCTGAGACGATCGTCCAGCCAGCTTCCCTTGTAGAAGATTTCATAGCTATGCGAGCTTTCCGGGTCATAGTTATACATGACCCGGTTGACCGTATCGTAAGCAATGCCGCCATTGCGAAAGCCCTGCGAATAGGAAAAACCAACCGTATGATCGTCGCCGAAATCCTTCGATATTCCAATCTTCGGAACAAAATTCGTTTCCTCACCGCTTCCTGAATAATCCGTTATACGGGGATTATTCGGAGAGCGTGAATCGCGCATTCGATAGAAATAGTCCGTCGACTGCTTCGTGTAATCGATACGGCCTCCGGCTGTGAGGTGCCAACTCGGAAAAAATTCATATGTAGCCTCACCGAACGCGGAAAGATTTGTAATTTTCCTGTGATCGTCCTGAAACTGGTTATAGAAGCCAAGTGTTCCATCATAGCTGTTGCTATAATTCTGATGGCTTCCAAAGACGCCGCCGACCCATTTCCATCTTTCGCCCTGATAGTTCAGGCGAGCTTCCTGGGTAAACAACGTATTCTTTCGATCTCCTATGAGTGTATTGACCTCGCCTGGCGTACCCTCATTGATGGAAGGGCGCTGATGAATGTCATGCGTTACGCCGGTTTGAGAGGTGAACCGCAACGCATCGGAAAAGTCATGCGTGATTTCCAGACCCACATTGTGGACTTTGGTGGAGCGAACCTCTGTGTAGATCGGCAGATAGTAGTCCGCCCTTTTATCCTCCCATCGGAAGCCCTGGCCCGGCCCGCCAATATTTCGTTCGGTGGGCGCGTCATGTGCGAAGGAGTAGCTGAGCAGGGCTTTTGTGTCGGGGAGTTCAGCGGGCGTGAACAACATCTTGCCACGGATGTTGTAGGTAAGGTTCGTCATGAAATCGTCGTAGCGATCAAAGCCTGTGAAGGATGGGGCGTTGAGATCGCTCTTGCTGCGCTCGAACGAACCGGCGATGCGCATGGCGATCTGGTCTTCAAGAAGCGGCGTGTTTACCATGAAGGCGGTACCAGCCAGATGATCGTTTCCGACGGTTGCAGAAACTTCTGCCTCCTTTTCGAAGGTCGGGTCCTTTGTCTTGATATAAATTGCACCCGCCATCGCAGCGCGACCGCTCAGTGTCGATTGAGGTCCTCGATAGACCTCCACCTGCTCGACATCCCATAGACCGCGCGCACCGCGTCTGGTTCCTTCGGTCGACTGCAATACTCCGTCGACATAAAGTGACCCGATAGGATTTGCGCCGGTATTAAAACCCTCCGAGTTCACGCCGCGAATGACGAAACCGCCGTTAATCCAATCAGCATCCATGACATTCGCCATGCGACGGAAGGAATCGCGGTAGTTGCGGATCTGGCTGTCCTGGATCTCTTCAGCCGTAACGATCCCTACGCTTGCGGAGGTGTCGTTCAAGCTCGTCGCATCTCTCGCACCATAGATGGTGATGGGGTCGAGCATCGTAGCGCCGTCAGCCGATAAAGGCGCAGAGTTTTCGACCGCCACCTCGAAGACTTGTACCGTCGTCGGGTTGCTGAAACTGTAGCCAAGGCCGGTTCCGGCGAGCATGGTTGCCAGTGCCTGCTCGGCGCTCATCCTACCACGAACCGGATTGCCGGTAGCCGATATTGGCCGGTTTTCGCGGAACACGACGGAAAGTCCGGCAATGCGACCAATATCGTTAACGGCCTGCGGCACGGGCTTGGCCTTGATGTCGAAGGTGAATTGACCCTGCACGACCTGCTGCGCTTGTGCTGCCGCGATTGAAGCGCTGCTCGCCGCCGTCATCAGCGCCGCCGCCAGCGCGAATGTTACCCCTCGTACCCCTTGAGCCGTCATATCTGCCTGTCCCTGTTGCTCTCGAACGTTGGAGAGCACGGGCGGCTATTTGCCACTCTTCATCATGCTCCTAGTGCGTTCACGCTCGGCACGGGCAATCGGGGAACCTCCGAACGCATTTTTTTTGCACAGAGGTTTGAACCACGCCGGGATTCCAACCGGAAGTGGCGCTACGGTCCAATGACCGTGAGGCGTCCGGCAACCGTCGTCATGCGGAAGCCGAGACTGGCCTGGAGCGAGGCAAGCGCGACGTCGGTGTCGGCAAGCGAGATGCTACCGGTCACACGCTCTTCCGCCAGTCGCGACGTCGCGATAACGATCCGCCCGCGGCGATAGCGCTGGATTTCACTCACTACGTCTGCCAGACTTGCGCGATAGAAGACGAAGCGGCCGTCGCGCCACGCAAGCTCGTCATCGACGTTCACGTCCTCGACGGAAGCGACGCCAGCGGCACCGAAATGGACCTGCTGACCCGGCGCGAGCCTCGTGGCTTCAGGATGTTCGTTGGTCGTCACCTCGACGACACCACGCTCCAACGTCACAACGCCGCCATTCTCCAGCAAGTGAATACCGAAGGCGGTGCCGTGAACGCGCACCTCACCGTTTCCCGCCTGGACGACAAAGGGAACGTCTGAACGCGCAATGTCGAAGAACGCACCGCCGCGCAGAAGACGAACACGCCGCTCCATGCCCGTAAAGTCCTCGTCAAAGGCGCTGTCGGCGTCGAGTAATACGGACGAACCATCCGAAAGCGTGATGCTGCGGCGCTCTCCACGTGCAGAGTTATAGTCGGTGCGCATGTCCTCAAAAATATTCGGACGCTCCAGCCATATGCCGCCGGCGAGTATGGCGACGAGGATGACGCTTAAAGCCGAGAGCCTACGAAAAGTCTTCTTATGTGCCTTGGCCTTATCGATCGCCTCCAGATAGATGGCGAGTTGGTCGGCCTCCCGCTCCGCGAGCCGCTGACCGGGGTCTTCCGCTGCTTGCCAGGCGGCCTCGATGGCGCGATAGGCGTCATAGTGGGCAGAATCCGCCCGAACCCACTTCTCGAACGCAGCCCGCTTTGCGGTGGTTGGCTGCTCCAGCAGCGAGACAAACCAATGTCGGGCTTCTTCGCGAAGCTCGGCTTCGGATCGGTTCTGCGGTGGCTGGTTGGCTATACGCATATATCTTCCGGGGTCGCTATCCGCATGCCGCGCACTTGGGCGGGCCTCGCATGTTGCCTACTATCCGTATCTGACACACAAAGCAAAGCCTGAGGACAATCTATTTGATCTCTTCACAAACAGCGACAGCGCGTGCCATGTGCTTGGTAACGGCGCGCCGGGATATTCCGAGCACTTCAGCGATTTCGGAAAAGCTTCTGCCGTGGACGCGGTTAAGAAGAAAAATGTGCCTCGTGCGCGTCGGCAATGCGGCCAAGGCGTCATCAATGCTGCGCAGCTCCTGTCGCGCGGAAACGACATCATCGGGGGACGCGGATGGTGCGGCATATTGTTCAGGCACAAAGCCGCCGAAGAACTCACTGCGCCTTCGCTCCGCCCTGATGTGATCTATCGTGGCGTTGCGCGCGCTGCGCGTCAGGTAGGCAGCCGGTTCAGCGAGACGCCCGGCAGTTCGCTCCCAAAGGCGGAGGAAGATGTCGTGAACAAGATCGCTTGCAGTGCTGGAGCAACCCAGACGGCTACCGATCTGCCGCTTCAGGCGTTCGTGTTCGGCGATATAGAGCGCCGCTATTTCGTCTGTCTTTCCGTTCATCGGACCAGCAATGTTCGACTTTGCCGTGCGTCCATGTGGCGGTATGACGGCTTGTCAGATCCATACAAAGGCAAAAATTCTCTTGCAAGTGCAGATACTTAGATTGCTTCCAGCAAAGCGATGCGATGCGGCGCATAAAGTTGCATACAAAACTCATGTTTACTCTTGATTTTGTTACTTGATTCACTTCTGTATCAGCGGAAGATGGAGCTACGTGGTGAACGCGCGCAACAGGAAGAATCTGCAACGATAGTTGCATTTACGCAACAATTCAGCCAGCCGACTCGCTTCCTGTATCGCGGCCGTGGGCCTCGCCGGAGATGGACGCGTACCTGAGACGCATGACGCGCAGCAACTCGGCATTCCGGTCCGCCGGCTTCTTCAGCACGCATGTCTCGCAAAGCGTTCCATCTTCCACCGTGTAGTAACGGCAGCACCCGCCGCGCGCACGAAAAGTCCAGGTCAGCAACTCACGCTGCCGTTCGTCGCGCAAGGTCAGGTCGAAAAAATGAAGCTGACGGTTATAAAGCGGCGACCCGGGATACTTGAGAACAGTCATTGCCGTCGCTTTGGCTTCTTCAAGGCACCCGAAGCGCCGTCCGGCATCAAGGAAGCAGGCAGCGATGGCGTCCGCAACCAAGCGCCAGAGCGCATTGCTCGACAGGCCGGACCTGCTGGCAAGCTTTTCCACTAGCGGCCGGACATGATCCTCGACGGAGCGGCGGTAGAAATCGCACAGACCGTCATGATGCATCAGCTGCCACGCATCAACCTCACTCTCTTCCCTGTCTGTCCAGAAGGCTGGCGATAGAAAGCGGACATGAGCGCGGCGCACCTCGAAGGTTCGGCCGTCGTGCTCCAGTGGAGCGGTGTAGAATTGCATCGCGTATTGCCGCGGCGACATATCGGGCACGATGCCGAAGCCGGCGAAGAGCGGAACTGTCGCCAAGGCGAAGACGTAGCAATAATCAACCATCATGGCAGCCGCGCAGGTCTTGCGGTCGGTGTCCTGATGAAACGAGCCTTCATAATGAAGATATTCGTCGATTGCCGCGTCGTCCGCGAAAAACGCATGGGCCGTAATCCATCCCGGTTCAGGATCGCCCAAGTTCGTCCGCACCTCTGGCCACATGGCCGACCGGGCGGCGAGCGCCTTCAACTGAGCATTAGTAGAAAAACCATTTTTCACCTGCATTTACTTTTATCCTCGCACCGTTTTGCTTGCATCGTCAAACTGGTACAGAATCCCGTTGATCGCAGCGGCAGGGAGCGCTAGCCTATCCGGCACTACTCCTCTTATATTGACGAACGAGGATCAAAGTTAGGGAACCACTTTCCTAAAGCACTGTGAAATATAATGACGCGACGCGTCTCAGATGTTGACTCGAGTGGGCAACAGACAGCACATGTTTCCTGATTGATAGACGATTTCAATGTCTCTCTCGAATTTTTGAGCGTTCCCCAGAATTTCAGATGAGACGAAACGTAAAGCGGCCCGACCATAGTCATAGGCGTCTTGGTCAGGTTTTAATGCTGATTGACAGCAAGCTCGTGGAACGCCTGAAACGAACGTGTTGCAAAAATCCGTTCGGTACGGAGCAAGCCTTAGCCTTGGACCCACACCCACTTGTGTGGCGATGGCTTCTAATTGCTGTTTAAGAGAGAACGCTTTTGTTAGGCTCAGGACTCATTGGTTTCCGAGCCAGAAGATGACGGCTGCTGCGAGATCTATTGCTGCTCGGAACACAATCGGGCAGCGATCATAACGGGTGGCAATTCTGCGCCAGTCTTTCAGTCTTCCAAACATGATTTCGATACGATTGCGCCGCTTGTATCGGCGTTTATCATACTTGATAGCCTTCTTGCGGTTTTTGCGCCCCGGGATGCATGGCTTTATCTCTTTGTCTTTTAACTGTTTTCTGAACCAGTCTGCATCATAGCCTCTGTCAGCAAGAAGCCAGTCGACCTTCGGTAACATCTCGATTAAGACTGCAGCTCCTGTATAGTCGCTGATTTGTCCGGCCGTGACGTGTAACCTGATGGGACGCCCCTGCGTGTCGGTGACGGCGTGCAATTTGGTATTCATGCCACCGTTCGTCCGACCGATCAGGCGTCCATCGCCCCCTTTTTTAACTGTAGGCTTGAAGCCGTGCGGTGTGCTTTCAAATAGGTCGCATCCATCATGACGGTCTTTCCGGCCGGCGACTTGGAAGACAGGCCTTCCAATATTTGAGCAAATATCCCCTTGAGACACCAACGGTTCCAACGATTATAGAGCGTTTTACAAGGCCCGTATTCCCGAGGGGCATCACACCACCGTAACCCATTGCGAAGAATGAATATAATTCCACTCAAGACACGCCTGTCATCAACGCGCAGATGGGTGTTGTCACGTTAACAGGGCTTGAGTTGCCTGCCTGACGGGGTTGGCGTAAATTTTGGCAATGCAGTCATCAGATATCAGCTTCAAACGTCACCGTTTTCCGCCACAGATCGTTGCTCATACGGTGTGGCTTTATCTTCGGTTCAACCTTAGTCTGCGTGAAGTTGAGGAAATGCTGCTTGAGCGTGGTATCGACGTGTCATACGAAACAGTTCGTCGTTGGATCGCCAAGTTCGGACCACAGATCGCACGCAACTTGCGGCGGCGTCAGGCGCGCCCCGGCGATATTTGGTATTTGGACGAAGTGGTCGTCAAATGCGCTGGAGAGAAATTCTGGCTCTGGCGTGCGGTGGATC
The DNA here is from genome assembly GCF_014397025.1 of Ochrobactrum sp. Marseille-Q0166. Lineage (NCBI taxonomy): Bacteria > Pseudomonadati > Pseudomonadota > Alphaproteobacteria > Hyphomicrobiales > Brucellaceae > Ochrobactrum > Ochrobactrum sp. Marseille-Q0166. Next base: position 866,321 of record NZ_JACJUO010000002.1, on the reverse strand, counting down.
AAAACGGCACCGTTCTCGAAGAAATCTTGCAGAAGCGGCGTGATAAAGGGGCGGCAAAGAGGCTGCTCGTGGCGTTAATGAAGCGCTATGGCTTTGCTCCCAAACGGATCATCACCGATAAGCTCCGCTCAGGTGTTGTCACGTTAAGTTTCTCTGACCGGAAAGGTCAGCGGCTCGTAGATATTCAGTCGACACCGGCCGCAATTTTCCATGCATCGAAAGCTTCGAGGCGATGGTATCGAATTGTTTGTGCGGCTCGGCGGTGAGACGGAACTGAAAAGCAATTGCGGGTAGCTGAGTGCATGGTGACGAACCTTTGCAACATGCCTGGTGATCTGTGGCCTTGCATGGTTCGTTCCCGTTTTCGAATAGGCAGATGGCTATTCTCGGCTCGATTATTGAGGCCCTTGTGCGACCAATGATCAATGCCGGGTGCCACTTCAGCTTTTGCTGCACCGTATGAGCGGAGCTTATCGGTGATGATCCGTTTGGGAGCAAAGCCATAGCGCTTCATTAACGCCACGAGCAGCCTCTTTGCCGCCCCTTTATCACGCCGCTTCTGCAAGATTTCTTCGAGAACGGTGCCGTTTTGATCCACCGCACGCCAGAGCCAGAATTTCTCTCCAGCGCATTTGACGACCACTTCGTCCAAATACCAAATATCGCCGGGGCGCGCCTGACGCCGCCGCAAGTTGCGTGCGATCTGTGGTCCGAACTTGGCGATCCAACGACGAACTGTTTCGTATGGCACGTCGATACCACGCTCAAGCAGCATTTCCTCAACTTCACGCAGACTAAGGTTGAACCGAAGATAAAGCCACACCGTATGAGCAACGATCTGTGGCGGAAAACGGTGACGTTTGAAGCTGATATCTGATGACTGCATTGCCAAAATTTACGCCAACCCCGTCAGGCAGGCAACTCAAGCCCTGTTAACGTGACAACACCCTCTAATCGGCTTTGACAGTTATAACAGACCCTGGTGTATCTTGTCTGTTTTTCTTTCGCCTATTACGACGGCTGCCTGTGGCACGAAACGGTCATTCGCTGTCGTAAAAATTGGTCGCTAAACTCTGACTGGTGCGACAAGATTAAGCAACTTTCCGATGAGGATAGCGCGCCTTCAGTTCGGCCTCAGTTCCACGTTCCCTGATGAGGTGCGTGCTCTCAACAGTTCCGACGGCGGTACGATTTGGTAGCGCCAACGGAGTCACCACCGGCCGCGCCATGATGGAGTCAATCGTCAAGTGTGATTGCATGCACACCTCCTCTTACGGAGAGCCTAGCGAAGCGCACGACGCGGTTGAATTGCCTAGTCGGTATACGTGCCAGATCGACGCTGCAAATCACCCGGAGAATGCTCGTCGTTCGGTGAAAGCCATTTCGAGAGGAGGCTTGCTTGTGGTGACAGGTTCGCAAAATCACGTGCGCACAGGTGTAAATTCCGAAGCGCCCAATCATCTGCCAGCGGGATCGAACGGAGCCTGTTTCTGAAAGAGACGGTGCGAACGACCGCCTCCGGGATAATGGCCACGCCAATACCATCAGCTACAAAACGGCACACCACTTCCGGGGTCGCCACCCGAATACGAAATTTGAGATGCCTCCCCAGACGGGCTGTTTGGCGAATGAGATGCTCCTGAAGGGCATTGCCCGCAGACAAGCCGACAAAGGGTTCATTGAGCACCTGGTCAAGCCGTAATGATCGCAGCCCGGCGAAGCGCTCGGCATTGCGCGCTGTAATCACTGTGAGTTGGTCCGTGCAGAATATTCTCTGATCTAGATTGGAGAAGCCGGCCCACGATGCGGCGATCCCAAGATCGACCGCACCGGACGCAACCATTTCGACCACAATGTGGCTGGGTCGTTCCTCAAGCTCGACATCGATAGCATGATGACGAGCAAGGAAACTCGAAAGGAGCTCTTGTAACGGGCCTGTGGCGGCGCCCGTATTTGCCACGAGTTTAACGCGTGCGCGAAGACCTGCGGCATGGGCGCCGAGGTCGCCCGCCATGATCGCGATCTGGTTTTGGATTGTGCGGGCGTGATGTACCAGGGTGTCGCCAGCGGCAGTCAGTTTCACACCTCGCCGCTGACGATCCAGCAGACGAGTACCAAGCGTCTCTTCCATGCCCTTGACGCGAGCGCTCGCAGACGCGAGAGCCAAACCGGACAGCGCCGCAGCAGATGTGATGCTGCCGGTCTCCGCGATGTGCAAGAACAGTCTCAGATCGACTAGATCGTATCGCATGCTACCTCCCAGCCTTCGGCCAGAACGAAGGCTGGCCAAGCGAATCCCAGATTGTCAAGCGCCCCTCAAAAGGTCAAGTTTCAGGTAGGAGAACAACAATGAAGACAAACGAGATTCAACCGGGTGGCCATAAACTTTTGACGCTGGAGATTGCTGCGCTGGGCCTCGCGGCGATAATCGCCGCTCAATCGCTGATCCAAGGGGGCCTCTGTACCTTAATTCCCTCTGCCCGAAACGAGCAACTGAATGCTGCCGGCACAGCCGTTCATGACGACATAGAAGACGCGATAGAGGACATGCTCCTCCATGATTGACACAATCGCCGGCATGCTAATGGAGGCCAACGAGTCGCTTCTCTCATCCCCAAAGACACTGGCCATCGTCGGGCTGGTGTTCATCATGGCAGGCTTTGTCAAAGGCGTCGTCGGCATGGGCCTGCCAACCGTCGCCATGGGCCTCCTGTCGGTGGTCATGGTACCCGCCCAGGCGGCGGCGATCCTCATCATTCCCTCGTTCGTGACCAACATCTGGCAATTACTTGCAGGTCCTTCTTTCCGTGCGCTACTTAGTCGCTTTTGGGCAATGATGATTGGTGTCGCGGCCGGTACAATCGCAACATGCAGCATGTTGACGAGCGGCGCTCACGGACTGGCGTTGCCAGCGCTAGGGATCGCGCTGATCATCTACGCTGTTCTCGGTCTTGCGCAGTTCAGATTTCAGGTTAGTCGGGCGAATGAACGATGGATGTCGCCTGCCGTTGGCCTGCTAACAGGTCTTGTCACCGGCGCCACCGGCGTCTTCGTCATCCCGGCGGTGCCGTACCTTCAGGCTCTTAACCTTGAAAAGGAGGACCTGATACAGGCGCTCGGCCTGTCTTTCACAGTCTCTACGATTGCTTTGGCCGCCGCCTTAATCGGTGGACCAGGCCAGCAGGGAACTTCTGTCGCTCTATTCGGCGGATCGGTGCTGGCCCTGCTCCCAGCGCTGGCGGGCATGTTCCTCGGACAATGGCTAAGGGCGAAGATGAGCATCCAGACATTTCGGAAGGTCTTTTTCTTAGGGCTTCTGATACTTGGGTTCTACCTTGCGGCAGAACCAATCATGTAGAACCCTTCCGCCAATCCACCGCTCGTTCGCAGGCTCAGGCGAAAGTCAACTCAAATCCGCTCAGCGCAACGCCGTCAAGCCTAGTAGACTACTTTTCACCGGGCTTGATCGTGTAAGCTTTGGTGATCGTCCCCCTCGTGATGACTTCTCCGGCCCTGATCGGCGACACATCACCCTGAGAATGCAGAAGCTTGAGAAAAGTCGCAACGGCTGTTAGCGGGCTGCCTAGCACGTTTCGCCCATAGCCTTTCTTTTTTGACTTCTCCATCACAGGAGAGTTCGAGCGAAAAGGTTTCAAGGCCCGAGGGAAGTGAGCGCCTCCACCTCATCAAGGCCGAGCATCTTGACCTTACCCCCAAATGCGGCCTTTGCCTTGCCGTTATCGAGACAGGTATGTCCAGCGGTCACGAGCAGGATGATGCGGTCGCCCACTCGCATCGACAGGGTTTTGGCGATCTGGGCAAGCGCCACACCATGAACAGTCGCCGCCTCGGCAACGGTTGCTGTACTTGATGCAGCCTCAATGACCTCGATGTCGGGCGCCTGCGCCGCAAAAAAGCTTTCACTGTAGCAAGGCTCATAGACGGCTTTTTCAATAGTATACTTTTGGAATCGCCCGTTCCGGAACGATCTCGTGTAAGGTCTTTAGTGGCGGAATAGTATCAGAGGGCCAAGGATTTTGCTCCTGAACAAGCCACTTAATCGACTTCGTCCAGAAGCCGGGCCGATGCCGCTCGTGAAATAATCCGAAATGACCGATCGCCTCCTCGCCGAAATCGTGAGGCGTCAGCAAAACGTGGGTCTTCTCGGCCGATGTGTAATATTCGAGGGTTCGGTCGATGGCCTGTGGTGAGGCGATTTCATCGTCACTGATGCCGATTGCCAGAATCGCCGCCGTCACGGACGAGAATCGTGACAAAATCGCTGAGCGTTCCGCTGGAGGGTAGCTGTCCTCCATGCGCCGACGACGAAAGCTCCATTCCTTGGCAACGCCCGCTGGGAGATCCTCGAGCCAGCCAAGTCGTCGACCGGGGAAATATCCCAGGGCAAGTGTGAGCGCTGGCATGACAATGTGCCACTTCCAGAATAATCGAGACCGGTGGTGCTCGGAGTAATCGCGCCAATAGGCGTACTGCGCGCCAACCGTCATCATGCGGTCAATGATGTGAGAGCACGGGGATAGTCCCGGAAGAAAACCGCCGATCGAATGACCCACGACAATAATTCGCTCGCACCACTCTTGCGCTTCAACGAAGCGCAAGGCAGCGTCGAAATCCTGCTCCCCCCAGTCACGCCAACGATATCCGCATCTCCTGATCGATGGCGGACGCGATTGTCCGATCCCGCGATAATCGTAGGTTAGCACACGGAATCCTTGCTCCGTCAAAAAGCGCGCATAGCGATGATAATAGCGCGCGAGCACGCCGGTTGCGGGATTTATGATAACGGTTCCCAGCATCGAGTCAGACCCATCGCCCCACAGATGGCCGCGCAGGACGACACCGTCGCGGCACAATAATTCGAGATCCTCCTGTCTGGCTTCCGTCATGCTGGCACCCCACAAATCTTCGCTTTGAGAATTGCGGACTTTTGTCGTAATGTATATTCACTAGTTAGTATACAACAGGGTCAAGTGATGGACTCCACGCGCGATAAGATAATCAAAGCGGCATCGTCGCTGTTCTATAAACAAGGCATTCGCTCAGTCAGCGTGGATGCTATCGCCGAAAAGGCGGGCCTGACGAAGCGGTCGCTATACTACCATTTCAAAAGCAAGGACGACCTCATCGAGGCCTATCTCAAGGGGCGCGATAAACCAAACCTCGATACGTTCGAAAAGTGGTATGAGGAGGCCGAGGGCGACGCGGGACAAAAGGTTCGCGCTATCTTCACAAATCTCGCCCGATCAGCCCGCAGACCCAATTGGAAGGGTTGCGGCTTCTTAAGAACCTCCGCCGAACTGGTCACGATGCCCGGTCACCCGGCGCTCAAAGCAGCCAACCAGCACAAGGCAGGATTCGAACGCTGGCTGGGGGATCGGCTTGCAAGCGCTGGCGCATCTCATCCCAAAGGGTTGCCTCAGCAGATCCGGCTGCTGCTCGACGGCGCGTTTTCGGTCGTGCTGCTCAATCGCGATCCCGCTTATATGGAGATCGCAGGAGAGGCCGCGCAAACACTCGTTAAGGCCAGCCTGAACGAGGTCAATGTCTCGGGCGCGGATTAGGGAGCCGTGGGCGGATGGCGAGCTGGCCGAGGTGGTCCGGTATATTTCGCACTTTTTCGATCAGATCATAGAATTTACCTTCGATTACGTAGACCTTGCATCCGGGGTCTCGCCGAGTCCAGATTATGTTTTCCCTGCACCCTAGTCCGAAACGACTTCGATTTAATATGCTCCAAAGCTGTATTAAAGGTGTTGTCACGTTAACAGGGCTTGAGTTGCCTGCCTGACGGGGTTGGCGTAAATTTTGGCAATGCAGTCATCAGATATCAGCTTCAAACGTCACCGTTTTCCGCCACAGATCGTTGCTCATACGGTGTGGCTTTATCTTCGGTTCAACCTTAGTCTGCGTGAAGTTGAGGAAATGCTGCTTGAGCGTGGTATCGACGTGCCATACGAAACAGTTCGTCGTTGGATCGCCAAGTTCGGACCACAGATCGCACGCAACTTGCGGCGGCGTCAGGCGCGCCCCGGCGATATTTGGTATTTGGACGAAGTGGTCGTCAAATGCGCTGGAGAGAAATTCTGGCTCTGGCGTGCGGTGGATCAAAACGGCACCGTTCTCGAAGAAATCTTGCAGAAGCGGCGTGATAAAGGGGCGGCAAAGAGGCTGCTCGTGGCGTTAATGAAGCGCTATGGCTTTGCTCCCAAACGGATCATCACTGATAAGCTCCGCTCATACGGTGCAGCAAAAGCTGAAGTGGCACCCGGCATTGATCATTGGTCGCACAAGGGCCTCAATAATCGAGCCGAGAATAGCCATCTGCCTATTCGAAAACGGGAACGAACCATGCAAGGCCACAGATCACCAGGCATGTTGCAAAGGTTCGTCACCATGCACTCAGCTACCCGCAATTGCTTTTCAGTTCCGTCTCACCGCCGAGCCGCACAAACAATTCGATACCATCGCCTCGAAGCTTTCGATGCATGGAAAATTGCGGCCGGTGTCGACTGAATATCTACGAGCCGCTGACCTTTCCGGTCAGAGAAACTTAACGTGACAACACCATTGCGCGGCCTGATCGAGAAGATTTCGCTGACCCCGGGGCCGGAACGCGGCGAGATTTACGCGAGGCTTCACGGCGAACTGGGCACGATCCTCAACTGGGTGGAGCGTCAAACCATTGGAAGGGCTATAAAAACAACAAAACCCGCCGCTAGTGCGACGGGTTTGTTCGTATTGTTGGTTGCGGGGGCAGGATTTGAACCTGCGGCCTTCAGGTTATGAGCCTGACGAGCTACCGGGCTGCTCCACCCCGCGCCAGGGTTTTTATTATGAACCGGTTTGTTATTTTTGGCGAACTACGCGTTTTGTGACTGTTTTGTAATTATGAGAAGATGGATTGATTTGTGTGCTTAGCAGACCTGGCAGCGACCTACTCTCCCGTGTCTTAAGACAAAGTACCATTGGCGCTGGAGCGTTTCACGGCCGAGTTCGGAATGGGATCGGGTGCAGCCGCTCCGCCATAACCACCAGGTCGGCGAAGAACACAAATATGAGAAGCTGTTGTCTTTCGTGCTGTTATTTTCGCTCACGCCACATTCACTTTGTGAATGGCTGCGCGGGCGCGCCGAACATTCGGCGGCATACAGTCGTATGCTTATTGTCATCTTCGAAGTTTACTTCGCAAGGACAAAAGAGACATCGAACTTCGTTCGATGGATATTGTAAATGGGAGTGATCAAGTCGATCGAGCTATTAGTACCGGTAAGCTACATGCGTTGCCGCACTTCCACACCCGGCCTATCAACGTGGTAGTCTTCCACGGCTCTGATAGGGAATACTCGTTTTTAGGTGGGTTTCCCGCTTAGATGCCTTCAGCGGTTATCCCGTCCGTATATAGCTACCCTGCTATGCCGTTGGCACGACAACAGGTCCACCAGAGATACGTCCATCCCGGTCCTCTCGTACTAGGGACAGATCCTATCAATATTCCTACACCCACGGCAGATAGGGACCGAACTGTCTCACGACGTTCTGAACCCAACTCACGTACCGCTTTAAATGGCGAACAGCCATACCCTTGGGACCTGCTCCAGCCCCAGGATGCGATGAGTCGACATCGAGGTGCCAAACAACCCCGTCGATATGGACTCTTGGGGGTCATCAGCCTGTTATCCCCGGCGTACCTTTTATCCGTTGAGCGATGGCCCTTCCACGCGGGACCACCGGATCACTATGACCGACTTTCGTCTCTGCTCGACTTGTCAGTCTTGCAGTCAGGCAGGCTTATGCCATTGCACTCGACGAACGATTTCCGACCGTTCTGAGCCTACCATCGCGCGCCTCCGTTACTCTTTAGGAGGCGACCGCCCCAGTCAAACTACCCACCATACACGGTCCTGGACCCGGATAACGGGCCGCAGTTAGACATCCATATAGGTAAGGGTGGTATTTCAAGGATGACTCCACCATGGCTGGCGCCACGGCTTCAAAGTCTACCACCTATCCTACACATGCCGACACGAATGCCAGTGTAAAGCTATAGTAAAGGTGCACGGGGTCTTTCCGTCTAACCGCAGGAACCCCGCATCTTCACGGGGAATTCAATTTCACTGAGTCTGCGTTGGAGACAGCGGGGAAGTCGTTACGCCATTCGTGCAGGTCGGAACTTACCCGACAAGGAATTTCGCTACCTTAGGACCGTTATAGTTACGGCCGCCGTTTACTGGGGCTTCAATTCAATGCTTGCACATCTCCTCTTAACCTTCCAGCACCGGGCAGGCGTCAGACCCTATACGTCGTCTTGCGACTTCGCAGAGCCCTGTGTTTTTGGTAAACAGTCGCTACCCCCTGGTCTGTGCCACCCTCCAATAGTTGCCTAAAGAAGGGTCACGCTTCTTCCGAAGTTACGCGTGCATTTTGCCGAGTTCCTTCAACGCAGTTCTCTCAAGCGCCTTGGTATTCTCTACCAGTCCACCAGTGTCGGTTTAGGGTACGGTCTATATGCAGGAGCTATTTCCTGGAACCGCTTCGCTGCAAGATCAATCCAATAAGACCTCACAACACACGCAATCCGTCACTACCTGCAGGCCCACGAATATTAACGTGGTTCCCATCGACTACGCCTTTCGGCCTCGCCTTAGGGGCCGGCTAACCCTGCTCAGATTAACTTTAAGCAGGAACCCTTGGACTTTCGGCGAGGGAGTCTCTCACTCCCTTTATCGTTACTCATGTCAGCATTCTCACTTCCGATACCTCCAGGATGTCTCACGACTGTCCCTTCACAGGCTTACGGAAC